>CAZRLK010000080.1:0-21626 GCA_964600555.1 uncultured Bradymonadales bacterium
TGTCACAACCGGCTCGACCGGGGTATTCTCGCATCGCGTGAACTTTACGGGTTAGGACTTCGTGCTTACTCAACATGAAGCCTATCTGGAGGGCGGTGGCCGGTTTCAACCCCGACTCGATTTACACAACATTACGGACGCAACTAACCCAAAAACCTAGGTTAACCAACACAATAGGTAATGTTGCCGAACGGATTCAGGAGGATCCATCGAATGTACAATAGAGGCTCACGCTCCGAAAGCCAAAACACTAAACCCCAGACATTTCAACTATATCTAAATCATAGAATATTCTGCGGTTGTATTGGAATGACAATACACGTACTTTTCCTATTCTCATGTGCATCCGGGCCCAGCAAACCGACCTCTGAATCAATTGAATCATCTAATGCTCATACTCACGATCAACCAAGAATTGACATCTCCATCCGATTCGATCGCTTCGATCATCCCACCAAACTTACCCTCAAGAACGAAGATTACCAAATATTATCTTGCGAGATTAGCCCAGATTCATGGTCACGTAAAACATGGAGATTCCACCCAGAAAAAATATTAAACCAAAACTGTGACATCCATGAAGATTTGCCCGTGTACCCTGGGTCGTACACTGCTGAAATAAAGATGAAAGGAACACCCAGTAACGATCACCGAAACGCGACAACCACGACTCAAAAGACCACATCTACACTCCGATTAATTATCAGAGGCGAGACGGTCAAATTACATTCTTTCGATGATGTACCAGACGAGGTGAAATTACGACCTGTTTCGGATCTGGCGCCAAAAGAAAATCCTGTGTACATGTTGAGGCGACCTCATTCGGACAAACTTCAAACTTACTATATCGAGTCGATATCGGGATGCTGTTGGATTGAGAAAATGCATCCTGAACACGAAAATATCTGGTTCGGCGTTCCGGGGATTTCGCTGGACCACTCAGCTCAAACTGATTCCTTTGATGTGTTTGACTCCGAAGTAGAGCCCGGCAAACTCTATTCGCTGAAGGCCAACGACACCCTTCGTGACACCGGCATCTATCGTTTTGTAGTCCGCTTCTGCTCCCGTCGATGTCCGACGCTGGGCGGCGACGAAACAGATGATCTGTCACGATATGAAGCGTCCGATCGATTTCCCATTAAATAGCTGGCATCCGAGAAATGGACGGTAACCTCTCGATCATTCGGAGCCGAGTGATATTGGGATGAACCGACGGATGGTCAGATCCTCAAAATTCCTGTGTAAGGGGAGGGGGTTCGGGCGTAGCTACTCGCTGGAACCCGCCACACGCACCCCGTCGTAGATGACAGAGTGATGGCTCAATGGAATCTGGATGAGGAGCCGTCATGTCGAGCTGCGACGAGCAGATTGAGGATTTGAAGAAGCGGGCTGAGCAGCGCGGCTCCCTCCGCTACCCGGAAGCCTTCCGGGAAGATGCCGTGGAACTGGTCGAGACGCTCCGCGATGAGGACTGGCCCCAGCAGCGAATCAGCGAACGCCCTCGAGATCCCGCGGGCGACGATCGGCCGGTGGTGCAAACAGGCAAATGACGAGGACGAGGAACGGCCGAACGGGTTCCAGCCAGTCGAGGTGATCGATGGACCGGAGCGGCCGACCGAGCCCCCCGGAGCCCGCTCGTCATCGTAAACGATTCTCGTCGACGTAATCGAAATTCGTCGACGTAAACGAAAGTCACCGGCGTTCCACCGGCCCCCCAACCCGACGTCCGGCCCCCACCCCGGTCTGCCGCGCCCCCCGCGAACTTTCGTGGTCTCTCCAGCGCCCCCGCGACCTCCGCGTTCGAGACCTCCCGCGACCCCCGCGTCTCCGCGCTTCGGCGTTTCCGCGCCCCCGCGCCCTCGGCGCCCCCCACGAAGAGAGTCAGTTCGCGAGGAAGGAGGTCAGTTCGTCGAGGTAGCGGTCGAAGGCCTCGTAGTGGGGGATGTGCCCGATCCCGTCGAGTTCGACCAGCTCGCTGTTGGGGATGGCGCGGTGGGTGCGTTTGCCGAGTTCGTCGTAGCGGCCCATCGTTCGGGCGACGTCCGGCGAGACGCGGCCGGTGCCGAGGGCGGTGCGGTCGCGCTGGCCGATGATCAGGAGGGTTTCGACGCCCAGGTCGCCGAACTCGTAGAGGACGGGCTGGGTGAAGATCATGTCGTAGGTCAGCGCCGAGACGCGGGCGATCCGCTCATAATCGGGGCCGCGCGTCCAGCCGGCCTGGATTTCGACCAGCGGGTCGTAGGCCTCCTTCCATTCGCCGTCGAAGTAGCTTCGGCGCATGTAGCCCTTGATTTTGGCGGGAGTTTTGTCGAGCTCGCGCTCGTACCAGGCGTCGACCGTCTGGTAGGGGACCTTGCGCTTCCAGTCCTCGAAGCCGATCGGGTTGACCAGCGTCAGCGAGCCGGTCGTCCCGGGGTACATCAGCGCGAAGCGGGTAGCGAGCATGCCGCCCATCGAGTGGCCGACGACGGCCGTCTGCTCGACGCCGAGCTCGTCGAGCAGCGCCCGGGTGTGGGCGGCGAGGGCGTGGAAGCTGTACTGAAAGTCGACGGGCTTGCTCGACTTGCCGAACCCGATCTGGTCGGGGGCGACGACGCGGTAGCCCCGCTCGGCGAGCTGCTCGATCGTGCGCTCCCAGTACGCGCCCGAGAAGTTCTTGCCGTGCAGCAAAAGCACGGTCCGGCCGTTCGGCTCGTCGGGCTCGACGTCCATGTAGGCCATCTCGCGGGTGGCGCCCTGGGCGTCGAACTCGCGGACGTGCACCTCATAGGGATACGCGTACTCCGACAGGCGGGCGTCGTAGGCGGGCTCGTCGGCCTCGCCGGCGCCCTCCGAGCCTGAGGCCTCCCCGTCGGCCTCGCCGTCATCGGCGGTCGAGCCATCGGTCTCCCCGCCCGACTCGCTGTCGCCCTCGGCGCCCGAGGCCGGCGGCGAACTCGTCGACTCGGAGCCGCCCCCCTCCCCGCCCCGGGCCGTCGCACAGGCAGCGAGCAGACACGCGAGAGCGGCGACGAACAGGTATCGGACGGTGCGGCGATGCGACATGGGCAATTCCCCGGGGAGAGTCTCGAAGCGTCACTGTGGCAGCAACTCGTCGTACAGGCGTCCGGCCAGCCGCCGCAGTTGCAGTTCGGCGACCTTCGCGTCGTATCTGGCGTTGATGAGGCGGGTGCGGGCATCGAGCAGGTTGACCTGCACCTGGCGCAACTCGACCTGCGTGATCCGGCCGGCCCGCAGCTCGGTCAGTCCGATCTCGGCGTTTTGCTCGGCCAGCTCGACCGTCTCGTCGGCCAGCTCCACCCGCTCGAGGTGGCGCCGGTACGACTCGTGGGCGTCGCGCACCTCGGCGCGGATGCGGGTCTTTTCGGCGCGGACCTCACGCTCGGAGATGGTCCGCCGGGAGCGGGCGTTGTCGATGCGGCGCACGACGTTGAAGCCGTCGAACAGCGGGATGGTCAGGCTGAGTCCGTACTCGAGGCCGGGGGCGGTCTCGAAGTCCGGCGCCAGGCCGCTGTGAAACCCCGTGTAGTTGTAGCCGAGGCCGAGATCGACCCTCGGCCACCGCTCGGATTTCACCTCGTCGAGTTCGTTCTCGGAGACGTCGACCTGCTGGCGTTCGACGCGCAGCCGGCGGTTTTGCTCGAGGGCCTGCCGGCGAGTCTGCTCGTAGTTCAGGGAGTCGGCGACGTCGATGTCGCCCTCGACCCGGAAGGCCTCGTCGGCGTCGCGGCCGAGCGTCTCGTTGAGCGCCGTCTTCGCCTCGACCAGCGCGATCTCCTGTTCGGCGACCGCCGAGCGATCCTGGTTGAGCTCCACGCGCGCCAAGTTGAGGTCGACGCGAGTTCCGGTGCCGGCATCGAGCATCGCCTCGGCGATCTCGACGCGGCGCTCCGACAGGGCCCTCGTCTGCTGGAGGGCACCGACCAGGCGCTTCTGGCGGAGGACGTCGGCGTAGGCCGTCGTCACCTCGACGAGCGTCCCCTCGATTTCGACCTGCTGGTCCAGCTGCTCGATGCTCCGGAGGCGTTTCAGCCGCCGGTAGGTCGCCGGGCGCCGAAACCCGAGAAAGACCGGCCAGTTGAGCTCGACGCCGAGGGTCGTCTGCGTGTAGATCTGCTCGTTGCCGTAGATGCCCGGTCCGCCGAACAGGTGCGTCTGGTCGGCGACTCCCTGCAGCGACGGGAGGTAGTCGGCGTTGCCGATCGAGACGTTGCGCTCGGCGATGTCGGTGCGGACGCGCTGGATGCGCACGCCGTGGTTTTGCTCGACGGCGATCCCGATGGCCTCCCGGCGAGTCAGCACCTCGCCCTCTTCGGCGCGATCGAGCTCGGCGCTCGGCAACCTGGGAGCGGCGTCGGTCTCCTCGACCGGCTCGGTCTCGGCCGCCTCGACGGGTGTCTCGTCCGCATTTTGTCGGGGGGGCGAGTCGCCGTCGTCGTCAGCACCGGGGGCGTCGGACGGTTGGTCCTTTTTGCCGTCGGACTCGACGGTCTCGTCTTTGCCCTGCTCGTCGCCCCCCGGTTGGGCGAAGGCCGGCGCCGCGAGGGTGAACGCCGCGAGGCCGGCGGCAACGACAAGCCGAGCGAGTGTGGTGCGGTTCGCCATCGGTTCCTTCAGCACTCAGACGTCACGACAGTTTGAGAGAATGGTTGGCTCGTCATCCGGCCGACGCACGAGGGCCGACTCGCGGGACCTTCTCGCTCGTCACTCCTCGTCTTCGAACCCCTCCGGGACCTCCGCCTCGACGCGCGAGGCGGCGCGCTGCTGGGGACTCATCTCGCCGGTCGCGATGTAGGTGTACAGCGCGGGGACGACGAACAGCGTCAAAAACGTCCCGACGAGCATTCCGCCGATGACGGCGATGCCCATCGGAATCCGGCTCTCCGCCCCGGCCCCGAGCGCAAGCGCCAGCGGCAGGACGCCGAGCGAGGTCGAGATCGCGGTCATCAACACCGGCCGGAAACGCACCGCGGCCGCCTCCTTCGCCGCCTCGATCACCGACAGGCCGTCGGCCCGGCGCTGATTGGCGAATTCGATGATCAGAATCCCGTTTTTCGCCACCAGCCCGATCAGCATGATCATCCCGATCTGGCTGAAGACGTTGAGCGTCTGGTCGAAATACCACAGCGCCCCGAGCGCCCCCGACAGAGCGAGCGGCACGCTCAGCAGGATCGAGAACGAATCCCGGAAGCTCTCGAACTGGGCGGCCAGGACGAAATAGACCATCAACAACGCCAGCGCGAAGGCGAAATAAATCTGGTTCGACGCCTCGGCGTATTCTTTGGTCTGGCCCTTGAGCGAGGTGACGAAACTGTCGTCGAGCACGCGGTTCGCGATCTCCTCCATGCGCCGGACGCCCTGGCCGACGGTCTCGCCGTCGGCGAGTTCCGCCTCGACCGTCGCCGAATTGTAGCGGTTGTAGCGGAAGCGAAGCGGCGGGCCGGCGCCCTGGTCGACGGTCACCAGCTCGGCCATCGAAACCAGCTCGCCCTCGTCGTTGCGCACGTACAGATCGCGGAAGTCGCTCGGCTCGTCGCGGTCCTCCCGGGCCACCTGGGCCATGATGTCGTATTGCTTGCTGTTTTTGAGAAAGGTCCCGACCCGCAACGGCGTCAGCGCCATCTCGAAGATCTCGCCGGCCCGCCGCAGCGGGACGCCGAGCGCCTGGGTGCGGTCGCGGTCGAGCCGGACCTGCAGCTCCGGCTGGTTGAACTTCAGGTTGACGTCGACGAACGGGAACATCGGGTCGTCGCGCGCCTCCTCGAGCATCTTCGGGAGAACGTCGCGCAATCGCTCGATCTCGAGGTTCTGGATGACGAACTGAACCGGGAAGCCGCCGAAATCGTCCGAGATCGTCGCCGGCTGCGAGACGTGGGCCCGGGCGCCGGTGACCGTCGAGAGCCGCTCGCCGACGGCGGTGGCGATCTCGTTCTGGGAGCGCTCGCGGTCTTCGCGGTCGGCGAGGGTCAGAAAATGAAAGCCCGAGTTGACCGAACCGGTCGCCCCGAAGGCCGGCGAGGTCATCGACATCATCAAATCGCGCTCCGGGACCTCGTCCTGGATGAGGTCGATGGTGCGGAGCATGTAATCTTCCATGTACTGGAAGTTCACCCCCTGGGGCGCCGTCGCGAAGACCCGAAACTCGCCGCGGTCTTCCTTCGGCGCCAGTTCGCTCGGAAGCGCCGTGAAGGCGAAATACACGACCAGCCCGGTGGCGATGACGATCGGAAACGCAATCCAGCGGTGGCGCAACAGGGCCTTCAGCTCGGTCGTGTACAGCTCGCGCAGCCGGTCGAAAAACGGATCGGTATACTGCTGGACCAGCGGCTTGGAGTCGCGTTTTTCGAGCAGCTTCGCACACAGCATCGGCGCGACGGTCAGCGCCGAAAACGACGACAACAGGACCGTGCCGGCCAGCACGACGCCGAATTCGGCAAACAACTCCCCGGTCAGCCCGCCCATGAACAGGATGGGCAAAAAGACCACCACCAGCGCCAGCGTCGTCGCGACGACGGCATAGAAGACCTCGCGGGTGCCGACGATGCCCGCCACGCGCGCATCCATCCCCTCCTCGATTTTGCTGTAGACGTTTTCGAGGACGACGATCGCGTCGTCGACGACGATCCCCATCGCCAACACGAGTGCCAGCAGCGTCAGGACGTTGATCGAAAAGTCGGCGGCCCACATCACGAAAAACGAACCGACGATCGAGACCGGGATCACCAGCACCGGGATCAGAGTCGTGCGCCAGTTGCCGAGAAACAGGAAGATGATGGAGATGACGATCCCGAGTGCCAGCAGGATCGTGTACTGGACCTCGTCGATCGAGGAGCGGATGTAGTCGGTGCTGTCGTGGACGTACTCGGCGGTGACGTCCTCGGGCAGATCCTCTTTGATCTCGGCGAGTCGCTCGTGCGCATCGTCCGCGATCGCGATCTGGTTGGCGCCGGGCTGGGGGCGGAGGACGGTCATCAACATCTTCTTGCCGTCCCCCCGGAGGTTCTCGCGGCGCTCGACCGCCCCGTAGGTCGCGTAGCCGACGTCCTCGAAGCGCACCAGCGTGTCGCCGTCGCGCTTGACGACCATCTGCTCGAAGTCGTCCGGGGTCGCCAGACGGGTGGGCGCCTTGATGTTCAGCTCGACGGTGTTGCCGTCGATCCGGCCCGAGGGTAGCTCGAAGTTTTGTTGTTGCAGAGAGCGCTGGATGTCGTGGGGCGTGAGCCCGTAGCCGGCCATCAGCTTCGGATTCATCCACAACCGCATCGTGTACGTCTTCGAGCCCCACAGATCGACACGGGAGACCCCCGAGATCGTCTGCAGCCGCTCGACCATCCGGGTATCCGCCAGTTCGGTCAGCTCCAGGACGTCGCGGTTGGGGCTGGTGACCTTGATGTACGCGATCGGCGAGCCGCTGGTATCCTCCTTGTTGACCGTCGGCGGGTTGGCGTCCGGCGGAAGGTCGCGCCTCGCTCGCGAGACCCGGTCGCGGACGTCGTTGGCGGCGCGCTCCAGATCGACCTCGCGGTCGAACTCGACGGTGACCGTCGAGCGGCCCTGGCGGCTGACCGACTCCAGCGAGTCGATGCCGTCGATCGAGTTGATCTGGTCCTCGAGCGGCTCGGTGATCTGGTTTTCGATCACCTCCGCCCCGGCGCCGGGATATTCGGTGGAGACGCTGACGACGGCGGGCGTGACGGCGGGGAATTCGCGGACCCCGAGCTCGAGATACCCGATCACGCCGAACAGAATGATGGTCAGCGCCATGACGATCGCGAGCGCGGGTCGTCTGACGCTGATCGACGCGAGATCGTTCATCGTCCCCCCTCCTCGCTCGTCGGTTCGTCGCTCGATTCGTCACGCGATCCCGCACCGGAGGGCTCGGCGTCTTGCTCGGTGGGATCGCGCTCGAGAGGTTCCTCGGAGAACCACTTGTTTCTCATCCCCGACCCCTCCGGGTCGGGCGCAATCTGCTGGACGTCCATCGCATCCTGCGAGTCGTCGACCTCGAGCTTCCCGCCCTCGGACAATTGCTGGCGGCCGGTCGTCACGACCGTCTCGCCGGCGGAGATCCCGTCGAGGATCTCGACGAGATTCTCGGTCCGCATCCCGAGTTCCACCTCGCGCTTTTCGGCCTCGCCATCGTCGCTGACCCAGACGTGATTCGCCTCCGAGGAGGTCACGACGGCGGTGGCCGGCACAGCGAGGACGTCTTCTTTTTGTTCGACGACGGTCCGCACCTGCGCATAGCTGCCCGGCCGAAGCTCGTGGTCGTCGTTCGAGGTGCGCGCCCGGACCAGCAGGGTCCGGTTGTCGGGATCGAGTTGTGGCTCGAAGGCGAACACCTCGGCGCTCTGGATGGCGTCGGTGCCGTGGGTGCGGAACTTGACGACCGTTCCCTGTTCGATGCGGTCGGCGAAGCGCTCGGAGACGGTGAATTCGAGTTCGATCGGGTCGAGTTTGCGCAGGGTCGCCACCCGGGTGCCGGTCGTCAACACGGCGCCGGGGCTGACCTCGCGCAGGCCGACGACCCCGGCGAACGGCGCGCGAACGCTGGTCTTGTCGAGCTCGGCGCGGACCTCGTCGATTTCGGCCTCGATCACCTGCAGTTCGTTCTGGGTGACGTCGAATTCCTGCTGGCTGATCCCGCCCTGCTCGAGCACCCGGCGGTTGCGCTCGACCTCGGTCTCGAGCAGATCTCGGCGCCGCTTTTTGACCTCGAGGCGGGCGCGGGCCGAGGCGTTGCGCATCTGCAACAACAACTGGTTTCGCTCGACGCGATCCCCCTCTTCGAAGCCGATGCGGGTGATCTTGCCGGGGACCTCGTTTTTGATCTCGAGCGACTCCTCGGCCTTGAGCGTGCCGACCGTCGAAATCGAGTCGATCAGCCGGATCGGCTCGACGCGGAAGGTCGTCACCAGGCTCGCCTCCGAGCCCTTGTCGCCCTCTTTGGTGCTCGCTCCGCCCTCGCTGCTGGTCAGCTTCGAGGCGATCAGCCAGCCGACGATGCCGGCGAGCGCGAGTATGGCTATGGTACGTTTGGTGACTCGTGACATGGAGCTAAAACAACATGGGAAGGGGGCGTCGCATTCCGGACGGCCGTCGGTCTCCGACCGACAGCTCCGCCGGACGCCGTCGGCTCGTGCGGTCGGCCGCCACCCGGACGAAAATCCGACCGGCGGGAGATCCCTCCCCTAACACGTGCATCGGTGTCGCGAAAGGTTCAAGTTCAATCTATCCCGGCCTCCGACCCGTCTCCGCGATCGTCCGGCCGGCGGGCAGACGCGGCTGGAATTGCGCGCAGAAACCATTATACAATGAGGCCAACTTGCCATCAGAGGTGATCGAGCCTCCATTGTCAGGGGTTTTTTGCCGACGCGGGATGTTCTCATGGATTGTGTCGAGCTCGAATCGAACTGGAGTCTGCTCCGAGTGGTCGGGTGGTTGGGGCTGGTCGGAGCCGTCGCAGCAGGCGGGTGTTCGTTCGACAGCGGTCTGTCGAACACGCAATGCTCGGAGGCGATCGAGGGGGAACGCATCGACGGACAGGTCTGCCGCAACGGCTACTGGGTCGAGGCGCCGGCGGACGTCGGCGTGACGGACGCCGAGCAGCCCGACGGCGATCGGCCCGACACGGAGCCGCCGCGCGACGGGGGACCGGCCGACGCCGGGAGCGACGTCGAGCCCGATCCCGACGCCGATGGCGGGATGCCCGGTGACGCGCGGGATGGAGGCGACGCCGACGCCGTCGCCCCGTGCGATCGGACGCCGCCGGCGGAGGGCTGTCCGTGTGATCACGGCGACGGCCTGGGTGTCTGCAGCGAGGGGACCATGCGGGAGTCCGAGGATACCGGCGAGGTGACGTGCCATCCCCCGGCAACGCACGAAACCGACGAAAACGAGGGGGAGGGCCCACCGGTCTGCGACGGCCTCGACAACGACTGCGACGGCACCGTCGACGAGGGTTGCCCGTGTTTCGTCGGCGGCGAGGAGACCGGCGTCTGCCGGAACGGCACGCTCGAGGCGGCCGAGGACGGGCAGGCCGACAACCAGTGCGGAGCCCCCGACAACTACCTCGACGCCGAGGAGAGCGAATACGGCAGCGACGAGAACGCCGCCGGCCTGTGCGACGGGCTCGACAACGACTGTGACGGCGAAATCGACGAGGGGTGTGAGTGCTCGCCGGGCGAGGAACAACCGTGTGGCACCCTGCGAACCGAGGGGATCTGCACTCCCGGCACTCAGGAATGCCAGGAGGACGGCACCTGGGGCACATGTGAAAACGCCGTCGTGCCCACCGCGGAGTCGGACGATTGCAACAACGGCACCGACGACGACTGCGACGGGACCGTCGACGAGGGATGCCCGTGTGACTACACCCCGACCTCCGGCGACGGCACCCAGGGCGAGGGGGTCTGTAGCGACGGAACCTGGAACGACGCCGCCTCGGGGACCGAAGAGTGTACCTCCGCGGAGTCCTACACGAGCGACGAAGACGGAGGGGCGAACCCGGACCAGTGTGACAACCGGGACAACGACTGCGACGGCGTCGTCGACGAGGGCTGCTCGTGCCAGTTCATTCCGACGAGTCCCGACGGCACCCAGGGCACCGGGGTCTGTGCGAACTCGACGGTCGACCCGGACGCCTCCAGTACCGACAACAACGACTGCGCCGAGCCGAGCGAGTACATCGACAGTGACGGCGAGGCCGCCGCCGGCGAGTGCGACGGCCTGGACAACGACTGCGACGGCGTCGTCGACGAGGGATGCCCGTGTTACTACGAAAACTCGACGGACGGCGTATGCGTCGGTCAGACGATCGATTCGAACGGAGACTGTCAGCAGCCCGGGAACTACTACGCCGGCGAATCGGGTCAGTGTGCCGGTCAGGACGGATACGACGACGGCCTCGACAACGACTGTGACGGCAGGGTCGACGAGGCGCTCAACGACGGCGGCGATACGTGCGGGGACGACTGCGAATGTCCGGACAACCAATGCAACGACTCGGACGGCACGGATCGATGTGCCCACCGGATCTTCGTCACGAGCGAGTACTTCGAAGTTGGGGACTTTAGTAGTTTGGCCGGTGCCCACGACGAATGCCAGCGCCTCGCTGAAGCAGAAGGCCTCGGCGGAACGTGGCGGGCGATACTATCGGACGGATCCAACGATGCTGACGGAGACGTGATCACCCTCGATGCGGGCGTCGTGCGTCTCGGAGACTTCAGCGAAATCGCCTCGACTCCTTCGGACTTCTGGTCGGACTCGCACGGAGACGAAATCGCTCGCGACGAGACGGGCACTTCGCAGTGGGACGATTCGGTCTGGACCGGCTCCGATTTCAACGGAGCTGGCAGCGGCGATCACTGCAACAACTGGACCTATACCGGTCCGCCCAATGCCCAGGCTCCCCAGGCGACCAACGGCAGCACGAGCGCCAATGATGGCTCCTGGGCCGACGACGGGGAAATCGAGTGCGAAGATCCGGCCCGCCTGTACTGCATCGACGGCCAACAGCCCCACCCGTGACGCCTGGGAGGGCCTGAGCGCGCCGGCGGGCTGCCGGCGCGCACGTCCCTCGCGGGTCTGCCGCACGCGCCACGCCCGACCGCCCCACCCCGGACCCGGCGCCCGCCGCCGCGACCGACTCCGTTTCCCCCGGCGCGCCCCAACCCCCCGCCACTCGCCGCCCCGAGGCCTCCATCCTCCGGCGGCGAGTGGTTTGACCTGATCAAGGCGGGTCTCACCTTTGGGACACGGTTGAAGTCACACTCCATCCGTCCGCTCATCGCGGCTCAGTTCCGACGTACCGACGCGTATCCACAACCGCCGTCTGTGCGCGTATTCGGTCACCGATCCCTCAACCATTTCGAGGTCTCGACCATGCATGTCCTACTCGTCACGGCTGCACCTCCGGGAAGTGAATACGGAAGTGAGACGACGTCGATCCGCTGGGAACACATCCTGACCGACCTCGGCCACACCGTCGATACGACCTACGTATACGGCAAGACTCGCGAAGAGTACGCCGACGACACCTACGATGCGATGATCGCGCTGTGCGGCCGGGAGTGCGACGACGCCATCCGGGCCTTCCAGCAGCGGGACGGCGAGCGGCCGGTCATCGTCGCCCTGACCGACGAAGACGTGTATCTCGGCATCGAAGAATCGGCGACGATCCGGCGCAACATCGAGCAGGCCGACGCTCTGGTCGTCTTCCACGAGGCCGCCGTCGAGGAGATCCCCCGCGAGTTTCGCGACCGGACCCACGTCATCGAACAGGGCGTCGAGCTGCCGGAGGGGGGCGTCGAGGCGATCCCGGAGCCGCCGCTCAGGGAGGATCGCCAGTCGAGCCGCTACCGCTTCGAGATCTGCGTCGCCGGCCACGTCGAAGAACGCAAAGATCCCCTCCGCACCGCCCTGGCCGCCCGGGTGTTCAGCGACGAATCCCGACTTTTCGTCACCCACACCGGCCGGGTGATGGACCCGGAATGGGAGCACGAAATCGAGCGCGAAAGCGACAACAATCCGCGCTACGACTGGCTCGGCGAGATGTCCTGGACCCGCGCCCTGCAGTACATCAAACGCGCCGACCTGGTCTCGATCACCAACGCCGTCGAAGGCGCCGCCAACGTCGTCTCCGAGTCGCTGGTCGTCGGCACGCCGGTCGTCGCCTCCGACGTCCCCGGCCACGCCGCCCTGCTGGGAGAGGATTATCCGGGCCTGTTCGAACCCCGCAACGAGGAGGAGCTCGCCAGGCGGATCGGCGCGGCCGAGGGCGACGATCAGTTCTACGAGGAATTGTCTCGCCGCTGCGAGGCGCTCCGACCGAAGTTTTTCATGCAGCGCGAAGGCGAACGCTGGAAGGAGTTGCTGGAGTACCTAAAGGAGAGCCGGTGAGGGCCGTCGGGGCCCGGGGGCGGGGGCGGAGCCGTCACTCCGGGCCGGCGTCGGCGGCGGGCAGGCCGCTCGACTCCCCCCCGGAGTCCAGATCTTCGACCTCTCGCCAGGTTCCGTCGAGCATGTTCGTCTGCGGGTCCGGGCTGCCGGTATCGAGCTGGAAGACCCCCGAGCTGTAGGCCGATTCGATGATCGCGCCCGGGATCACCCGCGCCGGCTCGAACTCGACCTCCTCGGCCAGCTCCGATTCGGTGTACCGCTCGGGGACCTCGCCGCGCAGGCCCAGATCGGCCTCGACCTCGCGGTACAACCGCCACATCACCTCGCGCTCGGCCTCGTCGGCCCGCCGTGCCTCCACCCCGAGCCCGGCGAGATCCGAGGCCCCGAGCGCCACCTCCGCCCCCAGCCGGGCGACGGGCAGCTCGCGGGCCACCCGGGCGCCGACCCCGTCGTCGGTCCCGTCGACGACGCGTTCGAGCTGCCAGCGCGCGAGCGACCGGAGATGCGCCGCCTGAGCGAGGCGCGGAAGCTCTCCGCCGATCCCTTCGGACTCGCCGTCGAGATGGGGCCTCAGCGCCCCGAGTGTCTCGACGTCGATTCGGCCTTCGAGTCGCCTGGCCGGCGGCGCGTCGTAGGCGCCGAGCCCGCCGTACGGATGACACACCACTTCCTCGGCTCCGAGCCCGAGCAGCGTGTAGGCGCCGTTGACGATGCCGGGGACGAAACACCGGTAGTCGACCCCGTAGCCGTCCAGTACCCGGGCGACGGCGTTGACGAACGTCGTCCGCCCTCCCCGACCGACCAGAAACAACCCGATCGTCTCCGGCGGCCGGTCGTACTCGCCCGGCATCGCATCGAAGATTTCGAGAAACGTCCGCGCCGCCCGCCGATCCAGATCGACGGCCCGCTCCTCGCGCCACCGGGAGGCGATCAGAATCACCGGAACCCCGAAAGTGTCCTCGAGTGCCGTCAGATGCTCGCCGTACATCGCAGTTGCCTCGTCACTTCTTCCAGGCGGGAGCGTCGAAGCCGGTCTCGTCGGGAGTGATCACCTTCTGGACCTGCCCGTCCGCGGTCATCAACCACAGCCGCTTGCCCTCTCCCCCGCGGTCGCTGGTGAAGACGATGTAGCGGCCGTCCGGGCTGAAACTCGGCTCTTCGTTGTTGCCCTGATCCTGGGTCAAACGCGTGAGATTCCCGTCGAGATCGACCAGAAAAATGTCGAAACGATTGTACTTGTCCCGCGCCGTAAACGCGATCTCGTCGCCCTTCGGCGACCAGTCCGGCGAGGTGTTGTAGGTGCCCTTGAAGGTCAACCGCTTTTTGTCGCTGCCGTCGGCGTTCATTACGTAGATCTGGGGCGATCCGGAGCGGCCGCTCACGAACGCGATCTTCGAGCAATCCGGGCTCCAGGTCGGGGCCGTGTCGATCGCCCAGTTGTCGGTCAGACGCTTCTGGGTGTTTCCGCTCTCCGGGTCGATCAGATAAATGTCCGCATTCTCCCCGCCCATCGACAGCGTCAACGCCAGTTTGCCGCCACAATACGCCGCCCCGGAGTTTTGCCCCTTGCGCGAGGAGACCTTCTGGTGGTTGCCGTCCTCGTATGTCCACAGGTCGGGATTCTGGTGCTGATAACTCGTATAATAGACGGCGTCCCCGCCCCAGGAGGGGAGCATGTTGATCGAGCCGTTGTCGGTGATCTGGGTGCGTTTCGACCCGTCCATCCGCGAGACGAACACCTGCTTGAGGCCCTGGTCGTCGTGTTTGATGAACGCGATCTTCGAGCCGAATACGCCGGCGTTTCCGGTGTAGTGTTCGAGGACGGCATTGACGAACTCGTGGACCTTCGCCTCGACGTCGTCTTTGGAGACGGTCCCCCCGCTCCAGTCGAGGTCGATGCGCGACTCGGTGTCGACTTTGTAGAGGCGAAGGTCGAGCTCGACCTTCCCGTCGCCCTCGGTGCGCACGGCGCTTTTGATCAACCCCTGGGCGCCGATGTTGAACCAGTTTTTGAACTTGATGTCGAGGGGACTCATTCCCTCTTCGGAGGTGTCGAAAAAGTAGCTGTCGGGAGGGAGGACCTTGAAAAAACCGGACAGCTCGAGGTCCCGGCGGAGGATCTCCTGGACGCGCTCGGCGATGCCGTCGGTCGAGTCCCCCGGCTCGCGGGTGTCCGGCACGGCCATCGGACGCAACACCCGCTTGGCGCCGACGCTGACGTCGATGTCGATGCCTTTTCCGGGCCCCTCCGTGCCGTCTTCGCCCTCCTCGCTGTCGCCGTCCGCCTCGGCACTCCCGCCGGCCGGCTCCTGCCCCGGGTCCGACTCGCCGCCCTTTTCACTGGCTTCGGCCGACGTCGGCTCCGCGGCTCCCTCCCCGCCTGACTCCTGGGCGAGCGCCGGTGCCACCCCCGCGAACACACAGATCACGGCCGCCGCGATCCCCGTCACCGCAGACCACTCCCAGCCTCGGGTCCAACGCCGTCTCATCGATCAGCCTCCCTGCGTCACTTCCCAGCTTCTCAAATTCAGCCCCTCCCGCAACACGACCTGCTTGACCTTCTCGTTTTCCGGCAGCGGAAGCGTCTTGCCCCCGCCACTCGGCTGAAACCGCCTGAGCAGACGCTCGATGCTGCTGTTGAACTGTTCGTTCGAGCTTCGCTGGCGAAACCGATACGAGACGACGTGGCCGGATTTCGACAACCGGACGTAGACGACCACCTCGCCGAAGAGTTTCTGCAGCTCCTCTTCGGAGATCGTCGTCGGCACCTGCCAGTACCGTCCGATCCGCTCGAGGAGTTTCGCCTGAAACGTCCCCATCAGATTCGCCATCGCCTCGTCCGAGATCGAGCCGCCGGTCACTCCCTCTTTGCTCCCCTCCGGGACGTCGTCGTTGGTCGGACGATTCGGATCGTTGAGCGAGTCGAACGCCTGGTCCATCTCGCGTTCGCGATCGTCGTCGTCGTCCTGATCGCTGGTCTCTTCGGTCTCGGTCGGCTGCTTTTCGGGCGTCGTCTCCTCCGGCTCCGGCTCGGGCTCCGGTTCGGGTTGCTCGTCTTGCTCGACCGTCA
This sequence comes from uncultured Bradymonadales bacterium, assembly GCA_964600555.1. Classification (GTDB taxonomy): domain Bacteria; phylum Myxococcota_A; class Bradymonadia; order Bradymonadales; family Bradymonadaceae; genus CAJXPB01. The sequence continues at coordinate 15,971 of CAZRLK010000080.1, forward strand.
CCGTCTCTTCGTCCGGCTCCGGGGTCGGCGGATTCGACTTGCGGGGAAGCTGCTGGTCGGGTTTGTCCTCGCCGAGCGCCAGCAACTCGACATCCTCGAATTCCATCTTCTCGCCGGTCTCCTCCTCGATCGCCTCGTCGCCGCGCATCGTCCCCCAGATCACCAGCCCGACCAGCAATCCGTGCAAGACGATCGTCGTCACCACCCCCATCACCACGACCACCGGGTCGGTCGGCTCCCGACCCCGGGGGTCCCGCCCCGGTCTTGTCTGTCGCATCGCCTCCATGCCGCCTCGCGCCGATCTCGTTATTCCCCGGAGTCATCCTCGTCCTGGAGGTACTCCGGGTTGGTGACCATGCCGATGCGATGGATGCCCGCCTTTTTGATCCTCGCCATCGTTCCGACGACAAACCCGTACGGGATCTCGGTGTCGGCCAGGATGTACAGCGTCTCGTCTTCCTCGAGTTTCGGGTTGTCGCCGAGCTTCTTTTCGACCTCGTCGAAACACGGCTCGAACCGCGCCGGATCGTTCCCCTCGCGCCGGTCGCTGCAGTCGGTCAGCACTTCCTCGCCGACCTGGATCTCGAGCGATTCGGTGACCTCGAGGATCATCTTGTCGGTCTCACCCGGGTCGACCCTGTTGGTGTTCTCGCGGGTGACCGGCAAATCCATGTCGACTTTGCGCTTTTCGTCCGGTTTCTCGATCATCGGCGCGGTCACCATGAAGATGATCAGCAACACCAGCATCACGTCGACGAACGGCGTGACGTTGATCTCGGCCAGCATCGTCTCCCCGCCACCGCTTCCGGCATTCATGCCCATGGCGTCGGTGCGTTACTCGAAGAAGTGTCGTTTGACGATGTTGAGAAAGTCGTCCGAGAAGTTCTCCATCTCCGCCCCCAGAATCTTGATGCGGTTCGTAAAGTAATTGTAGGCGACGACCGCCGGGATGGCCGTAAAAAGCCCGATGGCGGTGACGATCAACGCTTCGGCGATCGGCTGGGCGACGACGTCGAGCCCGGCCGCCCCCTGGGCGTTGATGTTGACGAACGCGACCATGATCCCCCAGACCGTCCCGAACAATCCGACAAACGGCGCCGTCGAGCCGACCGTCGCCAGGTACGGCACGAGACTCTCCAGGTGGGTCATCTCGGCCTTCATCGCCCGGCGCAAGGCCCGCTCGACGTTCTCGATCCCGCTCAAACGCGTCCGCATCGACTGCGATTCGTCGGTGTCGGAGTCCTTGAGCTTCGTCAACTCGATGTAGCCCGCCTTGAAGACCTCCCCGAGCGGCGCTTTGTCGAATTGCTCGACCGACTGGTAGATCGAATCGAGCCGTTTCGATTGCCAGAACGTATCGAGAAATTCGTCCGACTCGCGCCGGGCCCGGCTGAGGTAATACCACTTGTAGCCGATGATATACCAGGAGCCGAGGCTCATCAGAATCAAGACCACGATGGCCCCGAAGACGACGCCGCTGGTCTCGGAGATGATCCGAAAAATACTCAACGACTGTTCCTGTTGCTCGGCGGCCTGGGCGGTCACCAGTTGCACCCAGATCGAGTCAAACATCGAGTTCGTTCCTCGGTTGTCGCAAGGATGGATGTGTGTCGCGTCCGATCGCGGTTGTTCACGTACCACGCTCCCACCGACGGGTGCAATCACTCGAACAGACCGGCAACCGCACAAACGTCCCTCGACGCCGGCCGCCCGTCCGCCCCACAGCTCAACACCCCCGACGCTCAACGGCTCAACAGCTCAACGGCTCAACCGCTCGACCGCCCAACAGCTTCCAATGCCCCCCACCGCCCGTCTATTCCGCCAGCCGCACGATCAGTCCCGCCTGCAGCGAATACCCGTCGCCGAATCGCCCCTCGAGCTGCAGGTCGAACAGCTCCGAGCTGTCGTACCGAAATCGCACCTCTCCGACGCCTCCCAGCCGGTTGTTCGGCTGGAGGGGCTCGCCGGGCCGCTTGTCGTAGCCGATCCGCCCGTTGAGGCGTTCGCTCAAGTTCAGGTCGGCGTACACCTCCACCGGGAGATACCAGGGACGCTCGGCCCAGGCGAAATCCGAGCCCTCCCCGCCCACGGGCCGCCGGTAGCCGAGCATCCCGCCCCCGAGATCCGCGCCGACGACGATCTGCTCGAGGTGAGGGGCGACGGCACCCAGATCGAGCGAGCCCCCGAGCCGCGCCTCCCCGCGCAGCCGGCGCATCCCGGCCCCTCGCTGCGAGACGAACCAGTCGGCCCGGAGCACGGTGTACAGACGGGTCATCTCCCGGCTGCCGCGCAGCAGGCGGACGCCGACCTCGGTCTTGTAATCGGAGGTCTCGAACCGGAACTCCTGGCGTGTGCGAAGCTCGCCGAAGACCGGCCCGGCTCCGACGTCGGCGCGACCGACGAAATAGTGGTTCAGCGGGTCGTTTCCGGCGTGGACATACCGGTAGCCCAGCTGCAGCGCCAGCCCCGAGCGCCCTCCCGTATTCGGTGGAAGTCGAAGGCGCGCGTCCTGCAGGGTGCCGACGAGGTCGACCAGATACGACAGACCGAACAGCCCGGCACCGAGGTGAAACGACGCCGCCCCGGCCCGACGGCCGACGCTGCCGTCGGGGCGCGTCAGCCAGAGGCCGAGGCCGGTCCCCAGAAACGCCAGCGACCCTCCCTCCGCCGCCGCCAGGGTCAGCGCCGTGCGGGGATCCTCGACGTACCAGTGGCCGAGGCCGTGGGCGACCAGTCCCCCGGTCGCCGCCAGAAACGAGCCGGTCGTCCGACGGCCCGTCTCCCGCTCGTCGCCGAAGTCGAATCCGGCGCGCTCGGCCTCCCCGCGCGACATCTCCGTGAGCGAGACGTCTCGGCGTCGCTCCCGCCCCTCGGTCCCCTGCTCGTCGGCCGTCGGCTCGTCGGGCTCGTCGTCGGGAACCTCGAACAGTTCCTCTTCGCGCTCGAAGGCCTCTCGGTCGGACTCCTCTTTCGAGTCGTCCTCCGAATCGTCGTCGTCCCCCGCCGGGGCGTCCTGTTCGCGGGTGGTCTTCTCGTCGGAGTCGGACTCGGCGCTCCCCGGCGCCGCCGCTCCCAGCAACGCCACCAGCCCGAACACCGCGGCGAGGCGTCGCATACGCTGGCACCTCGACCCACTCACCGGGATGGCCGCTCCCCCGGCCCCCCGCTCCCCTCCGCCGGTGGATCGGCCGGCGGGTCGGCCTCCTCGTCCGCCGACTCCTCACCCTCCTCGGGCGTCAGTTCGACGCGGGTCTCGAGCGGCTCGAAGCCCTCCTCGGCGACCCGCACGAACCGCACCGTCCGCCGCAGCGTCCCGTCGGGCTGGAACTGCCCGCGCCCCGTCGCTCCCCGGTAGGGACTGGCCCCGAGGAGACTCGCCTGCAGCGACCGCGAGGTCTGGACGCCCTGCTCGACCATCAACCGCCTCACCCACCGGACGTTGTCGTAAGCGAACGCCTCGATGTTCCCCGCTTCGCGCCCGAACACCGCCTTGAATCGGTTGGCGAACTGGCGGGTGGCGTTGTCGTCGAACACGGGGGCGAACCAGGCCGGAATCACTGCGCCCTCGACGTACGAGGCCGCCTGGCGGTGCAGGATCTGGCCGTGCCACAGGCTCGTCCCCAGATAGTGGACGTACCGCCGCCCGCCGCCGCGTTTCGCTTGCTTCGACGGCGGGGTTCCCCAGATGTCGCGGTCGGCGAAAAAGGCGGTCAACTCGGCGATCTTGGAGGCGGAGTCCGGGATGAACACGACGTCGGCGTTGGTCGCCGCCAGCCGGTCGGCCGTCGACGAATAATCCGACCCGCCGCGCTCGTAGGTGATCGTCTCGGCGATCTGTCCACCGAGGGCCCGAAACTCCCGTTCGAACGCCCGCGCCGTCTCCTCCCCGTAGCCGATGTTCGGGCGGACGACGACGGCGCGACGGTCCCCGAACTCGTGGAACGCGAGGTTGGCGACCGCCCGGGCCTCGGTGAGCGGATCCATGAAGTTGCGGAGCACGAACGGCGAGGCCTCCTCGGACTCCCCGTCCGTCTCCGACGACTCGGAGGCCCCCTCTCGTTTGCGCTGGCCGCCGTCGGCATCCGCCGGGCGGCTCTCGCGGTCCGTCTCCCCGTTGCTCTCCCCGTCGCCGGAGGTCTTCGCCCGCCGGGAATCCTCCCCGCCGTCTTTCGGCTGGCGAGCGGTCAATGCCACCATCGGCAGCTCCAGCTCCCGGGCCTCGACGGCGAAGGCGTCTCCGCGCGTCGGCTCCATCGGTCCGACGACCGCCGCCGCCCCGAGATCGTCGAGCCGTCCGAGCACCTCGGCCGGATCGTCGTTCGAATTCTCGAACACCAGAGTCACTCGCGAGGGGCCGGCGTGGCGGAACGCCCGGATCGCCAGCAGCATCCCCGAGAGGGCTCGCTGGCCGACGCTCTCGTTGTCCCCGTCCAGCGGCAACAGGGCTCCGATCACGAGTCGCTTGCCGCCGCCGACCGTCGCCAGCTTGATCGAAAGCTCACTGGCGCGATTCGGCGAACCGATGGCGTTGAGATCGGCGCTCACTTCGGCGTACCGTCGGTCGAGTTCCTCGCGTCGCGTCGAGGTGAGTTCCCCGACCTGCAGCGCCCGATTCAGGTAGGTCCATCCGACGACCGCCCGGACGAACCCCGAATCGGCCTCGAGATGCTCCTCGAGCTCGGCCTCTCCGAGCTGCGCCGCCGCCGAAAACCCCCGGCTTCGGGCGAAATCGGCGAGCGCCTCGGCCTGCTCGGCCGGAATCTCGTCGCCCTCGCTCTCGGCGTCGGACTCGCCGTCGGTCCCCTCCCGCACCTCGGCCTCGCTGTCGTCTCCGTCGGCACGGCCCTCCTCCGAACGCGCCGGCGCCGCCACGACGTCTCCTTTTTTATCGCCGTCGCTCGCACGCCGCCGGTCGACCTCCCGGGCCATCGCCGCCGCCGCCCGCACCGCAGTCAACGGTCGCTCGGCCTCGATCAGCCCCTCGACCAGCACCGGCCACAGCTCCATGCGATCGCCATCCAGCACCGCCGATCCGAGCCGCCCGTCGGGGTATTCCTCCAGGCGACGCACCGCGCGCCCGGGCTTCCCCTCCGCAAAATCGATGTACGAGGCATACGCCGCGGCCGCCCGGCGTACCCGCTCGTCGACCGAGTCGTCGTCGGCCAGCGACGAGAACATCTGAATCGCACGCCGCCGGCCGTCGCCCGGCTCCGATTCGCTCGACATCGACTCCAGCTCCCCGAGCTCCGCCCGGCCGACGTACAATTCGGCGAGCTGGGCGACCTCCCCCGAACTCTCCCGGGCCTGGACGAGCCGAAACGCCTCCTTCGCCTCCTGCCAGTCTCCGGCCTCGATCGCCCGCCTGGCCTCCTCGAAGGTCTGGCGCTCGACCTCGCCATCCGGCTCGATCGGACGCTGGCTTTTCGGCTCCTCGTCGGGCCTCTCCTCCGGCCCCGTCGAACAATTCGCCGCGGCCAGAAACACCAACAATGCGGCGAGCCCCCGGCCCAGGGAAGACCACCTGCCGGACTCAACCCGTCGTCTTTCGGCTCGTCGATTCATCGTGTCGGCTCGGATACTTTTTGGATACTGCTCGGGGACTGCTCGGGAACTGCTTGGATACTGCTCGGGAACTGCTCGGGGACTGCTCGGATAC
>CAZRLK010000081.1:0-21479 GCA_964600555.1 uncultured Bradymonadales bacterium
CTCCTGGGCGAAGTCGCGACGGCCGTGGTGCGTGCCGCCGTGCGTACCGGGGTCGCGCGCCGCCCGATCGAGGATCTCGACGCCTACAAGCACTCCCTCGACGGCTCGGTCTTCCGCTCGGCGATGCTGATGAAGCCGGTCTTCGAGGCGGCCCGCACCTCGAAGCGCCGGATCGTCTTCGCCGAGGGCGAGGACGAGCGGGTGCTGCGTGCCTGCCAGTCGATGCTGCTGGAGGGCGTCGACCGCCCCGTTCTGATCGGCCGGCCGGATGTGATGGAGCAGCGGATAGATCGCGCCGGGCTCGAGCTTCGCCCCGCGGGCGCGCCCTCCGTGGACGAGTCGGCGGGGGGGCCAGCGCCGGACGAGGTCGAAACCTCGGTGCCGCCGTCCGGCCCGTCGAAGGGGCGGGGAGGGGCTTCGGCGCCGGCCGGTGAGACCGGCGAGTCGTCGGAGAGATCGAGGGCGGGGAGCGTCGGATCGCGGAGGAGCGAGGCGGAGCAGGCGGAGTACCGTCGAGAGCCCCCGGCGGCGGGGAGCCGTGAGGGGTCGACGTCCGACGACGACTCGCGGGTCGTGCGAGAAGTCGAGGCGCGGGGGCCGAGTGGACCGGTCGAGCAGACGGAACCGGCGCGGGAGTGGCGGTGGCCGAAGTGGGTCGCGGGGGGCATCGCCGCGGTGGTGGTGGTCGCGGGGGTCGGGTTTGCGATCTGGGAGGGAGTGCAGCGCGCGGGGGAGGAGAGGCGGCTCGACCGCGAGATTGCGCAGCTCGACCCGCTGGGTGGGCCGCGGCTGACCGAGACGACGGCCTGGCGGGGAGCGCGGGGGTTGGCGGCCGGCGCGAAACGGGAACGCCGTCAGTTTACCGAGGCGATTCGGGCCCTGGAGCGGGGAGAGGCCAGCGACACGCCGGAGGCGCCGCAGACGCGGTGGGGGCGGGGCGCGGTGGCGGCATCTTCGCTGGCGGAGGGCGAGGGGGAGCGGGCCGTGCGGATGGCGACGCGGCTGCGGCGCACCCGGCCCGAGGGCGACCTCGTTCGAATCTGGACGAATGCGCGCGTCGCGGAGTTTCTCGGCCGGCCCGCCCGGGCGCAGAGGCTGTATCGCCAGGGGCTGGAGCGGCACGCCCGGTTCGTCCCGTTTGCGACCGGCGCCCTCCGGGTGGCGTTCGTCCGGATGGACGGCGGGCGGCTCGACGAGCTGAGCGAATCGCTGGGGGAACTCTCCGAGGAGCATCCCTATCTCGTGCTCGGCGACGTCGCGATCCGCCCCGTCGATGCGGTGTCGGAGACGGAACACGCCCCGATCGACGAGGCACCGGGATCGGCGTTTTTGCGGCGCGTCCGAGCCTACCAGCGAGCGGTCGCGGCGTTCGACGGCCGGGAGTACGAGGAGGTGATCGACGAAACGACCGGACTGTTGGAGGAGGACGGAGGTTTCGGGCCGGCACTGTGGCTGCGTGCCGTGGCGCGCGGGCTGCGGTTCGAGCTGGAGGGGGCCGATGCGGACGCGGAACGGCTGGTCGAGCTGGGAGGGCTGTCGGAGTCGTTTCGGTGGCGGTTTCGGGCGATCCTTCCGGCACTTTTCACGGCGGCGGGCCGTCCGGATCTCGGCGCAAGATACGTCGTCGCCGACGGAGGACCCATCGCACGCAAACCACGAGAGGCGGGGGACGGCGAGCCGCCGCGGCTCGACGAGCGGGAGACGATCGCCCTGCAGACGGCGCACTGGCCATCGGGAGGCGCCTCCCAGGCGGCGGGCGGGCAGGGCTCCTGGCGGCGGCGGGCCGAGGTGGCGCGGGTTCGCGTGCTGCTGGAGCTCGGGCACCTGGATCGAGCGGGGCGGCGAGTCGAGGGCCTGCTCGAGCGGCGCGATTCCGGGACCGGCAAACTTCGACTGCTCGAGGCGGAGATCGAGGCGCGTCGCGGAGTGCGGCCGGGCGGGAGTTCGCAGGCGGCGCGGGCGTCGGGCTCGGCGGAAGCCCGGCTGGTCGACGCGTATCACGCCGGTCGGTATGTCCGGGCGGTCGAGATCGGCACGGAGCTGCTGGAGTCGGCGCAGCCGGCGAAGATCCTCCGGTACGTGGTGCTGAGTCACGCGGCGACGGATCGGCCCTCGGCGGCCCTGCAGATGCTCGAGAGCCGCGAATTCTCGCTCGAAGCTCTCCCGGTGCGACGTCGGCTCCGGGGACGGGTGCATGCGCGCCTCGGGGACGAGGTCTCTCTCGCCGGAGAGGTCGACGCAAGGATGCTCGAGATGGAGCCGACCTCGATTCGGGCCGCCGTCGATCTCGGGACGATCGCGCTGTGGACCGGTCGGATCGAGGAGGCCGGCGAAGCGAGCCGCCGGGCCCTCGATCGTGCACCGGCGTCTCCGGGCGCCCATCGGCTTCGGGCGCTCGTCTCGGCGGTGCGGGGGGATCGGGAGGAGGCCGAGGAGCATTTTCGGCGCGCGTGGCGGGCGGGCGGCGACCGGGTCCGGAGGTCTCTGGAAGTCGGATACCTGAACCTGGCTCTGGGGCGACCCGGGGCGGCGCGGGATCGTTTTTATGAAGCGTATCTCGCCAGTCCGACGAGTCTGGAGGCGATCCGGGGGATGGGTCGGGCCTATCACGCCTACAGCGATCGGGCGGGGCGACGGAATGTCGAACGCATCTACGAGCATTACCGAAAGACACCGCAGCGAGAGGTGCAGGCCGGTGAGCTTGAGCGGTGGCTCGGGGTGTTCGATGGGGTGAGAGAGGGGACTCGAGAGGGGAAGACCCACCTCGATCGTGCCATCGACGGGGCCGGCCGACGCCCGCCGTGGTTGCTCGAGCTTGCGCGATGGCATCGAGCCCGTCGACAGTTCGACCGGGCGCGCGAGCTGTATCGCGAGGCCGTCCAGGAGGATTCGTCGCTGGCGGCGGCCCACCTCGGGCTGGCCAACATGGCGGATGCGACCGACAATGAGAGTGCGGCGAAGAAACACTTCGCTCGATTCCTCGAGTTGAAGCCGGTGGGCAGCGATGCCGACCGGGCGCGAGAGCGACTGGCCGAGCTCGGGGGTTCGCCCCCCGGAGCTTCCGGCGAGCAATGAGACGCGACCGAACACGCAGGCAGATGGCCCGGAGGCAGCTACATGTCGCGATGGCGGCGATTCTCGTCGCCATCGGCTTCGTGTGCGTCGGCTCGGCGCCGGCGGATGCGCTCGACGTGCGGGTGCAGGGCCGCAGCGAGCTCGACGCGCGGGTCGTGACGGCGGGAACGCGGATCATCGTCCGAGGCCATCTCCGCGACGATCTCGGCAAGCCACTGCCCCAGCGCACGGTCGGGGCCACGTTGTTCGAGGCCGAGGACGACCGGCGCATCGAGGGGAGGGCCGTGGAGACCGACCGCCGCGGGGAGTTCGAGGTGCCGATCGATGTCGTCCCGGGGCGATACCGGGTGGCTCTGAATTTCGAGTCGACGACGCATGTCACGGGGACGGTCTTCGAGGAGACCGTCGAGGTCGAGCGGGCGCCGGTCGAGCTGAGCGTGCGGGCTCCGCAGCTGGTGCACGGGCAGGAGGGGGCGGTCGAGCTGCGGGTGTCTGCCTCGATCGAAGGGGTCGGGATGGCCCTTCCGGTCGAAATCACGCTGCCTTCGGGGGAGACCCTGGAGCGTCGACTCGACGACGGCGGGCGCGCCAGCGTCGATGTCTCGGGGAAGCTCGAGCCGGGGGGCAACCGCCTGCGGGTGACGGTGCCGGCCGACGGGCCGCGAGAGGCGACGACGCAGACAGTCGCGATTCGGCGGGTCGAGACGATGACGGTCGAGGCCTCGGTCGCGCCGGTCTTCGAGCGGTTGCAGCGGGGAGCGGCCGTCGACGGGGCGGTGCGCTCGCGGGAGGGGCCGATCGGGGGAGTCGACGTCGAGGCGACTCTGGTACCGGTCGGCGGGGAGGGAGCCGAGCGGGCGCGCCGGGACGGTGGCGAGGGGTCGGGCCGACTCGTCGAGCGGACCGAAAGCGACGGGCAGGGGCGATTCCACCTGTTTTTCGGGCGCGAGAATCTGCCGGACGGCGAGTGGGGGGCGACGGTCCGGCTTTCGCCGGAGGTCGGACCGGCGGTCGAGCGGACGGTCGGGACGTTTACGATCGACCGATCCTGGTCGCGGTGGGTGGTCAACGGAGCGGCCGGGCTGGCGGTGCTCGTGTTGTTGCTGGTCGCCGGTCGCGAGGTCTGGGTCGTCATCCGGGCGGGGCTCGAGAAGCGGAGGCGACGTCAGGAAGAGTCGAGGCGTCGGCAGCGCGCCTTCGACGAGGAGGAGACCCTGCAGGCGATTCCGGTCGCCTCCGGGCCGGAGGACGGCGAGGAGGTCGATCGCGACCGGGTCGCCGGTACGGTCTGGGACGGGTGGAAGGAACAGCCGGTCGGCGGGGCGCGCGTGGAAGTCTGGTCGGCGGAGGGCGACACCCCGGATGCCGTCGAGCAGACCGACGCGCAGGGTCGATTCGTCTTCGAGGACCTCGAGGCGGGCGAGCGGGAGCTGGTCGTCTCGGCGACCTACTACGTGCGCGGCCGGTATGCCTTCGAGATCCCGCACTCGGGGGCGCTCGCGGGGTGTCGGTTCGACCTGGTGCCCGTGCCGCTGAAGATTCGGCGTCTGTACCAGTCGCTGGTCGAACTCGCCCGCGGCGAGGATCTGTGGGGGGAGATGTCGCCCCGCGAGATTCGCGGCATCGTCGTGGGCGTGCTCGAAGCGCGGCCGGACGGGCCGGAGGAGGGGACCGAAGGGTCGGAGGCGTTCGCCGCGCGAGTGCGGGACGTGCTGGCCGGGGACGAACAGCCCGAGACGCCGGTCGAGTTGCTCGAGGCCCTGACGGACATCGTCGAGGAGACCTACTTCGGTCCTCGGCGCTACGACGAGAAGACCTGGCAGCTTGCGCGCCGGATCGCGCTGCGTCTCAGGGAGGCGATCGAGGGGGGCGGGCATGGGTGAGTGGAGGCTCGGTCTCGCCGGCATGCTGCTCGCGGTCGCGGCCCTGATGGCGGCGCCGGTCCGCGCGCAGTCCGACGCCGGGGATGATTACGCCGTCGACTCCTCGCGGTGGAACGGCATGTCGAGGTTTCTCGACCTCGCCGACGCCGTCGGACTGGGGGTCACGCCGTCCGAGGAGCTCGATTACGGCTCCCTCGAGCCGTCGAGCCGCCTGATCGTCGTGTACCCCAGCCAGGCGCTGGAGGTTCGGGAGCTGGCCGAGTTCGTCATCGACGGAGGCCGGGTGTGGCTCGCCGACGATGTCGGGCAGGCGGAGTCGTTTCTCGCTCGTCTCGACATCGAACGCCTGGGCGGCGAGTCGCAGGAACTGCCCCACGATCGATTCGTGCGAGGCAACCGCGATCTGCCGATTTTGCGTCCCGACGGCGTCCATCCGCTGTTGACCGACGTCTCGACGGTCGTCGCCAACCACCCCGCCGTGCTGCGCCACCGCGGTGGACCGGTCGTGCCGTATGGCGAGGAGGGCGGGCTCGTCTTCGACATGAACCTCGGCGACGGCAAGGTCATCGTCTTTGCCGACGCGAGCCTGTTGATCAATCACATGCTGGAGGTGGCCGACAACCGCCGTCTGGCCGCCAACGCCCTGGAGTATCTGTGCGAGGACGTCGACGAGTGCGAGCCGACGCTGCTGGTCGAAGAGTTCGCGCAGAGCGGCCGGTACCGTCCGCCGGGGGCCGGAGACTCGCTCGATGAGATGGCGGAGGCGTTCAACGAGAGCATCGACTCGCTGCAGAGCGAGATTCCGAGTCGCCCGCTCCTGTACTACCTGAGCGTCATCCTCGCCGGCGGGCTGATTCTGTATCTGGCGACCATTTTTTCGGTGCGGCGGTCGCGGCGCTACAGCGAGTACATCGAGGAGGCGATCGGAGAGGTGCCGGCGCCTCAAAGCGAGTTCGAGTGGAACGTCTCGCGGTTCGGCGCCAGCCGGCGGGAGACGAACTTTGCGCTGCCGCTGGCGATTTTCAAAGAGATCTTCGAGGAGATCTTTTTGTCGGAGCTCGGCTACTGGGAGTGTGAGTCGGGCGAGCGGCCGTCGGTCGCCCAGATGGCCCGCGAGGTGCGCGAGCAGTATCTGAGCGGCCGCCCGGAGCAGGAGCGCCGCGAGATCGAGCGGGAGGTGCGCGAGGTGCTGGCGAGCTTTGCGCGGATTCCGACTCGCCACCGGGTCTTCCTCGACAGCGACGCTTACTTTAGCGCCCGTGACCTGATACAACTGTATCGGCGCGCGATGCGGATTTTGGAGCTGATGGACCTCGAGGAGGAGTATGAACGACGTACCCGCAGCCTCGGATGAGAGCGGCGAGTCGTCCGACGAGGAGCTGGTCGCCGAGGTCGAGCAGTACCGCGACCAGATCGCGGAGCTGAAACGGGAGGTGGGGCGGATTTTCATCGGCCCCGAGCAGACGGTCGAGGCGCTTTTGGTCGGGCTGTTTGCCGAGGGCCACCTGTTGTTGGAGGGCGTGCCCGGGGTCGCGAAGACGACGCTCGTGCAGGCTTTTGCACGCACGCTCGCTGCGGATTTTCGGCGGATTCAATTCACGCCGGACCTGCTGCCGGCGGACATCACCGGCAACTACATTCCGAATCTGCAGACCAACGAGTTCGTCCTGCGCAAGGGACCGATCTTTTCGAACATCGTGCTCGGCGACGAGATCAACCGCGCGCCGGCAAAGACGCAGGCGGCGCTTCTGGAGGCGATGCAGGAGCGGCAGGTGACCATCGAGGGGGTCACCCACGAGCTCGACGAGCCCTTTTTGGTCCTCGCGACACAAAACCCGGTCGAACAGGAGGGCGTGTACGCGTTGCCCGAGGCGCAGCTCGACCGGTTTTTGCTGAAAATCGAGATCGGGTATCCGGACGCCGCCGGGGAGCTGGAGGTGCTCGAGACCCACCAGCGCAGTCCGAAGCCGGCGCGTCAGGTGCTCGAGCGCGCCGACGTGGCGCATCTGAGAGAAATCGCCGAGCGCATTCACATCTCCGAGGAATTGCAGCGTTACGTCGTCCGGCTCGTCCGGTTTACGCGCTCCCACGAGCAGACCGAGCTGGGGGCCTCGCCGCGCGCCGCTCTCGCGCTGGTGCGGGCCGCGAAGGCGAGGGCCCTTGTGCGCGGCCGGGATTTCGTCCTGCCGGACGACATCGCTTCGCTGGCCGACGCGGCTCTGAGCCATCGGTTGATCCTGGAACCGGAGGCGGAACTCGGGGGGCTGGTCGCGGGTCGAATCGTCGAGCAGGCGCTCGACGAGGTCAGCTACTCCGAGTAGACGGGTCGCGGTGAATACGAATCTGACACGGCGGGGGACCTGGCTTTTTGCAGGGGCGGTGACGACGCTCGGCGTCGGCGTATTGGCCGGCGAGATGGTGATCGCGTGGCTGGGGTGCTGTCTGATCCTGGCGCTCGCGTTGACCTACGGCGCCTCCGTCGCCTCGGCGCTGGTGCTGGACCGTCGGTTCGTCGCGGCGGAGATTCGGGAGGTGTCGAGTCCCGACGGGCACGGCGGGTATGTCGTCGGGGACGACATCGAGGTCGATCTCGCGGTCGTCAACCGCTCGGCGCTTCCGCTGTTCGGCCTTCGCGCCGAGCCGTACGGCCCGGAGGCACTGCATCTGGAGGGAGAGCTGGCCTTTCGCTCGATCGGTGCGCAGACCCGGGTGGAGCGCCCGCTGCAGGTGCGCGCCTCGTGTTCCGGCCGCTGGATGCTCCAGGGGTTCGACCTGGCGGTCACCGATCCGTTCGGCGTGATCGAGGTCCGCGACTATCTGCCGTGCAACTTCGCGTTCGAATTTTACCCGTCGGTCGGCCGGCTGGACCGGCGGCGTCGAAATCGGCGCCTCGAGCGCCGCCCGATCGAGCGCGACGGGCGGCGCCAGCGGGCGGCGGTGACGACGGGGACCGTCTTGCGTCAGTTGCGCGAATACGAACCGGGCGATCCCCTGCGCCACGTCGCCTGGAAGGCGACCGCCCGGACGCGGAAGTTGATCTCGCGGGAGTTCGAAGACGAGATCAGCGCCGAGACGACGATCTTGCTCGACATCTCGGGGTCGATGCGCGGCGGCGCCTGGCAGGGCCAGAAACTCGAGCACGCCGTCGAGTTGACGGCGGGCATGGCCGACGAGCTGATCGCCGACCGCCACCGCGTCGGTCTGATGACCTTCGACGAAAAGATCTACGGCTACCTCCCGCCGGGCAGTTCGCGCTCGCAGTACCACCGGATCTTGCACCATCTTCTCGGATTGCACTCGATCGTCGATCCGGATCTGACCGAGCTCGAGGAGCGGGAGCTGCGGGAGCTGGTGGTCGACTACCTTTTGGTCCAGGAGCGGCTCGACTTTCGCAGCGACGAGGAGGGGGGGCGGATCGACGGAGAATTGCTCGAGCGGTGGGTGCGCGCCCGGCTCGACGAGGAGCGGCGCCTGTACCATTCGCCGGTCCTGCGGGAGGGACTGCTCGAGGCCGACCTCTCTCCGGTCCGGGAGTTCGTGCAGCTACGGGGGCTGCCGGTGCCCTACCGCGTCGAATCGCGGCTGGGGCCGAAGGGCCGCGGGATGGCCGAGGCGCTCGAGCGGAGCGTCCACGAGGCCTCCTCGCGCCAGTCGATCGTCGTCGTCTCGGATCTGTGCGGGGTGAGCAATTTCGAGGTGCTCGAGCAGGGACTGGCGCTGGCGCACAAGGAGGGCCACCAGATTCGCTTCCTCGTCCCGTTCACACCGTCGTATTTCGCCGAGGAGTCCGAGCAGTCGGACAAGCGCGAGATTCTGATGGAATTGTTCACGGCCTCCGAGCGCCAGGAGCGGATGCGCGGCGTGCAGTTCCTCGAGCGCAAGGGCATCCGGGTCGATTTCATCGGCGGCGGGGAACGGGACCGGTCCGTGGAGCGGCCGGCGGCGTGAGGAGCGAGGATTATTCTCTGGCCCGCTCGACTCCACGCAAAAACCCGGCGAAATACTGGTAGGCGCTGAGCAGGCTGAAGACGATCGAAATCAAGATCAGCCACAGCCCGATGACGTGGAAGTTGAGCCGGGTTTCGACGAACAAGAAGTCGACCCGGTAGACGTAGTGGATCAGCAGGCCGATCAGGCCGGTCATCTGAAACGACGTCTTGTATTTGCCGGCCGCTCCGGAGGCGATGATGATCCCTTCGCCCGCCGCCACGCTCCGCAGGCCCATCACGGCGAATTCCCGGGCGAGGATGATGATCACGATCGTCGCCGAGATGCGTCCGAGAGGTACGAGCATCACCAGGGAGGCCATGACCAGCAGCTTGTCGGCCAGCGGGTCGAGAAACTTGCCGGTCAGGCTGACGACGTCGTTTTTTCGGGCCAGGTAGCCGTCGAGCCAGTCGGTGAATCCGGCGGTCGCGAAGACGGCGACGGCCAGAAAGCTCGACAGGGGGTCGCCCATCCAGATGAGCACGCAGATCACCGGGATCAGCGCGATCCGAAACAGGGTCAGCAGGTTCGGGAGGTTGTACAGATCCTCCTTGAGCGTCTCCGGAGTACTCAATCGCCGCCCTCGTCGGTTTGATTCGCACGTCTGTAATACTTGTACCAGTGATACACCGAGGCGACGTACTGGCGGGTCTTGCGGTAGGGAATCCCGTCGTATTCCGCGACGGCGGCGTCTCCGGCGTTGTAGGCCGACAAGATCAGATTGATGTCGCCGTCGTAGCGGTCGATCAGAAGTCGCAGAAGCTTGGTGCCGCCGAAGACGTTTTGGCGCGGGTCGAACGGGTCGGTGACGTTGAGGTAATCGGCGGTTCTGGGCATCAACTGCATCAGCCCCATCGCTCCGGCGTGGCTGACCGCGTCGTCGGTAAAGTCGCTTTCGACGCGGATGACGGCTTTGACGAAGCTGAACGGGACGTCGTACGCCTCGGAGGCCTCGGCGATCAGATCGTCGTAGCGGTCGCGGTTGGGAGCCCCGGAGTTCGACTCGGAGGATTCGTCGGTACTTTCGTCTTCATGGCGGCGTTTGGCCTGCCGGGCGCGCTCGACGGCCTCGGCGTCGTCGTCGGCCGTCTCCTCCTGGGCGCCACCCGAGGAGGGGGGAGAGCCGGAGACGACTTCGATCAATTCGAGGTCCGGCCGGGCCTCGGTCGTAATGAGCATGCTGCCGTCGGTATCGCGATATTTGTACAGGTCGGCCCGGGCGGTGGAGGGGGCGACCAGCAGCCCGGCCAAGACCAGCGCAGCCCCCGCGAGCGCCGTGGCCAAGATGTGAGTCTCGGTGTGTGGCATCGAGAGCGTCGGGGTTGCATCGCGCACGGGTATTCTGCTCGATCGTGTACCGGAGCGCGCCCGCCGGTGCAAGTTTTTCCAGGCCTTTCCGCGCCTGGAGCGCGGCGGATCACTGGGTGCAGTATCCTCCGGGACCACACGTTCCACTGCGGCAATCGGCCCCGGACTGGCAGCGGATCGTGCACTGACCGTCGACGCAACTCGTCGCCTCGGGGCAGTCATGGGACGGTGAACACTCCAGCCCCGGCCGATAATCCGGCTGACACAGCCCGTGGTCGCACATCATCCGCTCGCCGCACTCTCCGTCGCTCGAGCAGTGTGCGAAGCAGCGGCCGTTGACGCAGTCGCCGTCGGGGCAGTCGCTGCCGCTCGAGCAGCTCGGAGAGGTGGCGGTGTCCGCCCGGCAAAGGCCCGCCTGGCAGCTCTGCCCGCGGGGGCACTGGTCGTTTTCGGTGCATTCGAAATGGCAGACGCCTCCGAGACAGCCCTTGTCGATCCCGCACTGCTCGTCGCTGACGCACAGGCGGGTCGTGACGCGACATTCGCCGGCGACGCACGTCTCGCACGGTTCGCAATCCTCCGACGAGCTGCAGGTGGCGGGAGAATCCCCGTCGGCCGGCTCGCATCGGCCCTCGGCGGTGCAGACTTCGTCCCCCCGGCAGTGTTCGTCTCGATCGCAGCCGACCCGACATTCACCCCGGTCGCAGTAGCTTCCGGGCGAGCAGTCGTCGTGCTCGGCGCAGATGACGTCGCGGACGCACCGGCCGTTCTCGCAGACCTGCTCGTCCGGGCAGTCGCCGTTCACACTGCACGTCGGAGCCTGCTCGCGGTCGGGACTCGAGGAGCCTCCCTGCGAGTCGCCGGGGTCGGCATCCGGCGAGCCTGCATCGGCGTCCCCCTGGTCGGGCTCGCTGTCGCCGCCGCCGACCACCGGCTCGCCGGGGCGTTCGTCGGATTCGGGCAGACACACGC
This sequence comes from uncultured Bradymonadales bacterium, assembly GCA_964600555.1. Lineage (GTDB taxonomy): Bacteria > Myxococcota_A > Bradymonadia > Bradymonadales > Bradymonadaceae > CAJXPB01. The sequence continues at coordinate 11,226 of CAZRLK010000081.1, forward strand.
CGCGCCAGCAGACGCCGTCGTCGCACTCGGCGTCGGAATCGCAGCCGAACGAACACCGTCCCGAAAAACACGACGCATCTCGGCCACACTCGGCGTCGCTCGAGCAGGCGATCTCGCAGACGCCGTCCGCGCACCGGGCGTCGGTTCCGCACTGATCGTCCGACGACGAGCAGTCCGCGCCAACGACGCACCGGCCCTGCAGGCAACTCTCACCGGCCGCACAGTCGAAATCCGTCCCGCACTCCGGCACGCAGACTCCGTCGACTCCGCAAAACGTCCCCTCTGCGCAGTCGCCGTCGTCGGTGCACCGGTCGGCCGATTCGCAGGTTCCGTCCGTGCACCGGTCCGACCGACAATCGCGGTCGACCCGACAGTCGCCTCCCGGTTCGCCTCGCGGCATGCAGTAGCGCTGTGCGGTGCACTCGGTTCCCTCCGGACAATCGGCGTGCTCGGCGCAGACACTCCGGCACTCGCCCGCCCGGCAGACCTCCCCGGCGGCGCACCGGGCGTCGCTGCATGCGTTCGAGCCGGCGTCTCCGCCGTCGGAACCGTCGCCGAGATCGGCATCCGAAGCCTCCGCGCCGTCGGCGTCGAGCAAGCTGGCGGCGTCGGCGTCGCTCCCCGCCTCGCAGGGCCACTCTCCGGCGTCGCAACTGAATTCCCGGTCCTGCTCGTCGATGCAACTCGAGCAGCCTCCCGTGCCCGCGGCAGCGAGGAGGACGAGGGAGACCGCCAGCCACAGGCCGTCGCCTCGGTGACCCCGAGATCTCTTCGCCGATCGGTTGCCGCTACTGCCGTCTGCTCGCATGACCTTCTCCGTCTGGACTCAAATCCGACATCTGTGTCGTCCCGCCGCCCGACCCGGTGCTCGACGCCGCCGAATCTGGAGCGGGAATCCCATCGGGCTTCGGTCCGTTGGACAGATCGGCGGGCGAATTATTCAACGGGCGCCGGCGAATCACCGGGCGAAGACGCATTGACATTTGCCGAGAATCTGAAACACCTACGCCTGCGCCCCCTCGAACCAGGGTGTCTCCGAGGCCGTGCGCGGCACGGGAGGCACCGACGCTTCATCCACCCTCGGGAGGTACGACCACGATGCGGCTGTACAAAGGAAAAATCCCGGCGATTCGCGACGACGTCTACGAGGTTCTGATCGCCGAGGAGGCGATCGAAGTCGAACCGGCGAATGCCGACGAGGTCAAACGCGACATCGAAGCGGTCCTCGAAGAGTATCACCGGGTCGACAACGAGATCGCCGACGAGGCCCAGGATCTGCAGGCCGAAACCGACAAGAGCTTCGGTCGCGCCAAACACGAAGTGGCCGAAAAAAAGGGCGTCGGGATCGGCGAGGATGCCGTCGGCTACATCATCGAGCAACTCATCGAGACGTTTTTCCACTCGAATTTCGTCGAGGAGATCTACGCGCTCGACCGCGAGATTCGAAAAGAGCTCGCGCCGATCATCCGCGATCACCTGAGCGTCCAGGAGGAGCTCGAGGAGGAGGCCCGCGAGAAGACCAAAAACCTCGAAGAGGGCACGCGGGAATGGGAGGTCGAGTACCAGAAGGTCATGGAGCGGCTCAAACGCACCAAGGACCTCGATTGAGCGCACCGGCGGCGCCGGCGGCGGTCAGTGCTCGGCGATCACCGAGTCGGGAAAGCCTCCCAGGTCGTCGTCCAGGAGGCGTCGGCGGTTTTTGTGCCACCAGTTTCGCCAGTAGCGGTGCAACCTCTCGTAGCTCCAGGCCTCGAGCGGGATCCAGCGTTCGGTGGCCCGATGGATCAGCAGATTGGCGTTGTAGGCGACGTGGTCGGGGCTCTGATCGAGCAGCGGGATGAGCTGGTCGACGGTCTCGGCGTCGCCGATCTTCGAGGCGTCGACCTCGAGGCCGTGTTCGCCCAGTTCGGCCACCAGCCAGGCGGTGCGCGGCTCGGTTCGGGCCCGCTCCCACCACTTCTCCCAGCTCGCCGTCGCCTCGGCGAGCTTCGTGTCTGACAGCTCTTCCCAGTCGACCTCCTCGGAATGGCCGGTGATCCGCCGAAGCACCGTCGCGATCTCGCGGCGGACCGGGGGAGGCTGGCGGTCGAGTTCGTCGATCAGCGAGGGGACCAGGCCGGGCTCCATCACATGGCGCAGAGCCCGGGCGGCAAAGACGCGCTCCTGCACCGAGACCTCCTCGCTCAACAGCCGGGAGAAGGCAAAACGGCGGGCGCGTCGGGAGTGGTCCCGGCGGAGAATCTCGTAGCCCTCGCGGCGCTCGCCGAGCGGCGTCTCCGGATTTGCGATGACCGTGATGGTCGCCTCGATGGCGGCCGTCGACCAGTGTCGGATCTCGGTCGCCGCCTCCCACGCGGCCGCCCGCACCTCGGAATTCGGATCGTCGACTCCTTCGAGCAAAGCGATCTCCGGGGCGAACGGCGAACGAATGCGCTCGAGGAATTCGAGCGCCCGGCGTCGCATCGTCGGGTCGGGATCGTCGAGGGCCCGGCCGATCTCGAGCGTTCGCGCCAGCAGGTCCCGCCGGTGCCAGTCCGCCCAGACCCACCGGGGGCCGTAATCGAGACAGCCCTCCAGGCGATCCTGTTTCGAACAGGTGATGCGCACGTGCAGGTGGTCGTTGTGCGGAGGGGCGTCGCTCGGTTGATGGAGGACGTGTTTCGCCCGGCGCACGAGCCGCTTCGGCTCTCCCTGCTCGCGTGCATGGGCCAGCATCTCGTGTTTGAGGGGCTCGCTGACGAAAAGCCACTGGATGTCGGCTTTCGGAGAGGTCAAAAGGGATTTGACCAGCCGCCAGTTGCGCGGGACGTCGAAGACGAGATCCGGGTCGCCGGCCGCCTCGCCGTCGGCATCGAAGCTGACGAGCCCCGGCGTCGGGACCCGCTCGCCGCTCGAGGGGCGACGGGCGAAAAAGGCGAGATCGGCGTCTCGACCGGAGTTGTGCGAGTGGCTCCAGGCGATGTCGCCGCCGTGCTCGCGGCCGAGATTGCCGACCCGCATCGTCGAGCCGGGGAATGCCTCCGCGACGTCGTCGGCGGCCCCGGTCAACAGCTCGACCATCTCGTCGGTACCCCACCGAAGCCCGCGCTCGCGGTGCTTTTCGAGGATCTCGTAGTGGTTGCCGCGGACGGGCAGGGAAGCGGCGTTCTCGAGGTGTCCCTCGGAGCTGCTCCCGAGCGAGACCGACCCCTCGTAGCTTCGATCCTCGTCGAGCAGGGCTCGATACGAGGGTTGGGCCGGCAGTTCGCCGCGCCAGCCGACGCCCGCCGAGGTCGCCTCCTCGACGGCCCCGGTGACGCGATCGGTGGCTCGGTCGACCGCCGGCGCGACCTCGACGGCGGCGAGGCGCTGTTCGCGCTCGCGCTCCTCACGTGGCTGAAGCCAGGGGACGGGCGCGACCGTTGACGGGGAGGGCGAATTGCCCGACATTGTGGCGGTCGGTGGGGTCGGCCCGGAGGGGCGCGGCGTCTGGCAGGTCAGGGCCGCGAATGCGACGATGCCCACCAGACACACCTGCGCGATGCGGTGGCTTTTCGCGATCGAGACGCCTCGAAAAGATTGCATACTGTTGAAGACGGGGTACAACGGTCACGTAGATCGTAGCCGAAAGTCGCTCACCCAACAATCCTTCTGGTTTCGATCCTCTCGCTGGTCTCGCCTCGCAGTCGATGAGTACCCTCGATCGCCGACAGTTGCTGCCCTGGCTGGTGATTCTCGTAGTTGCCGCCGGGAGTCTCGGGTTCGCCACCTACCGGCTCGCCGATCTCCCGGAACTCGGGATGACGCTGGGGCCGGATCTGCGCGTCCGATCGGTGACGAATCCGACCTACACCACCTCCGAGACGCCGAAATTCAAGCGAGGCGACCGGCTGGTCGCCCTCCAGGGCCACGCCCTCCAGGAGCTGCGAGACCTCCGGGTGATGCTGCGGAACCTCCCTGCCAAACAAAAACACGGTCGGGGAGAAGACGAACCCGGTCTCGACTACCAGATTGGCCGGCCCCTGCACCGCTTCACGATCGCGCTGCAGGGCAACCGCGAGGATCCGACGGCGCTACCTCCGGGCTACGATCCGCAGACCGATCGGCTGGTCGAAATCGACGGCCGGCCCCTGCCCGACAAGGTCGGGCCGGCGGGCGTCCGAAGCATCGTCGGCAGCCGCCCCGATTCGCTTCTGACCTTCGAGCGTGAAAACGCCGTCTTCCAGGGCGAGGTGGCCTTTGCGCCCTCGTCGATGCCGACGGCCGTCGCGATCGTGTTTGTTCTGGCGATGCTGGCGGTCGGCCTGCTGTGGCGGTATCGGGCGCGGAATCTCCATGGCTGGTCGTCCCTCGCGATCGCCGTCGAGACCGTGGCGTTCGCCTGGATCGGCATGCTGGCGGTCGCCCACCAGTGGCTGCTGGCCGACTGGATGCTCGCATCGGCCGTGATCGTCTCGCTGGTGTTGGTGCGGCCGCTGGCGATCTTCGCCCGTTCGAAGGCGACTCGCCGCCGCGACGATACCAGCGGCTGGTGGGCTCTGGGCGTCGGTCTGGGCTATGCCGGGCTGGTGGTCGGGTTGCTGCACGGAGGCGTCTTCGAGAACGCCGAGCGGGCATTGTATGCGGCCGTCACCGGCACGGTCCTCTGGCTCGCCTACGAGCTGATCATGACCGCCTACGACGACGCCCCGCACCTGGCCCTTCGAGAGGGGGGAGGGTATCTCGCCGGGATCTTGATGGTGGGGATGGCGAGCGCGGTTCTGGCCTGGAACTTTCAGCCGCTCGCCTTCCAGGAGGAGATGTGGCGGTGGTATACCCTCGCGGCCGTCGCGCTCGTCTGGTTCGGCGATGCGTTGTTCTGCCTTCGGGGCCCCTCGTCGGTCGGCTACGGCGAGGTCGAGACCTCCGAGGAGCGCCGCGAGAGCATCCACCAGTATCTCGGAGCCCTGTCCGACGAGATTCGCCAGGCCGACCTGCGAGTCGTCGTCCAGCGCGGCGAGCTCTCGGTGCAGATCGCCCTGTCGGACGGTGAGCTCGAGATCACGCGTTCGGACGAGGCGATCGCCGATCTGGTCGACATCCTCGTCCAGGAGCAATCACGCATTCCCCTGCCCGAGTCGGTCGACCGGAGCACTCACCCGCTGGCCGGCATCGCGCAGACGATGAACATCGTGCTGGCGTTGCAGCTGCACCCGCCGAGCGGCGGGATCTCCCTCCCAGACACCGACGTCGCGGTGATCGCCGTCGAGAATTCCGACGCCGGCGAATTGCCGTCGTACGCCTCGATCGAGACCATCGAATTTGCCCAGCAGCAGCTCGGGCCGACCGTCTGGGCGGCGACGTTCGTGGAGGCGATGGCAGTGCTGTCCGACGAGCAATCGCACGGGGAGGCGGTACCGGCACGCTCGGCGCCCGACGCCGACCGAGACGAATCCGCCGACCGACCGGAAGCCGAGCCGCAGGACGACGACCCACCGGCCGGCGAGCCCGAAGAGTCGGCCGAGCGGGTCGAGGAGCTCGAGGAGGAGCTCGACGAGACCCGCCGAAGTCTCGAGCAGGCGCGCGACAAGATCGAACTGTTGCGCGAAGATCGCAGTGAACTCGCCACCCAGCTCGATCGAGCGGATGAGCGTCTGCGCCGCAAGAGCCCGCCGGTCGAACGCCGCGAGGAGCTACTCGAAGAGGAGCTGCTCGAGACGCTCGAGTACCTGCTCGAATCGGACGAACCGATCGCGATCGGGGGGCCGTACGGGGCGGGCAAGGAGTTCGTCGCCCGAAGCGCCGCGGCGATCGAGGGATTTCCGCCGGAGGCGTTCGTCGTTTATGACGCCTTCGACCAGTCGAGCGACGAGCATCGCGTGGCGCTGTTCGGCGAGCACGACGACGAGACGTCCCCGCTCGGCGAGGGGCTGATCGACGCCGCCCGCGGTGCGTCGCTGCTGGTTCGCTCCGCCGAACACCTCTCCGATACGCTGCTGATGGGACTGTGCAACTCGGCCGAGGACAAAGACGTTCGACTGTATCTCGCCTTCCACGAGTCGGAGGTCGAAGAGCGCTCCGTGCTCGACGAACGGCCCGACAATCTCGTCGAGAGGCTCGATCATCGGGAACTGGTCCTCCCGAGCCTCAAGCGGCGTCGCACCCTCTTGCCGCGGATCCTCGAGCACTACCGCGAGCGATACGCGCAGATTCGCGACCGGCGCGTCACGGGATTCACCGAGCGGGCCCTCGAGGCGTTGCAGATGTACGATTATCCGGCCGAAATGCACGAGGCCAAACTACTGGTCGATGTCGCAGTGCGTCGGACGACCGACGAGGAGATCGGGCTCTCTTCGCTGCACCTCGACGTCCGGCGCCGCTACGAGCGCAAGACGGCGTCGCCGGACGATACGAATCAGTGATCGACGGCGGGCGGGGAGGTCGGGGGTTTTGAGTCGAGGATCCTCACCGTGTACAATCGGCCTCCGGTCCATCGATTCCGCTTCAAGGTCTCCCGGCATGTGCGACTGCCTCGATTCGGTGCGATTCGTCCCTCTCGCCGCCGGCCTCCTGGTGGTGACGGCGGCGTGCGGCCAGCCATCGCCGCAATCCGAGGGGGCGTCCGGCGCCGAACGCGAGCCCCTGCCGGTCGCCGTCGATCTCGCTCACGAGACGGTCGTCGAGACCTCGGTGTTGCGCTTCGAGCTTCGAGGGACGGAGCGTATCGGGGCCAAATCGAAATCGGCGCGCGTCGAGTTTCTGGCTGACGCGGGTGATTTTCCCGACGTCGAGACTTTTTATTCGGCCCGTCTCACCCGCGACGGAGATGTCGGGGACCTCGTCGTCGAGTTGCCCGTCGAGAGGTCGCTTTGGGGAGATTTGCAGCCGGAGAACGGGGAGGTCTTCGACGGCGAGATCCGAATCGAAGTGTTCGACGACATCGGGGTGCGCGTACGAGGGCACGTCGAGGAGGCGCAACTGACGTTTCGCCCGGAGATCGCGCCGTCCGTCGAGACGCTCGAATCGAACGACCTGTACGTCAACGAGGAACTCGGGTTGGAGGGAGACGGGTTTCTCCGACCCGACGAGGGCGAGACCGTCGCGATCGTCGGCGAGGGGACGCTCGATCCTCCGGATGCGGCGCCGATCGACCTGAGTGGCGAGCGGCTGCAGGTGCAGTGGACGGGCAGTCGGGAGGCGGCGGTCCTCGTCCTGGAGCCGGACGTCTTCGGTGTCCAGCCATCGACGTTCGACATCGAGGTGCAGTTTCGCAACGAGCTGTCGAACGGTCGAAGTTTTTCCGGGAGCGAATCGGTCGGCCTCGAAGGCACCTTCGAGCAATCCTACATCGCCGAGCTCGCCCCGGGAGCTGCGAGTCGCGGGCAGCACGTCACGATCCGGGGGCGGGGATTCGTCCCGACCGGAGAGTACGACAACATCGGCATGGTGCTTCGCTTCGAAGGGACTTTCGAGCCCGACGCCGAGGACGAGCAGACGCGCGATTACACCGGCCGTCGGGCGATCGAACGGAGTCCGACACGGGTGCGCGCCGAGGATACGATCCGCCAGACCGTCTGGTACTCGGTCACCGACGATCGGCGCCTCGAAGGGCTGGGGGCGACGCCCGGTCGCTTCGAGGGGACGATCACCCCGATTTTGCTCGACGGGCAGACCGAACAAGAGGGGACCCCGTGGGAGGGGACGTTTCGAGTCCTTCCGACCCGGCAGGTCGTGTATCTCAAGTATCTTCCGGCCTTCTCGAGGGCCCTCGAGACGTACGGGTTGCGCAACGTCGAGGGAGCGATCCGGGACCGCGTCGCGACGGTCGTCGAGCGCGACTACGCCGACTACCACGTCGACGTCCGAGAGGAGCGACCCGAGGATTTCGCCGATTTTGCGACCGTCGAGCTCGGGGGACCGGATCCGACGGGTTCCCGGTCGTTCGGCTACGACAACTCCTTCAACGGCGTCGCCAAGGATACGGGCAATCTGTATCTCGCCGACTACCTGGGCGGAGTCAATGCCGACGCCGCCGAAGAATTCAACAACCCGTACGGCGGGATTTTCATCGCGTCGTTTACGTTTTTCAGCGCCGAACTCTCCCCGGACAATCCGCACGCCTCCGAGAAGTTCGACGAGATTCTTCGGCCCTTCATGCCGGAGCTGGGCGGAACGCCGGTGCGCGGCACGGAGTGGCCGGAGGGGCCCCGAAGCGACGCGATCGAACGGGCCATCCAGATGGTCGGGTCGGTCATCGGCAACACCGTCACCCACGAGGTCGGCCATTCGCTCGGGATGACCTATGTCGAGGGGGATTTCGATCGCCCCCAGGACGTCTTCCACAACCAGATCCCCGGCGCATACATCATGGATCCCGGGGCCGAGCGACCCTTCGCCGAACGCGCCGAACTGCCGGGCACGGAGCGGGCGAGATTCAGTCCGCTCAACCGCTCGTATCTCGAGCGCATCCTGCCGCAACCGGAGTAGCCGGGAGGGGGGCGGCGCGGGCGGAGACAGGCCGCGACGCGTAACCTTGACGGCGACCCGTCCCGTCCGTAGGCTACGCCCGCCGAGATTCGCGACTTGCTGGACCGGTCACGACAACCAAAGGCTTTTCATGGGATTGCACACAGAACGAAAACAGGAGATCATCGACGAGTTTCAACGCAAAGAGGGGGATACGGGGAGCCCCGAAGTGCAGGTCGCGCTCTTGACCGAGCGGATCGAACAGCTTCAGGATCATTTCCAGGAGCACGAAAACGACCACGACTCGCGGCGGGGGCTTTTGAAGCTGGTCGGCAAACGCCGCAAGCTGCTCGACTATCTGCGCCGCCAGGACGTCGGTCGATATCGCGAGCTGATTGACGAACTCGGATTGCGCAAGTAAAGGAAAAGGTGGCTCCGGGAGAATCCCGGGGCCACCAGCGTGGTCGCCGCGGGAGATTCGGCGCGATCACATCGCGACGGGTAGCCTGTAGTGGGGCACATCCGGTCCACCGGGTGGATCGCATTACATGCTACAAGTCGCTGTGGGAGCGTCCGTTCCCGCACACCGATCGAGTGGACGTACCGCGAATTAACCCAGGGGCCGCGGCCAGATCCCGGGTGGTGGTGTACCCTCCGGCGACCGATCTGGACGCCCCTGATTTTTCGAAGACAGGAGACGACGATGACGATCATACGCGAAGGCGCCCAGCTGGGCGGCACGGACCTTTTTCTCGAGACGGGGCGGATGGCCAAGCAGGCCGACGGCGCCGTCCGCATTGGATACGGCAATTCCCAGGTCCTGTGTACGGCGACCGACGGCGGACCGAAGGACGACCTGCCGTTTTTTCCCCTCTTGTGCGACTACGTCGAAAACTACTGGTCGGCCGGGAGCATCCCGGGCGGCTATTTCAAGCGCGAGGGCAAACCGGGCGACAAGGCGACGCTGACCAGTCGTCTGATCGACCGCCCCTGCCGTCCGCTGTTCCCCGACGGCTTCCAGCGCGACATTCAGCTCGTCGCCTGGGTCATCTCCGCCGATCGGGTCAACGACACCGACGTGCTCGGGATCACCGGGTGCTCGGCGGCGCTGATGATCAGCGACATTCCATGGAACGGCCCGATCTGCGGTGTTCGCGTCGGCCACGTCGACGGCGAGTTTGTCGCCAATCCGACCTTCGAGCAGCGCGAGCAATCGGAGCTCGACCTGGTGATGGCCGTCAGCAAAGATGCCATCGCGATGGTCGAGGGAGAGGCCGACGAGGTCTCCGAGCAGATGATCGCCGACGGCCTCGATTTCGGCGTCGACGCCTGCCAGGACGTTCTCGACCTGCAGCTCGAGCTCGCCGACGAGGTCGGCAAGGAAAAATACGAGTTCGAGTCTCCCTCGATCGACGACGAGATCGTCGAGGCGGTCCGCGAACACGGCGCCGGACCGATCCGCGAGGCGTTCGAAGTTGAAGGCAAACTCGCCCAGGGCGATGCGCTCGACGAGGCGCAGCAGGCGGTCGTCGCGAAGCTCGAGGAGCAGTTTCCCGAGCAGCTCGACGACGTCGAAGACGCTTTCGACGATCTGAAAGCCGATCTGATGCGCGAGAAGATTCGAACCACCGAGACCCGGATCGACGGTCGAGACCTCGACGAAATCCGGCCGCTGGACATCGAGGTCGGCCTCATCCCCGAGGCGCACGGCTCGTGTCTGTTTACCCGCGGGGAGACTCAGGCGCTGGCGAGTACGACGCTCGGCACCGAGGAGCTTCGGGTCGACTCGCTGGAGGACGACTACGAGAAGAACTTCTTTCTGCACTACAA
>CAZRLK010000082.1:0-19643 GCA_964600555.1 uncultured Bradymonadales bacterium
GACCAGATACGACGTCAGCATCGTCGTCCGCTCACCCCCGAGAAAGAGGTTGTCCGAGCTGATGACCGACATGTCGATCGCGAGATCCAGTTCCCCGAGTTTCGCGGCCTGTTCGTACTCGACTTTCTCCGGATCGAGGTTCTGAATGACCTTTTTGGCCTCGCCGAACGCCTCGGCCTTCGGTTCGACCGCCTCCAACACCTGTTGCGCCTGGTCGGTTCGCGCCTGATACATCTGACGGCTCTTGTAGCTCGACATGCCGACCAGTCCGAACACGACACCGACGATCAGCGCGACCGCAACCAACCCGAGAACCGCACCCGAAAACGTCGAGTCGTCGAAATCGAAATCCTCGTCGAGCTCCAGTTCCTCGTCGGTGAAGCCCCCCGTCTCGCCGGTGGATGCGCTCCCTCCCGGGGTCATCCCGCCGCCGAAATCGCCAGACGATTCCGCACTCCCGCTTCCGGCCGACGAGCCGGCCTGACCCGAGGAGCCCGCCGTGCCGCCGCTCCCGGGCGGAGGCCCGGCCGATCCCGGGGGAGGGCCGCCACTCTGGGGAGGGCCACCAGCCTCCGGAGGCCCCGCTCCTCCCGGCGGACCGGCCGTCGGTGGAGCCTGCTGGGACCCAGTCTCGCTGCCTCTCCCGCCCCCTCCCGGCTGCGTTCGCCCCTGACTTTCCGGACTTGGCCCATCCGCGGGCCCGGCGGTTGGTGCGCCTCCGTGCTGCTCGGAAGTCGTTCGCGAAGACTTTGCCCCGCCGGGATTTCCCGTGGCGCCTCCTCCAGACGCCCCCGCCTCGGAGGAGGCCTGTCGGGATCCCTCCTGAGGCTCCCCCGCCGCCTCCTGGTCGTCGTCCAGAGGGGAATCCGACTTTTCAGACTCGTCCAACCCGAGTCTCTGCTTCAGGTCCGAAAGGTCTGATCCGTCATTGTCCTGTGGCAAACATGCCTCCTCGCGCTTCGCGCCGACACGGGACTCGACGCTGTGGAGTTACCGAAAAACTGCCGGTGCGATATCGGATCGTCGGTGGACGTTTGCGGTCGGTGAATCGGCCCCTAGAAGCTATCGTAGCCGCTGCTCACCCGTCAAGTCGATGCCCGGGCCCTCCCTCCGGGTCGCGCAACGTCAGGCTTGCGGATGCCGGGCGACAACCTCGCGTCTTGCATTTCGACGCCACCTTCATAATGATCGATTGAGTTTGCCCGACGAACTCCGACCTACGCCTTCTTCACAACCCCCCGGAACTTCCATGAGTCGACCATCCTCGTCGATGACACTCTCGAGCGGATTCGCCTCCGGAGACGTTGCTTCCCGCCTCGTCGCACTCGCGTTGTTCGTCGCTTGCGGCTCGCTGTCGGCCTGCGGTGGCAGCGACGGCGAGACCGGCAGTGCGAGCGTCGACATCACCTCGATCTCGCCGGAGACGACCTATCCCGGCGTCGAGACGACGATCGAATTTTCCGCAACTCCCGGGGGCGGTCTCTCGGCCGACGAGTTGGAATGGGAAGTCGATTTCGGCGACGGAACCTCTCAGCGCGGCGAGGGAACCGAAGGAAGCGTCACGTACGCCTGGGAAGCCAGCGGTCAGTACACCATCGAGGTCACGGCCCTCAGTGGCGGCAACCCCGTCGGATCCGCCACGGAACGCCTCGAGGTCAATGCCCCCCTCCAGTTGAGCGTCGGAGACATCCGTCCGAATCCCGCCAACGTCGAAGTCGGCGAGCAGTTCCAGGTCGTCTTCGACATCGAAAACGCCTCCGCCAGTCCCGTCCCCAATCCGTTCGACGTCGCCGTGTACCTGACCGACGAGACCTCCGTCTCCGTGGAGGACGTCGGCGATCTGACCCAGATCGGCTCCGGAACCGTCCAACGGGAGGACGGGCCCGCCGTCGAAGCCAGCGAGACCCGCACGATCGACGTGCAGGCCCAGGTACCCGAAGAGACCGAGGCCGGCGAATACCACCTTGTCGCCTGGTTGAACCCCTCCGGGGAACTCGCCAACGAAAACCCCGAAGACGGTTTCGGGGTCAGTAGCCAGGTCGTCCGTGTCTCGAGCGAAGCCGGGGTCCGGCCCGACGTCGTCGTCGAAGACGTCTACACCGTCTCCGACCGCGCCTATCCGACGCTCAACGAGGTCAACCGCGGATTCACACTCAGCAACGAAGGCGGCGGCCAGGCGTTCGACGTCTCCACGACCACCTACCTGTCGATCGGAGACGCCGAACTCGACGACTCGGACCGCGAGATCCACACCTCCGAGTCGACCCGGGATCTGGCCCCCGACGAATCGGTCGAGGTCGGACCCGACCGCATCACCCTCGACGAGGACGTCGCCCCGGAGGGGGGCGAGCAGGAGGTCTACGTGATCGTGGAGGCGACCCCCGAAGGGGACACCAGCGAAGAGATCACCGACAACAACGTGGCCGCCTCCGACCCGCCGATCGTCGTCTCCGACGAACGGGTCGACGGCCCCGACATCGCCGTCGATTCCTTTTCGGTTTCCCCGGAGACGACCTACCTCGACGGCTCCCTGCAGGTGACGATGAGTGTCTCCAACCAGGGGACCGACGACGTCGGCTCCTTCGTCTGTGGCCTGTATCTCGGATCGGAGCAACGCATCGACACCTCGTCGGACCCCCGCTTTTCGAGCATTTCAATCACCTCGCTCGCCAGCGATTCCACCACCGAGGTCGACCGCGCAGTTACCGTTCCCGCGCTGTACGATCCTGGCACCTACTATATCTACACGTACTGCAACCCCGACGGCGGACTCGACGAGCCGTATCGAAACAACAACCGCATGATCCATCCCGAACCGATCGAGATCACCAACGAAGCCGACGTCGACCTGTTCGTCGACGAACTCGAGGTCCCCGAACAGGTCTCAGAGGGTGACGAGGTGGAGTTGACGGCGACCGCCTGTGTCCGCGGCTCGAACCCCTCCGGCCAGACCGAAGGAGCACTGTACCGAACGACCGACAGCCAGGTCGACTTCGAGGACGACGAGCCCGTCCAGACCTTCGAGGTTCCGAATATCGTTCCCGGCGAATGCAAGGACATCTCGCTGACCTGGACGGCCTCGTGCGAGAACTTCGAGGAGAACTACGCTTTCGGCGTCGCGGTCGATACCGAAGAGAAACTCCCGGAAGACAATCGCGACAACAATACCGCCCGGGGAACGAATTCACTCGAGATCGACGGCGAGTACTGCCAGTGCACGCCCGACGGCTACGGCGACATCGACGACTACAACGAAGCACCGACGATGAGCGCCGGCGAGTATTCGGCCTCGATCTGCTCGCCCGGCTCGTGTGATTACTTTGCGGTCCTGCTCGACCACCACCAGAGCGTGATGGTCGAGACGACCTACGACAATGACAAGGGGCCGCTCGAGACAACGTTGTATCACTCCGACGGCATCACGGCGCTCGACTCCGATGCCAGTCCGGACCGACAACGCGTCGCCCACTTCAACGCCGAAACCAGCGACGACACCTACTATTATTTCAGCGTCTGCGGGGCCGACTCCTCGGCCCGCAACCTGTACAATTTCGATCTCGATGTCCTCTCACCGAAATCGGGCGTCGATTTGATCCCCCGACGCCCCGAGCTCCCGACCCAGGACACCTTCTCGATCGGCGAGGAGGTCGAAGTCGACCTGAACATCCACAACATCGGCGACACCGACAGTGGGGCGTTCGAGGTCGATCTGTCGATCTCGCCGGACTCGACGCCGAACAACGGCAACGACGTGCCTCTCACACCGGCCTCCGTCTCCGTCGATCCGGTGACCGGCGCCGGGAGCACCACCGTCAGCGCCGACGTCGAACTGCCGACCTCGATCGATGCCGGGGAATACTACCTCGTCGCCGAAATCGATCCGAGCGGGGCCCTCAACGAGACGACCACCTCGAACAATGTCGCCCTCTCCCGGGCCCTCGAGGTCGAAGCCGAGTGTTTCGATCCCCTGGAGCCGAACGACAGCCTCGCGACCGCCCGTTCGATCAGCGAGCGAAGCTACAGCAATCTGAGCGCCTGCGCGCAGTCCGACGACTACTACGAGCTGTGCGTCAACGACGACGAGAAATTCAGCGTCACGACCACCTTCAACAATCAGGAAGGCGACCTCGACATGGAGCTGCTCGACCAGCATTTCGAGACAATCGACAGCTCCGCCCGGACCGGAGTCGACGAAGAAGAAGTCTCGGTCGACTACGTCAACGGCGATCAGTGCTACTACGTCCACACCTTCTTGCAGACCAGCCAGCAGTCGCTCGAGATCAACTACGAGATGAATGTCGACGTCGAAACCGTCGATCCCAGCCTGCAGTGTGATTCGCATTTCGAGCCGAACGATGCGTTCGGAACCGCCTCGAGCTTCATCGCCGCCACCAAACACGATCAGGCGCTCGATCGCTGCCCCGCTTCCGATACCGACTACTATCGCCTCCAGCTCGAACGCGGCCAGCAGGTCACCCTGGCCGGCACGCTCGACCCCACCTCCCAGCCCGGCTCGCTGACCCTGCAGCTGTACGAGCCGAACCAACAGCCCACGCGCAACGCCTCGACTGCGCCCGGACTTCCGACCGCCGAAATCGAGGATTACATCGCTCCGAGTGCCGGTACCTACTACCTGCAGGTCACCGCCTCGGGCAGTAGCCGACGCATCAGCTACACCCTCGAGGGCGAAGGGCTGGAAGGGATCGACCTGGCCGCCGACAACCTCTGGTTCTGGCAGGGCGAATACGAGGCCAACGACACGCTGCTGTACGAGTTCGATTTCGCCAACCAGCGGGCCGAGACGGCCATCTCCCCGACCTATTCCGTCTATCTCGGCGACTCACAGACGCTCGATACGAGCGACGACACGGAACTGACGAGCGTGACCTACAACGATCTGCCGGGCAACACCACCGAGACGGTCACCGACGAAGTCCAGCTTCCCGCTTCGATCCCCTCCGGCGAGACGCGCTACATCCACGTCCAGGTCTCGGCTGACGGCAGCCAACAGGACGACATCCAGACCAACAATGTCGCAACCCTGGCGATCGACTTCGAGTGATCCGGGCGAGTGTGCTATCGGACTGGATGCATGTCATCTCCGCCCACTGATCCGACGGTCCGACCACCGGCCCCGATGCCATGAAAATCGGCCACATCTCCGATCTCCACATCCTCGACGTCCACGACGTCCGGCCCTGGGACTTTTTGAACAAACGGCTCGTCGGGGGCGTCAATCTCTTGTTGAATCGATCGGACGAACATTCGATCGGCGTCGTTCGCGAAGCCATCGAGCATCTCGACCGCCACGAGGTCGATCACATCGCCATCACCGGGGACGTCAGCAATCTGGCGCTCGATTCGGAGTTTCGCACCGTCGCCGAGGTCCTGCGGGGAGTGCACGACCACGAACGACGCATCAGCGTCATCCCCGGCAACCACGACTATTACACCAAAGAGGCGGCCGAGACGCGGCGCTTCGAGCGCCACTTTCAGCCGTATCTAACCAGCGACCTGCCCGCCTACCAGCTCGACTCGGGTTACCCGTTTTGCAAGCTGATGGACGGGGTCGCCCTGATCGGACTCAATTCCGGCATTCCCACCCCCTGGTTTTTTGCCACCGGCCGCGTTCGCGACGAGGAACTGGAGGCGGCCACCGCGCTGCTCGACGACCCGGAACTTCGCGACCGCTTCACGATCGTGATGGTCCACCACCATCTGATCCCCTTCGAGCACAGCCGCGTCGAATACACCCGTCGGTTGGTCAACGCCGACGCCGTCCTCCAGGTCCTGCGCGAGAAGTGCGTCGACCTGGTCATCCACGGGCACAACCACCACTTCGCCACGATCGAAGTCCCCCACCTCGGCGGTCCGGGAACGCTCCGCATCTGCGAGGCGGGAAGCACCTCCACCCAGGAGTACGCCGACCCAAAATTCGGCGGGAAATACAACATCTATCATCTCGAGGACGGCGAGTTGGCCAAAATCGAGACGCATCTGTACGAGGGAGCCGACCTGGGCTTCGTGCACTGGCGTGAGCGAACCTTCGAAAAGGCCTTTTCGTAACGAACGGAGATCGAACCCGAATGACGGCCCCCGATCAACTCCGAGACGACCTCCTGGCGACGCTTCGAGAGGCGCGCCTGGAGGTCACGACCGCTGGCTCGACGATCAAACTCGCACGCGGGTCGGGCCCGATGAAGGCTCGGGCGAGCTTTGACCCGGGCCGGTTCTTGCGCTCCCTCGCCGACCTTCCCGATCGGACCGCCCGCCGCCGACTCGCCGGCTACGCCCGCGGCATCCGGCACACCCTCCTCGAGCCCGACGACAGCGAGGCGGCGAGCTGGGAGTTCACCAAGGCCGCCGGCAGTCTCGCGATGTCCCTGGAAGTCGACTCGTTTCTGGACGGCTGCAAGGCGGCCGCCGGCTCCCGCGGCTGGGGCCGCCGTCTCGACGAGGATCTCGTGTTCGCGTGCCTGATCGAACTCGACATGGGCATCCGCGTGGTGACCGCCGAACAGTTCGAGCGCTGGTCGGCCTCTCCGGACCGGGTCTTTGAAGGCGCACGGAGCATGCTGTATCACAAGGCGCAGTCGACGAACGCGACCGAGCTCGAAGCCTACGACGGTGTCGAACAACTGAGCGTCGGCGACGGCTACGACGCCGCCCGGTGCCTCGTCCTCGACGATCTCTTCTTCGGGGAAATCGACGCCTCTTCGCGCATTGGTATGCCGAGCCCCGACGATCTGTATTTCGTGCGCGACGGCAACGACGAACGGGTTGCCGAACTCGAGCGCGCCACCCGCGAACGCTACCGCCAGTGCGAGGAGCCACTGTGCGACGCTCTGTTTCGCTTCGAGCGCGGCACCCCGGTTCGCACATCCGATTGACCCTGGCACGGAGGTTCGCCGTGGACGACGAGACACCGGGACGCACCGAGGGCGGGATCGACGAGACCCTCCCCGAGGTCGTCAAGAACTTTCTGCGCAGTGGCGCCGAACTCGAGGAAATCCGCCTCGACGAGCGCGGACGTTGGACCCACGAAGGCCTCGATTTCGAAAATCCGCGAATCATCGCCCTGTTCGACCGCAGCGTCGACCGAACGGAGGGCGGAACCTGGGTGCTGGAGGTCGGCCGGTTCACCTACCCGATCACCGTCGAAGACTGCGGGTTTTTCGTCGAGCGTGTCGATTTCGAGACCGATCCGCCGACCCTGTATCTCTCCGACCAGACGACCGAACCGCTCGACGCCGCGACCCTCGAGTACGCCGACCAGGGGCGGCTTTACTGCCGGATCAAAGACGGCGAATTTCGGGCGCGTTTCAAGTGGGAGGCGTACCACTCCCTCGCCGATCGGCTCGTCGTCGACGACGGCAGGGTCTATCTCGTGTGGGACGACGAGCGCGTCTCGCTGGGCAGACTCGAAGACATGGAGTGATCCGAAAAAAGAGGCCGCGCGGCGGTTCGCCCCGCGACCTCCTGGCATCTAGCGCGGCCGACCGGCCGCAGATCCGCCGGATCCCCCTCGATCCGGTCTGGAGCGCTTCCGCTCACATGTGTTTGATGATCTCCTGGCCGAATTCCGAGCACTTGAGTTTCGTCGCCCCTTCCATCTGGCGGTGGAAATCGTAGGTGACGCGTTTGGCCTCGACCGCCCCCTCGATCCCGCGTTCGATATACTCGGAGACCTCCGGCCATCCCATGAAATCGAACATCATCGAGCCGCTCAAAATCAGCGACGACGGGTTGACCTTGTCCATCCCGGCGTACTTCGGGGCAGTGCCGTGCGTCGCTTCGAACAGCCCGATGCCCTCGTTGTAGTTGATGTTCGAGCCCGGCGCGATGCCGATCCCGCCGACCTGGGCGGCGAGGGCGTCGCTGACGTAATCGCCGTTGAGATTCATCGTCGCGATGACGTCCCAGTTGGACGGCCGCGTCAAAATCTGCTGCAAAAACGCATCGGCAATGACGTCTTTGATGACGATCTTACCTTCGTCGACGGCCGCCTGTTGCTCGGCATTTGCCGCCTCGCGCCCCTTCTTTTCTTTGGTCTCTTCCCACTGCTCCCAGGTGTAGGTCCGATCCGGGTACTCCTCGTGGGCGACTTGATAGCCCCAGTCCCGGAACGCCCCTTCGGTAAATTTCATGATGTTGCCCTTGTGGACCAACACCACGTTGTCGCGGTCCTTCTCGAGGGCAAAGTCGATCGCCGAGCGTACCAGGCGTTTCGTCCCCTCTTCGGAGACCGGTTTGACTCCGATGCCGGAGGTGTCCGGGAAACGAATCGTGTCGACCCCCATCTCGTCCTGCAAATACGAGATGACCTGATCGGCTTCCGGACTTTCGGCCTCCCATTCGATGCCGGCATAGATGTCCTCCGAGTTCTCTCGGAAGACGACCATGTCGACCTGCTCCGGTTGCTCGACCGGGCTCGGCACCCCCGGATACCACCGCACCGGGCGCACACAGGCGTACAGATCGAGCTGCTGGCGCAACGCGACGTTGAGCGACCGAATGCCCCCTCCGACCGGCGTCGTCAGCGGCCCCTTGATGGCGACCTTGTGCTCGGCGATCGCCTCGTAGGTCTCCTCGGGGAGCCACTCGCCGACCTCGTCTTTGGCCTTCTGGCCCGCGTAAATCTCCTTCCAGTCAATCTCGCGCTCCCCCCCGTAGGCCTTTTCGACGGCCGCGTCGAACACCGGCTGGGCGGCATTCCAGATGTCCGGCCCCGTCCCGTCTCCCTCGATAAACGGAATGATCGGATTGTCCGGAACCTGACGGTTTCCCTGCTCGTCGACCGTGATCTTCTCGCTCATCACATCCTCCACAAGTCACTTGGGTCTCATATCGATGATTGTCGAGCGCCCTCCCTCGCTTCGGCCACCCGGCCAGACGAGACGGACACGCCACCGGTTGGCTCCGCTCGTGCACGTCGGGTTGTCCGAGATCTCTCGCGTTATTCGTCGAGCAGCCGACCGTGCTCGACTTTGATACATCGGTCCTGGACGACCGGAATGCCCTCGTCGGCGAGCTCCTGGGCGGCATCGTTGTTGCGGATGCCGAGCTGGAACCAGACGAGTTTCGGCTGCGGCTCCATCATCACGATCTCGTGGACGTGATCGTGGATGGCCTCGCTTCGCCGAAAGATGTTGACGATGTCGACCTCCTGCTCGATCAGGTTGACCCGGTCGACGCATTCGATCTCGTCGACATCGATGTAATACGGGTTGACCGGCACCGTCTCGTAGCCCTGCTCGCGGAGGTACTCCGGGACCTCCTGAGCGGGCCCGTCCGGTTTCATCCCGATCACCGCCACGCGCGAGGCGTCGCGCAAGAAATCGGCGATCTTGTCGTCATCGTCGAGTTCGTACGGGGCGGTCATGGTTCGTTCCCTTTACCTTTTTACCTTACATTCTCAAGGGTCAATCGCTGACGATCGTCGTCTCTACTGCGGAAAACTTCGCCGACAGACACCACGAATCGGCATCTCCATCGCCATCGGCATCGTATCGAACCGGATTCTGGCCGTTCTGATACAAAAGATCGGCGACCGGAATCCCCTCACTGCTCGGGTTATCCGGCGAGAGTTTGACGCGCGAGTCTTCGGCCGCTTCTCGCGTCACGTATCCCTCCACCCGTCCTCCCTCGACCTCCACCCCGTCGTCCGTCGGCTCAAGATACGCATCATGAAAATAAATGTCCCGGATCGGGATCGTGAACTTTTCGTTTTCAGCCCCTTCTTGTGGCACCGTACCGATAAAATCGAGTTTTTCCAGTCCCCCGCGCAATTCCCCGGTCTGCGGGTTCAACTCGATCTCATGGTACAGTTCTTCTGGATCGTCGACCTCCAGCTGCGAGGTATCCCAGGTGTACTCACAGCCGGAGTCGCTCGGATCGCACTCCGGCTCCACCTTCAACCCCGCCCCGCCTCGAAGATCGATGGTGCCCTCGTCGGGAGAGACGTCGTCGAGGTGAAGCAACACGATGATGGGGTATTTTTCGGACTGATCGAGAAAGTTCTCGAGAATGTCGTTGGCATTGGAACCCGGCGACGACTCGAGAAACTCGAAGTCCGAAAAACGCATCTGGTACTCGGAATCGAACGTGAAACCGTCCGGAAGCATCGGAGCCTCCCCGGCGTCGGGCGCCCCGGCGTCGAGCGGCTCACTGTCGCCGGTATCCGCAGCGGTCGCATCGGCGTCGAGTCTCCCGGAGGTGTCTCCCAGGGCATCGACCATGCCGCCATCCAGTCCTCCAGACGCGTCTCCGACGTCCCCCATCCCGGCGTCTCCCCCCCCGGCCTCGATCTGCAATCCGCACCGCTCGATCACTTCCCCTCGCATCTCCGCGTCGGCGCCGTCACCGACGACATCGGGCGAGCTCTCCCGGTCGGTCTGATCACCGTCCCCCCCGTCACACCCGGCCACGAGGGCCATCACCACCAACCATCCAACCGAGAGCGTCCGCTCGATTCGCCGCCACCATCCGTGTGCCATATTCGGCTCCCAATCCACGTCGATTCCCGTTTACGCCGCCGGGAGGGCGGCCGTCGAAGCCGCACGCCCCCCTTCCGCTCGTCAGTCTAGCCAATTGATGGTCTCGAAATCCACCAACCGCTCGACGCGTTCAAAGCGCTTCGCGATCCGCTCCTGATTCAGCCCCTTGAGCCCGTCGATGCTGAACTCCTCGACACAGAAACTCGCCATCACGCCGCCGAGGATCGTCGCCTGACGCAGGCGCGCCTCGCTGACCTCTTCCTTGTGAGCGAGATACCCGAGCACCCCGCCGGCGAAGGTATCCCCCGCTCCGGTCGGATCGTAGACCTCCTCGAGCGGATACGCCGGGGCGAAAAAGATGCTGTCCGGTGTAAAAAGTAGAGAGCCGTACTCGCCTCGCTTGATCGCGAGAATGCTCGGCCCCATCTCGCGGATGGTGTGGGCCGCCTGGACGATGTTCGCCTCGTCGGCCAGCTGCCGCGCCTCGACCTCGTCGATCGTCAGCATGTCGACCCGGTCGAGGGCCTCGACCAGTTCCTCGCGCTTGTTCTCGATCCAGAGAGGCATCGAATCCAGCGCCACGAACTGCGGGTCGTGAACCTGCTCGAGGACCTCCATCTGCAAGGCCGGATCGATGTTCGCGAGAAAGACGAACGACGCATCGCGGTAGTCTTCCGGCAGTTCGGGATGGAAATCGCCGAAGACGTTGAGCTGGGTGTCGAGCGTATCCGGCTCTTTGAGATCGTAGCCGTACCGCCCCTCCCAGCGAAACGTCTCTCCTTTTTCGCGGTGCAGCCCGGTGGTGTCGACGCCTCGGGCGTTGAGTTCATCGATCGGCTCCTCGGGATAATCTTCCCCGACCACCCCCACCAGGTCGACCCCGGTGAACGTACTCGCCGAATGGGAAAAATACAGCGCCGATCCGCCCAGCGCATCGTCGACCTCGCCGAACGGCGTCTCGATCGAATCGAAAGCGACAGAACCTACTACAAGCACACGACTCATGGTGGAAATGTTCGCGCAAAAGGGGGCGATGGATCAACTACTGCAGTTCCCGGTCGAAGAGCTGGGTGTCGCTGAAGAAGTATCGAATCTCTTTTTCGGCATTCTTCGGGGAGTCGGACCCGTGGACGGTGTTTTCGCCGACGTCGGTCGCAAAATCGGCCCGAATCGTCCCCTCGTCGGCCTCGGCCGGATCGGTCGCTCCCATGATCATCCGATTGCGCTCGATCGCATTTTCTCCTTCGAGCACCATCACGATCGAGGGCCCCCGGGTCATGAACTCGATGAGTTCGTCGAAAAACGGCTTCCCGGCATGGACCTCGTAAAAACCCTCCGCCTCGCGGCGAGACATGTGCACCATGCGCATCGCGACCGGCGTGAGGCCCGCATCTTCAAATCGGCCGATGATTTCGCCGACCAGATCCTTTTCGAGTCCGTCGGGTTTGATGATACTCAGCGTGCGTTCGATAGCCATCCTGTCTCACTCCTCGTCGATCGAAAAAACCTCGATTGGTCGACAGTCTCGTTCGGCTTCGAGGCTCACCCCAGGGCGTCGGCCATCGTCTGGCCGATCAGCGCAGGGGTCTCGGCGACGGCAATTCCCGCCTGCCGAAACGCCTCGGCTTTGGCCTCGGCCGTCCCGGAACCTCCGGAGATGATCGCACCGGCGTGGCCCATCTGTTTGCCCTCCGGGGCGGTGCGCCCGGCGACGAATCCGGCGACCGGCTTGCTGAAGTTCGCATCGATCCAGCGCGCCGCCTCCTGCTCGGCGGTACCACCGATCTCGCCGATGATCACCACCCCGTCGGTCTCGTCGTCTTGCTCGAATCGCTCGAGACATTCGATGAAGTCGAGCCCGTTGATCGGGTCGCCTCCGATGCCGACGCAGGTCGACTGGCCGATGCCGAGCTTGGTCAGCTGGTCGACGGCTTCGTAGGTCAGCGTCCCGGAACGGCTGATCACGCCGATCGAGCCCGGCTCGTGGATGTTGCCGGGCATGATGCCGATCTTGATCTCGCCCGGCGTGATGACCCCCGGGCAGTTCGGCCCGACGAAGTCGACGGAGCGGCGGCCGAGAAATTCCTTGACCTCGACCATGTCCTGGACGGGAATGCCTTCGGTGATCCCGATCACCAGGTCGACCCCGGCGTCGGCCGATTCCATGATGGCGTCGGCGGCAAAGGCCGGCGGCACGTACACCA
This sequence comes from uncultured Bradymonadales bacterium, assembly GCA_964600555.1. Lineage (GTDB taxonomy): Bacteria > Myxococcota_A > Bradymonadia > Bradymonadales > Bradymonadaceae > CAJXPB01. Next base: position 12,701 of record CAZRLK010000082.1, read on the forward strand.
CACTGGCGTCGGCGCCGGTCTGCTCGACCGCCTCGCCGACGGTGTCGAAGACGGGCACCTCATGCACCCGCTCGCCGCCCTTGCCGGGGGTGACCCCCCCGACGACGTTCGTGCCGTATTCGATCATCTTCTCGGCGTGGAAGGCGCCCGCCGATCCGGTGATCCCCTGGACGAGGACCTTCGTCTCTTCATCGATCAAGATACTCATGGCGTTGTCGACTCTTCGAAAGTTGATGGGTGGTAATCGTCGCTCGCGTTGTCCGGCCGGCCGGCGTCAGCCCCCCTGGACGACTTCGATGATGCGCTCGGCCCCGTCCGCCATCGAATCCGCCGAGATGATGTCGAGGGAACTCTCTTCGAGAAGGGCCTTGCCTTTGTCGACGTTCGTTCCGGCCAGGCGCACGACCAGCGGCACCTCCAGGCCGACCTCTTTGACGGCGTTGATAACGCCGTTGGCGATGACGTCGCATTTCATGATGCCGCCGAAGATGTTGATGAAAATCCCCTCGACGCGCGGGTCGTCGGTGATGATTTTGAACGCCGCCGTCACCGTCTCCGTGTCGGCGCCGCCTCCGACATCGAGGAAATTCGCCGGCTCCCCCCCGTAGTGTTTGATGATATCCATCGTCGACATCGCCAGCCCGGCGCCATTGACCATGCATCCGATGTTGCCGTCGAGATTGACGTAGCTGAGGCCGTGTTGTTTCGCCTCGAGCTCCGCCTCGTCCTCCTCGGACTCGTCGCGAAGCTCCCGGATGTCGGGATGGCGGAAAAGCCCGCTGTCGTCGAAGTTCATCTTCGCATCGAGCGCCATCACCTGCCCGTCGGTGGTGACGACCAGCGGGTTGATCTCGGCGAGCGAGCAGTCCTTGTCGGTGAACACCCGGTACAGATCTCGCATCAGGCTCGCCGCCTCCAGGGCGGATTTGCCCTCGAGTCCGAGCGCAAACGCGATACGGCGGGCCTGAAACTGCGCCAGACCGAGCTGCGGGTCGGCCAGCTCCTTGTGAATCTTGTCGGGATGTTCCTCGGCGACCTGCTCGATGTCGACGCCGCCTTCGGTCGAGGCCATCACCATGACGCCCTCGCGGCCGCGGTCGACGATGAAGCTCAGATAAAGCTCCCGATCGATGTCGACGCCCTGCTCGATGTACAGCCGCCGAACCGTCTGGCCCTCCGGGCCGGTCTGGTGGGTGACCAGTTGGCTGCCGAGCAGCTCGTCGGCGTATCTTCGGATTTCCTCCCGGCTCTCGGCGATCTTGATGCCACCGGCTTTGCCTCGACCGCCGGCGTGGATCTGCGCCTTGACGACCCAGAGATCTCCGCCGAGCCGCTCGGCCGCATCGACGGCTTCGTCGACCGAAAACGCCGACTCACCCTCCGGTACGGCGACTCCGTAGTCCCGAAGTATGTTTTTGGCCTGATACTCGTGAATATTCATCCGCTTGCATCCTCGATCGTTCGAGTTTTGAAGCTGGCGAGACCGAAAAAAATCGCAATCGCGTCGAATCTATACCGACTGCTCGTTCTTCCAGTCAAGCGCGCGATGAACCGGCAATCGGACGGTCATCGGATTCCGCGCCCGACATACGTCAGGTCGGTCTCGGTCGTCTCGGCGAGAAACCCCGCGATCTCGTGGACATCCCCCTTGTACGGAGAGCCCTCGACGACCGGCAAAAGCTCCTCGTCGCCGGTACGCACCAGCAGCGCAAAGGCGTCGACGCGCACGTCGACGGCACTTTCGTCGACCGGAAGCTGGGTCATGCCGAAGACGATTTCGGTGACATCGTCGAACGACAGATAGGTCTCCTGCATCCCCGACTGCGCCCCCTCCGGCCAGTGCAGTGTGCGGCGGCGTCGATCGACTTCACACAGTTGAATTTCCTCGAAGGTCGACTTGCGTCCGAATCGATACAGAAGCGCGCCGACCGTCAGACCGATCATCGCCCAGAGGATGTCCCACAGGGAGTAGATGCTCTGGGCGCCGGCCAGCACGATCACCGCGACGCCGACGAACAACAATCCGCCCCAGAACCCCCACGGGATCAGCCCTCGTCGCTCGCGCTTGGCCTCGATGACGTAACGCTCCGGGCCGACCTGAAACAGCGTCGGCTCGTAGACGATCTTTCCCGGCCCCTCCCAGCGCAGTTTCGTCTCGACCCGCTCGTCGGAGGCCAGAGGATCGGCATCGGCCTCCCCGACGGCCTCGGCCATCGGCTCCGCCCGCCCGCCCTGCTGGATCGCCTCGAGCCGGTCGAGAATCCCGCTCCCCCTCTCCGACCGCTCCGATGACCGCCGACTCCCCTCCCTACCCGTCTGCTCGCTTTGCGACGACTCGCCGGGCGTTTCCCGCCTCACGCCGCCGGCGCTCGGACGACAAACGCCCCCCGGCGGCCCCCCTGCCTCGCCGGACGGCTCCTGGGTGTCGGCCGAGTCGGCGGCGTCTCCGGTCGATTCGTCGTCTTGCATCGCTGAATCCCTCGCGGCGGGCTGGACACCAAAAACAATCGGTCGGCAAATCTCGGGCCGAAGCCGCCGACGTCAACCGATTGGTTGTTCTGTACCACGGATGTTCCCGTCCGCACCGTAGACCACTCCCGACCGGTTGCGGGCCATACGACGATTTGTCCACGGGGTTTCATCCCTGTGGACACGACTGACCGCCTCCCGGAAGAAACGGAATCCCGAGACCCACAATCTGGAAGGGAACGACGTACCCCGTTTTGATGGCATGAATGGCGTTGGTGGGGATGGAGCTCTCGAGAAGCTCGATGACCAAGAGTGCGCTCGGGTACGAACAGACAAAGACGAGCATGGAGATGGCGATCTCACCGAGGGTGACCGGCAGACCGACGAGACGTCCGATCGATGATACGATGAGGGGAACGGCCACCAACCACGTCACGGCAACGTAGCGGGCCCACCTCAGCTCCTCGACTCCATATTGCAACGCAAACGGCGTGGCGCTCGGGCCGGCCACAAACAAGACAACGAGTGCGTACCGCGTCACTATGTACACCACCGGGGCCACGATCGCTGCGCCGATGATCCATGCCCATCGGCGGGCGTTGGAGGGGAAGTCACCGACAGTCCCGACCCACCCGACGAACATCGCGATTCCCACCGGCACCGCCCAGTGAAAGTACTCGATCCAGGTCAGCCCCTCCCAACCGTGCCACGCCACCTCGAGCCGCCACAGTGCAGTCGCCACGAGGGCGATGAGCACCAGCGACCTCCGGGCGTTGGTTCTGTCGAGGAGACTGCGAGTGTCGTCTTCACTCATGGACATTCGAATACAGCGTCGAGAAGATCGGACGCAACGGACGGATAGCAGTCTCGTCACTCATCGACGCCCTCCTGCAGGCCGTTCACACGAAACACGAGACGATGGACGCATGGTCTTGCTCGATTCCGACGGTGTCAACGGCTATCACTTTCCGATTTCCGAACCTTATCGACGATCTTTCTGCCCGCGAACTGTCTTCGGCATCTCACTCGACGGGATCGCGCCTCTTCGACGCCGACCTCAAGGTGCCAAATCGAGGGATCCGCGATCCCCATGTCTGACCTAACAAGCCTTGACGACGGGATCGCGCCTCCTCGATTCTCCGCTTCCGAGCCCAGCTCGGAGAATTGCGCATCCTTTTGTCCGACTTCGTTGGCTGGACTCGCACGGTCCGCGCTCCTCGCTGTCGACCGCCGAAGGTCAGACGACGGGAGCCGCGATCCTCGAAAATGACCTTCGGAGGCCAGCTCTCAGATCCCAGATCCGAACACCTCTCTCCCCGAGGCCGGCTCTCACTATCCGAGACCCTCGATCTGAGCTTCCGAGCCCGGAAAATGGATGCGCGATCCCCGTTCTCACCTCCGAAGGGCGGCCTCGACGGTCCGCGATCCCCCATCTGGCCTTCGGAGGTCGACGCGCGACTGAGGAAGTGGAACCGCGATCGGTCGGAACGGAGATCGGTGGCATCGGTGGGATGTGAGATATGTGCGGCGAACCGAGGCAGTTGTCAGTTCTGAAATCCCACCGTTCGCACCGATCACACCGATCACTTTCGTCGATCCAGTTCCTCGGTGTTTCGGGGGCCAGTTCCTGAGTGTTTGTTTTGGGGCGACTGAGGAACCGGTCGATGTTGAAGTCGCCGAGGACGATCAGGTTGTGGTCCCAGGAATTGACGTCCCTCGCCCAGTCGGCGGTCCACTCCGCGATCGACTCGAGCTCCGAGACCCGGTCCGCCGGCGCGTCGCCCCACAGGACGTGGAGGGTCAGCAGCATGAACGTCCGCCCGTTGGCCGTGAAACTGACGGCGTACGGCGTGCGGGCGAACTGCCGGTCGAGCGGATAGTCGCCTTCGATCGGAATCACCACCTCCCCGGCGAGCCCGGAGGGTCCACGCGGCGGCGGTCGTAGATGAAGGCGAGCCGCTCGTTGTTGCCCGCCGGCCCCCGGTTCTCGTCGGTCAGAATCATCCCCCAGTTGTCGCCGAGCCACTCGACCAGGTGCCGCAGCGCCTTCAGGTTCGCCTTCGCCTCCTGGATCGCCACGACGTCGAACCGCGAGACGACCTCGCCGATGAAAAGCAGCGCCCGCAGGTTGCGCCTGGGACTGTCGTCCTCCCCCACTCGCCACTTTTCGGTGAGATCTCCGAAATGCCGCAGGTTCCAGGTCGCAATCAACAAGTTCCGGTCGACGTTCCGCGCCGGAATCCGCGCATCGAGCGCCTCGCGCAACGCCTCCCACTCCGCCGCCACATCCTCCGGCGGCGCATCCGTAATCGTCGGCCCGTCACTCATCGACTCACCCCTGTCGAGATACCAACGGCCCCGGCCCAACACCGGCGACCGACACACTCCCGCAAAACCTGTCCGTCGGGACGACCTGTGTATCGTTCCGGCGCCGGTGCTGTCAAAATACGCCGGTGGCCTCGGCCGGCCGAAGATATCTCAAATCCCACCGATCACACCGTTCGCACCGATCCAGGTTCCACTTCCTCAGTCGCGGGTTGGCTCTCCAGAGGCGTCGGGGCCACCCGCCCCATACTCAGGAACTGGATCGGAGAGGCTGATCGGTGTGATCGGTGCGAACGGTGGGATTTCAGAACTGCCTCCACGGCGTCGCCGACGTCGACTGCACTGGAAGGGAACAGCCGATGGAGTGACGGCAGGTGCAAGCGCAAGTTCGACAACCTTTCAGAGTCACTCGACGTAATCCTCGAGCTCCCATCTGAAATACCGGTTCAATTTCTCGGCAACTTCCGACCAGGTGTCTTCCACCACGCGGTTGCACGTCTTCTGGATATGGTTGACTACAGCGTCGTAGTCATACGTTTCAACCAGGAGGTGATTCCGCAGATAGCGGGGTGTTTGTCGGTTGTATTCGGCCTTGAGAGCCTCCGCCGTACATACGACAACGGTGAACATTTCGTATCCCTCTGAGGAGGGTGGACCGATATATATTTGAATTAACAAATATACATCTTCCAGCGATTCGAAGGCCGGAGCCTCAATGTCATCGACATCGGGGCTATCGATCCCCTTGATTTCAGGTTTCATGGACGACTCCTACTGCTCGCCAGCCTTTGTGAGATGACCCCAACAAGCTCGTCGACTACCCCGATGGGACGGATCTTCCATTTGCTCGTCGTCGCTCGACGTGATGGTCCCCTCGTACAGGCTCAAATGAGCCGTCGGTCTATCCTCTACGACCGACCTCGCGTGGAAAGCTTGTCTCAAGAGCAGTCCAATTGCGACCGAAACCAGTCAGCGAGGTCCCCTGCGTTCCTTGTCTCATCATAGATGCCCCAGTTGCCGCCGGCGCCGGGGCGCGAGCACCAGCCGTATACTTCTCGTTTGTCTCCCCCGAGAAGAACGAGTGCATCCTGTTTGCAGAAATACTGAAGGTGCCGGACGCTCTCTTGGAATTTTCGAGTGATCTCGCAATCGACCTCGGTTGTTGCTCCCCCAGGTCGTTCTCCAAGTTTGAATTGGAGATCGTTCCAACTTGAAAGAAAGGATCGACCGGGCGTTCGAAATTCTGTTTTGCCGCATTTCTTGATCTGAAGAGGGCTTCCGATGTCACTCGATTCCAGCGTCTCGGGCGGCCTGCGCCACAGGTGCCGAAACGTAAGAATTGATCCCCATACAATCGCGCCGGCGAAGAGCAGCTTTGTGGTCAAGTCTCGTAATCTCGGGCTCAGCCACGTGTCTACCCCTTGGAGTACGATTGGAAGTGGAGCCCTGATCCTTCAGTGCCCCAATACGTGATCGGTTAGCGAGCAGATGTGTCGTTTGACCTGAAATAGCCCACTTCCCGCCGAGTCACTCCGGCTCGAAATAGTCCCGATTTACATCCACCACCTGCACGGTGCGCTCGGACCTCACTCCGACGCCGTGCTCGATCATCAGGTCGGTCAACTCCTCCCCGTCGATCAGGACGATCGCATCCGAGATACTGTCGGCGAAATCGGCTGCCGACCGACTGAAGGTCGACGTCGTAATGAAGACCCCTTTTGTCGCCTGCCGTTCTGATAACGCGCCGTAGAACTTCTGGAGGTCCGGACGGCCGACTGTGTTCGACTCCCATCGCTTTGCCTGCACGTAGATCTTCTCGAGACCAAGGCGGTCGAGCGAAATGACGCCGTCGATACCTCCGTCGTGGCTCGCCCCTCGGTGGTCGATGGCGTGCTCGCCGGTCCCGTATCCCATCGCCTGGAGCACATCCAGAACGAGGTGTTCGAAAAACTCCGCCGAACGGTCCTGGATGATCTTCAACAGTTCGTTCGACACACTTTCGTGGAGTTCCTGAACGGCCGCGTCGATCCTCTCGTCGGGCGTCATTGCCTCCGGGTCGACCGACTCGGACGACTCGTCGAGACCGGTTTCCTCGTCGGCTGCGTACTTCCGCGGCCGGGCAATTCGGTCCACGACCTCCTCGTCGAGG
>CAZRLK010000082.1:19653-21391 GCA_964600555.1 uncultured Bradymonadales bacterium
GACGAGCCACCAAATTGGCGCTAAAAAAACCGTAAAGACCCAGTAACTTAACAGCATCTGTCGACGACCTCCTCGTCGAGCCCCTCCGGATGCTCGGCCGCCAACTCTCGGCCCTTCTCGGTGACTCGCCAGACGCCCCAATCCGCACTCTCCGACAGGTCGGCGCGTTTGAGCCGGTCGTGCGCCCAACCGATCCGATTCTTGTATTTCGGCTGTCCTCCGCTCGGAATCATCGCATCCCGCTGTTCGTCGGTAAGCTCTGTCCGTTCGGCCACCTTCTCATAGGCACCGGCCGTCTCAATACCTTCCGGATGCTCGCACAGCACCCGCAACAACGGGTCGATGAACTCGTAGAAGTTGGGAACATTCATGAAGCACCCCTTGGGACTGCAGGAATGAGTCGATTCCCATCTTTAACAACTGCCTTCTCGCTCGACTAGTAGATCGTGACGATTGCCCTCTCGTTCACCGCACTATTTCGGCGCAGTCAGGGACGCCGCCCCGGCCCGCCGGAGTTATCTCAGATCACACCGATCCCACCGATCACACCGTTCTCGGTTCCACTTCCTCAGTCGGGGGCTTGGCTCTCGAGGTGCCCGGCCGCCCGCAATACTGAGGAACTGGATCGGAGAGGCTGACCGGCGGGATCGATGCGAACGATGTGATTTTGGAAGTAACGGCCGCCCCGGCCGCGACCGCGTTTCGGACGGTTTGGAGCGATGGGTCCGTGGCAGTTCGAGAAGTCACGGCGGGTGCGCTGACGACTATCAGGCCGATGCCGGGACGGAGTCGTTCAGTTCGCCGGCGTCGATGGCGGGGGTATGGGGCGAGGACTCCTGGTCGATGGCGGTGATGCGACCCAGGGCGTCGCTGTCGGTCGTGTCGGTCAGTTCCATGAGGACTCGAAGGCGCACGTGGACCTCGACGCTCTTGCCCATGCCGGTCGGCTGGTCGCCTTTGCTCTCCCACTGGCTGACGGCGGCGTGGGTCACTCCCTGCTCGCTGCCGAAGACCTCCTGGGTCTCTTCGAGCCAGAGCCGGATGAACCGAAGGTGATTGCCCTGCAGCGGTGTCGACGAAAAGACGAGTGACTTCAAGACCCGGCGCTGAAAGGCGTTCGGGTCGTAGTCGGGTACCCACTCGCCGCGGACTTTCCGCATCGGAACCTCCCGAAGCGTGACCGGAAAGCCGAGCGTGCGGTCGACGAACTCGGGCTGGGTTTTGCGGCAGGTGGGTAAACGCGGGGTCCGACAACGGAGAACCTCTCCGCGGGGGTTCGGGTCACCCGCAACACTGAGGAACTGGATCGAGGAAGCTGACCGGTGGGATCGGTGCGAACGGTGGGATTTCAGAATGGACGGCCGCCCCGGCCCGGCGTAGATATCTCAGATCACACCGATCCCACCGATCACACCGTTCTCGGTTCCACTTCCTCAGTCGCGGGTCGGCTCTCCATCTCCCGACCGGTCGGGGGCGGTCGAACGTCCGGTCCACGGGGTTGAAACCGCCGCCTGAACGGGTCAGTTCGGAACCGGCCGCGCTGAAGCACGGCCGGCCCCCGGTTCTCGTCGGTCAGAATCATCGCCCAGTTGTCGCCGAGCCACTCGACCAGGCACTCGTGTTCGTCTCAACAAGCCGCGACGGAAGGTCATCGGTCTTCTGGCGCGCTTCGTACAAGTCGATCTTTTGTTGCAGGTCCAACCAAAACTCGGGAGTCGGCCCCAGGGCAGCCCCCAAC
>CAZRLK010000083.1:0-21304 GCA_964600555.1 uncultured Bradymonadales bacterium
TTTGATCCGGGTCGGTCACCCGTTTGACCGTCGACAGTATCTTCACAGCGTCCTCCTTGCTTCGATCGAAAACTCCGTGACTTCAGGCGTGAACTTGCAGTCCTTCGATCAACATCCGCGTCACCTGGTCGACCTCCTCGGAGACGTCTTCGGTCCGCACCTCCGTCAGAGTCAACTGCAGCAGCACTTCGTCCAGCGCTCCGAAAAACGCCCGCGAGACGAGACGGCTGTCCAGCCCCTCGGCGAATACCCCTTCGCGCTGCCCCTCCTCGATCAGATGCTTCAACATGCCCAGGTAATCGCCGAACTTCGGGTTGTCGTATTCCTTGATGAATTTCGCACTCTGCCGAAGCTCGACGGTGATGAACTCCGCCAGGTCCGGATTCTCGATCGCGAGCTGAAAGTGCAACTCGACGAACCGCCGGACCTTGTCGACGACTCCCCCTTCGACTCGCTGCAGGTCCGTCCGGATGCGATCGATGATCCACTCCATCCGATCTTCGAACAGAGAGATCAGCAGGTCGTCCTTGTTTTCGAAATACAGATAGATCGTCCCGTCGGCGACGTCGGCCTCGCTGGCGATCTCGGAGACCTTCGTGTTGTAAAATCCCTTCTTGGCGAACGCCCGAAGCGCCCCCTCCAGGATCTTTTGGCGCTTGTCCGAATTCGTCGTCTCTTTTTCGTCACTGACCATTCCGATTCCGTCCAACGCGGCGTAGTGGCGAGCGAATGAATCACCGCTCATCCACTAGTCCTCGGACACCGAAGTGTCAAGGACTCCCCCTCGCCGAGGGCGTCCCGGGATAGGCGAAACCGGAAGGTAAGTAAACACTCACTTACGGGCGCGGGGCGCCGGTCGTTCGGCCGGTTGATGAGACCGACCACTCAGGTCTCCGCCAACTCCTCCGGCAGCTCTCCGTCCAGGCGCAGGTTGTCGATCAGGCGTGCATCGCCGACGTGGACCGCCATCGCCAGAACGGCGCCGGCGTCTCCGATCTCCCGACCGGCCCCCCGGTAGCGCTCCAGGGTCGCCGGGTGCACACACTCGACGTAATCGATCGCCTCGCGGTCGACCGACTCCAGGAGCCGCTCGGTCGCCGCCTCGACCAGCCGCTCTCCATCCCGCACGCCGGCTCGGTAGGCCCGCCACGCCTGCGCAAGCCCGTCGGACAGCGAGCGAGCCCGCCGCCGCTCGTCGTCGTCGAGATACCGGTTGCGGCTCGAGACCGCCAGCCCGTCCGACTCGCGCACGATGGGCGCCCCGACGATCTCGACCGGCATGTTCAGATCCCGAACCATCCGCCGCAAGATCGCCAGCTGCTGGTAGTCCTTCTCGCCGAAGACGGCCAGGTCGGGTTCGAGGACGTTGAACAGTTTCGTGACGATCGTCGTCACGCCCTCGAAGTGACCGGAACGGTGGGGCCCGCACATCACGTCGGTCAGCCCCGAGACGCGCACCGTCGTCGAATGGTCGTCGGCGTACATGACCTCGGAGCTCGGCGCGAAGATAAGATCGCAGCCGAGCTCGTCACATTTCTCGCGGTCGTGCTGCAGCTCTCGCGGATACTCCTCGTAGTCGGCATCCGGCCCGAACTGCGTCGGGTTGACGAAGATACTGACGATCAAATGATCCGCGCGCTCGTTGGCGCGACGCATCAACGACAGATGGCCCTCGTGCAATGCTCCCATTGTCGGCACGAAGCCGACCGTCCCCTCGAGTTCGGCCCGCGCACGCCGAATCGACTCGATCTCGCGTTCGACCTGTACCATCCGCTCCTCCGTCGTATCGCTCGTCCGGCACCGAACCCGGGCGGCGTCCCGCCGGCATGCGCCCACGCGCTCGATCGATCAATAGGAATGCTCGTCGTCCGGAAACTCCCCGTCGACGACCTCCTCGCGGTACTCCTCGAAGGCTTCGACGACCCGTTCCTCGAGGTTCGCGTAGCGTTTCACGAATTTCGGCGTGAAGCTCTGGTCGAGCCCCAGGAGATCCGAAAACACCAGCACCTGGCCGCTGGTCGCCGGGCCCGCCCCGATCCCGATGGTCGGGACGTCCACCCTCTCGGTCACTTCTGCGGCGACCTCCGAGGGGACCATCTCCAGGACCAGCGCGTAGATCCCGGCCTCTTCGAGCGCCTCGGCGTCCTCGATCAATGCCCGTCGCGCCTGCTCTCCTCGCCCCTGGACTCGGTAGCCCCCGGTCTTGTGAACCGACTGCGGCGTCAACCCGAGATGCCCGACGACCGGAATTCCGGCCTGCGTCATCCGCTCGACCGTCGGGGCGATCGCTTCGCCCCCTTCGACCTTGACCGCCTGGGCGCCTCCCTCTTTGAGAAGTCGGCCGGCGTTGCGAACCCCCTCGGCGGCCTCCGCCTGAAAACTCATAAACGGCATGTCCGCAATGACGTGCGCCTTGCTCGTCCCCCGCACGACGGCTCGAGTGTGGTAGATGACATCTTCGAGCGTCACCGGCAGCGTCGTCGACTCCCCCTGGACGACGTTGCCGAGACTGTCCCCGATCAACACCGCATCCAGCTCCGTCTTGTCGACGAGCCGGGCGAAGGTGAAGTCGTAGCAGGTGACGACCGTGATCGGCGTCTGCTTTTCGTATTTGTCGCGGATGTCTCGAATGCTCTTTCGGGTACTCATCGCAGTCCGTTGGCGGTAGGTAAAGTCGGCTCGTTCCCCTGGTCGGGGACCACCGCTTCGGGCCGGTCGTCAGGGCGTCGACGCTCCTTCCACCCATCGATTCAACAGCCCGCCGATCTTTTCCTGGGTGATCCCGCTCTCGAGGTGGTGACTCCACGGTCCGACCGCAAAGACCGGCACCGAGGTCGCCGAGTTGGTTCCGACCGAAGTGACCGCCCCGTCGCCGGTCGAGTTGCCGCGGCGACTGGCAGCCTGGATCGGCCACGCATACTCGAGAAACACTCGTGGGGGCGCGTATTCTCCCTGCAGTTCGGCGTCACCCAGCCCCTCGGCATCCGGGAGCTTGTCGACGGCCACCGGCAGCTCGTCGAGGCCCCACGGCCCGCCGCATCGCTCGGCGATCCCGCAGACACCGTCGGCAAATCCGTAGTGGTTGTCGAAGACCGACAGCGTCTTGTCGGCGTCCGCCGTCGCGACGACGAGCGTCTCCCCCTCCCGTCTGGCCGCTTCCACGCCCGCAACGACCGCGCGGTCGAACTCGGCTACCTCGTCGACCAGCGTTCGACTCCTCGTCAGCGACGCCTGGAGCCGCTCGGGACCATCCGCCTCGACGACCAGCAAAAACGGCTCCTCGCGCGACGAAAGCTCCTCGAAGGCTCGGCGAGTCATCTCCCGGAGTGTCGGCTTTCGCGTCCCATCCCGTTCACTCGCTGGAGCCATCGACCCGTCGGCCAGAAAGCGGACCGCCCGATTGGACGACTCGCCCGTCTCCCCCCACTGCGTGTATACCTTCGTCCCCTGCTCGACGAGCTTCTCGCGGAGCGCCCGGCTGAACGCCTCCGCACCGCCGCCGTAAGCGAGGTCGATGCCGTCGGCCGCGTCGATACGGTCGGCGAGCCCGACGAACCTCTCGGCCGCCCCTTCCGCCGACTGGCTCCCGCCCGCGTTTGCCGCGAAGAGCGGCCGCAACGTCGGGTTCGTCAGACTTCCCGTCGTGACCACGCCGGTTCGATACCCGCGTCGCTCGGCCCGTTCGAGTACCGACTCGAGCCGATCTTCACCCGGCGACGGACTACCTGCCAGCAACGCCGAAGCGGCCTCCCGTTCGGAGGGCACCGGCCGCTCCGGCCCGCGCACACGGGCGAGCCCTCGAACCGGCATCTCGCGCATCCCGAGGGCACCGTCGACGTAATGGGTCGCCGTGAGCGCGTCGAACCCGACGGCGTCGCCGATGAACACGACGGCGTTTTTCGGCCGCTCCTTGCTCGCATCCGATCGGGCCGGCTCCGCCTCGAACTCTGCGTCGTCATCGACCAGTTCCTGCAGCCGCCGCCCCAGCTCGGCGTTGTCCGTGACCTCGGCGAGGTGCTCCGCCCCGGCGCCCTCCGCGAACATCGGCACCATCTCGGGCGTGTGGATCGACCAGAATGCCTCCGGGTTGTCCGCCCGCCCCCGACTCGCCATCGAGAGGTGGCCGAACACCGGCACCATCCGCCCCTCCGAGTCGCCCCCTCCTGGCTCGAGGCGCGGTCGCGCCTCCGGCGGCTCGATCGGCTCATCCGCCCCCCCCGGAAAATCGACCATCTCGTCGGCCTCGCCTCGACCTCCGAGCGCCTTCTCGTATGGCGCCACCGCCTGCTCGTCCAGCATCGACAAACCGCCGGTCTCGTGGTCGGAGACGACCACCAGCAAGGTATCGTCCCGCGACCGGGTATACTCGAGCGCCCGCCCGATGGCGCGGTCGAACCGAAGCGTCTCGCGCACCGTCCCCTCACCCGCCAGATCGTGGCCTCGCCAGTCGATTTGCGAGCCCTCGACCATCAGAAAAAACCCCGCGTCCCCCTCGCCTCCGAGCACTTCGAGTGCTCCGTCCATCATCGACTCGAGCCCGAGCTTCCGGGGCTCGTCGGCGGCCAGGGGCGGAGGGTCGCTCCGATAAAACAACCCCGCCAGACGCCCCGCCTCGCCGACGGCCTGCTCGAACTGCTCCGGGGTCGAGACGACCGTGTACCCGTCCCCCCTCATCCGCTCGACGAGATTCACGCCATCCTCACGTTCGGTGAAGAATTTTCGCCCGCCCCCGAGCAGCAAATCGACTCCCGACCCCACCATGTCCCGGGCGATCCCCTCGTAGCTGTTGCGATTGGCCCGGTGCGCCGCAAACGCCGCCGGTGTCGCATGGACGATACGCGACATCGCGACCAGCCCCGTCTTCCAGTCGCGCTGCTCGGCCACCTCGAGCGTCGTCTCCAGATGCCTCGACTCTTCGGTCTCCTCCTGCTTCGAGGTACCGGGCTCGACACTCACCCCCTCGTAGTGAGTCTTGGCACCAGTCGCAACGGCCGTCGCCGACGCCGCCGAATCGGTCGTCACGTACTCGTAGCTGTGGGTCGTCAGAAAACTGAGCCGCTCCATGCTCAACATCTCGAGCGGTTCGTCGGCCACGTACTGCGCTCCCCGAATCGCCGCCGCTCCCATCCCGTCGCCGACCATCACGATCACCCGATCCGGGCTCTCCTCCCGCGAGGCGGCGTCCGCCGCGCTCCCGGCCCTTTGGTCGACGCGCTTCGCACGCTCCTGCGACGCCCGCTCGGCCTCGCCGGTACTCGAGCAGCCGAACATTACCCACATGCCGGCAGCGGCGAGTGCCACCGCCCCCCGCGAGAGGCAAATCGCGCGGACCCCGTATCCCACCTCGTCGCTTCGTTGTCTCGGTGACATCGGCCCCTTGGCGTTCTCCTGCAGTCGCCTTGTCAACCGGACTTTCCCACAGCTTTCGGAAGAATAAAACCTCCCCTCCCACAGAGAAAAAGCGCCGGGATCAACCGGCGCTCGGCTCCTCTCACTGTGGGGCGGCCGTTACTCCTCGTCGACCTCCTCGTCGGCGTCCTCGACGACCTCGTCGGTCTCGATCAGCTCCAGGATGTGATCCGGGAACCGAAGCTCTTCAGTATTCGCGAGATTCGAGCCCACCCACGAGATTCGGGAGATCTCGGCGTTGTCGCCCTGGCGATTCCCCACCTTAATCAGGCGCACGTAGCCGCTGTCACGATCCGCGATCGGGGCTCGGTCGACCAGATCATTGCAGACTTTGTGCGCCAGGTCCCGGTCGCCTCCCAGCTTCGACTGCACCTGCCGAAAAGCCTTGCGCGTCCCCTCCTTGGCGGCGGTGATCAGCCGATCCGCATGCCGGCGCAACTCCTTGGCCCGCGCATCCGTCGTCTGGACCAGCTCGTACTCGACCAGACTCTTCAACAGATTCTGAATCGTCGCCTTGCGGTGCGAGGCACCGCGATTCAGTTTGTTTCCTTTGTGCCGATGTCGCATCGATCACTCCTCGTGTCGTGCTGCGTCGAACCCGGAAGCCGCTCCGGTCGTCCCGCCGCGGGTCACTCCGATTCCTCTTCTTCGTCGTCTTCTTTGAGTCCCGACGGCGGCCAGTTGTCGAGCGACGTCCCGAGCTCGAGTTCCATCTCCTCGAGAATGTCTTTGATCTCTTTGAGCGACTTTCGCCCGAAATTCTTCGTCTTCAACAGCTCCGCTTCGGTCCGCTGCACCAGGTCGCCTACGTGTGTGATGCCGGCCCCCTGCAGACAATTGTAGCTTCGCACCGACAGTTCGAGTTCGTCGATCGGCTTGAGAAGCTTGTCGTCGAATTCCGGCTCCTCTTCTTCCTCTTCGAACTCCGGCTCGATGTCCTCGTCGAAGTTGATGAAAATCGAAACCTGTTCTTTGAGGATCTTCGCCGCATACGCGACGGCATCCTCCGGTTTGACGCTGCCGTCGGTCCAGACCTCTAGCGTCAGCTTGTCGTAGTCCGTTCGCTGCCCGACCCGCGCATTCGTGATCTTGTAATTGACCTTCGTAATCGGGCTGAAGAGGCTGTCGACCGGAATCATCCCGATCGGATCGTCCTCGGACTTGTTCTGATCGGCCGGCACGTAGCCCCGCCCCCGCTCGACGGTCAACTCCATCTGCAACTCCCCGCCGTCGCTGACCGTCGCGATCACCTGCTCCGGATTCAACACCTCGACCTGCGCATCGTTCTGGATGTCCTCGGCCGTGACCGTTCCCGGCCCGTCGAAATCGATCGTCATCTTGCGCGGCTCGTCGGCGTGCGATTTCAGCCGAAGCTCTTTGATGTTGAGCAGGATGTCGGTCACATCCTCCTTGACCTCGGGCAGGCTCGTAAACTCGTGCAACGCCCCCTCGGCCTGGACCTTCGTCACTGCGGTCCCGCGAATGCTACTCAACAGGATCCTGCGCAGCGCGTTCCCAATCGTGATCCCGTAGCCGCGCTCGAGTGGCTGACACTCGAATTTCGCATAACTGTCGCTTTGACTCCGCGGATCGATCTCGATCTCGCGCGGCCGAATCATGTCTCGCCAGTTTTTGTACATTTAACTGCCTCCACCAGACGTAGAGATGTGTTCCCGAATGCTGGATCGGGGCGCCCGACTCGTTGCAAAGCCAACCCCCGGGACGACCGATCGGCCGAAGTGGTCAGACGCGACGCCGTTTGGGCGGTCGACACCCGTTGTGCGGGATGGGCGTGACGTCTCGAATGGTCGTAATCTTCAACCCTTCCGACTGCAGCGACCGAAGCGCCGATTCGCGCCCGGTCCCCGGTCCGCTGAGCCGCACCGACACCTTCTCGAGCCCGTACTCCTGGGCCTTGCGGACCGCCTCCTCGGCGGCCACTCCCGCCGCGTACGGCGTCGACTTGCGCGACCCCTTGAACCCCTCCGCCCCGGCGCTCGACCACGACAGGGTGTTGCCGTGCGTGTCGGTCAGGGTCACCAGGGTGTTGTTGAAGGTCGAATGAATGTGGGCGATACCGGTTCGCGTCTTTCCTCTGGGCATCTCAATCCTCTCTGTATACCTGTCTGCGACGAACCTCGCCGGGATCGTCTCTCGATTCCCGGCGAGTGCCGGCGCACGCGACTTCCGTCGATCCGGAAGCGCCTACCGTTTGATCTTCGATGATTTCGGGCCTTTGCGCGTCCTGGCGTTCGTCTGGGTGCGCTGACCTCGCACCGGAAGGCCTTTCCGATGGCGAATCCCGCGATAGCAGCCGAGATCCTTCAGACGCTGGATGTTCCGCTGGATCTGGCGGCGGAGATCTCCCTCGACCGTGTAGTTGTTTTCGACGGTCTGACGCAGCGAACGAATCTCGCCCTCGGTCAGATTCTTGACCTCGGTCGAGGCCTCGATGCCCGCCTGCTGGACGACATCCTCCGCCCGTGAATGCCCGATCCCATAGATATAGGTCAGGGCAATGTCAACTCGTTTGTTTCTCGGAAGGTCGACACCTGCTACTCGTGCCACAACCGGGCTCCTTCATCTGAGGTCAAAGTCGACGCCGCTGAGACCGCCGGGACCGCTCATCCCTGGCGCTGCTTGTGGCGCGGGTTCTCGCAGATGACCCGAACCACGCCGTTGCGGCGAATGATCTTGCATTTGTCACAAATCTTTTTGACGGACGGTCGAACCTTCATGGCCAGTCCCTTCGTGCGTTGGCGTTCGATTGGACCCGACTGCTGTCGGCCCGCCGGGCGACGACCCGCCGCGCGCCGGATTCGCCTCTCATTTCTCCCGGTACACGATCCGCCCCCGCGTCAGATCGTACGGCGACAACTCCACGGTCACCGTGTCCCCGGGCAAAATCTTGATAAAGTGCATCCGCATCTTGCCCGAAATGTGCGCCATCACTTCGTGCCCGTTTTCGAGCTCGACGCGAAACATTGCGTTGGGGAGCGATTCGACAACTTCCCCTTGGACTTCGATTGGTTCTTCTTTCGCCATGGATCTCTTGTTTGGCTGAAACGTGGCCCGCGCCGAGTCGCATACGAGCCCCTACGCCGGCGCAGGCGACGATGAGGGACGGTTTCATATCTCTCCGAGCCGACCACGTCAAGGGCGGCCTCTTACACCGACGACCGGCCTTCCCGCAGGCAACCCGTCCATTCCATCTACTCTTCGAGCACGCTTTCGATGCGCTCGGCGACCTCGTCCGGCGAGCCTTCACCGTCAACTTCCACCAGAAGGCCTCGCTCTCGATAAAACTCCACCAGCGGCTGTGTCTTCTCGCGGTACTCGGCGAGCCGCTCTCGGACGACCTCCGGCCGATCGTCCTCGCGCTTGACCAGGCCCTGGTGGCCGCACTCGTCACATACGTCGTCGCTACTCGGCGGATTGAACTCCTCGTGGAACGCGGCGCCACACTCCGGGCAAACGAGGCGTCCGCTCAGACGGCGCACCAGCTCCGACTCGGGAACCTCCAGACTCACGACCACCTCGATCGTCACACTCATGTCGGCGAGCGCCTCGGCCTGGTCGGTCGTCCGCGGGAACCCGTCGAGGACGAATCCCCCCTCGGCATCCGGCCGCTCGAGGCGCTCCTCGACGATCCCGATGACCACTTCGTCGGGCACCAGCTCCCCGGCGTCCATGTACCGGGCAGCCTCCTCGCCGAGCTGCGTGCCCCGCCGGCGCGCATCGCGCAGCATGTCGCCCGTCGAGATCTGGGGAATCCCGTAGCGCTCCACGAGCCTCGCCGCCTGGGTCCCCTTTCCCGCCCCGGGAGGCCCGAGCAAAATGAGATGGGTCTTCGCCATGGTCGCTCTATCTCCTCACGAACTGTCGTCCGGGTCGCGCCCCGTGATCCGCCCCGCCTGCGAAGACTGGCCGACGCGAGCGCTGAAATCGTCGTACTGCCGGCTGATCAGATAGTTTTCGATCTCGTTGACCGTCCGCAACCCCACGCTGACGGTAATGACGAGGCTGATGCCGCCGAAAAAGAAGCTGACGTTCAGCCACTCCTGGAGGAAAAACGGCATCACGCACACCGCCGCCAGATACACCGACCCTGCGCTCGTCAGCCGCGTCAACACTTCGTCGATGTAATTGGCCGTCTTTTTGCCGGGCCGAATCCCGGGGACGAATGCTCCCGACTTTTTGAGGTTGTCGGCGATATCGACCGGGTTTACCTGGACCGCCGTGTAAAAGAAGGTAAAGAAGATAATCAGGGCCGCATAGATCGTATTGTACCGCCAGTCTCCGGGCACGAGAACCGCCTGGATCTGCTGACCGATCGCGTAATCCTGAAAGTACCCGGCGACCGTCGTCGGGAAGATCAGCATCGACGAGGCGAAAATCGGCGGAATGACCCCCGACATGTTGACCTTCAGGGGAAGATGGTGCTGCTGGCCGCCGTAGATGCGCCGCCCCACCATGCGCTTCGCATACTGCAGCGGGATGCGCCGCTGGGCACTCTCCATGTAGACGATGAAGCCGGTCACCACCAACACGATGGCCACGATCGACAGCATCGTGAACGTCGTCAGCCCGCCGGTGTCGTATTTTTGATACGTCTGCATCACCGCCGACGGAAACCGGGCGATGATACTCGCGGTAATGATCAGCGAGATCCCGTTTCCGATCCCGTATTCGTCGATCTGTTCGCCGAGCCACATGATGAAGACCGTCCCGGTCGTCAGCGTCAGGACCGTCATCAACCGGAATCCCCAGCCGGAGTACACCAGCAGGTTTGCCCCCTGTTCGGTGGCGTTCATGTTCTCGAGATAAAACGAGATCGCAAAGCCCTGGACGACGCAGATCAGCACGGTCAGATACCGGGTATACTGGTTGACCTTGCGTCGTCCCCGCTCTCCCTCGTCCTTTTTCAGGCGTTCGACCTCGGGAATCACGACGGTCATCAACTGCATGATGATCGCCGCGGAGATGTACGGCATCACCCCCAGCGCGAAGACGCTCATCAATTTGAACGCCCCGCCGGTAAACAGATTGATCAAGCCGAACAGGCCCCCGCCTCCCCCCATCACCTGCTCGAGGGCGGCCCGGTCGACGCCCGGAAGCGTAATGAACACCCCCGCCCTGTACAGCGCCAGCACGCCAAACGTAAACAAAAGCCGGCGCCTCAGCTCCGGGACCTTCGGTATGTCGGCAAAGCTCGAATCAGCCACGTTCGATGACCTCTGTGGTTCCGCCCGCCTGTTCGATTTTCTCGCGCGCCGACTCGCTGAACCGATCGGCCCGGACGGTCAATTCCGTATCGAGCTCCCCGTCGCCGAGGATTTTGACCGCATCGAACTGGCCGGACAAAAAGCCGTTGTCGTGCAACGCCTCGATGTCGACGACGTCACCCTCCTCGAATACCTCGTCGAGCCGTCCGACGTTCACGATCTCGACGCGATCCTTGTTCGGATTGTTGAACCCGAGTTTCGGCAACTGCAAATAGATCGGCGTCTGGCCGCCCTCGAACCGGGGGTGGATCGTACCGCCGGTCCGGGCTTTCTGGCCTTTGTGGCCTTTTCCGCAGGTCTTGCCGTGGCCACTTCCTTCGCCACGTCCGACCCGCGTACTCTCCTGATTGGCCCCTTCCGGGGGTGACAGATTACTCAAGTCCATCTCGATCCTCCACGTCCTCGAACTCGGCCAAATGCGAGACTTGCACCGGACTCCCGGCCACCGCATCGGCGGTGCCGGCGCGACCGGCCGTCACTGTGCTTCCTCGACCTGCTGGGCTTCCGCCTCGTCGGTCTGTCCGAGTCGGCGTCGGTAATCGTCCGGGTGGGTGAGCTGCTCGAGGCCGTCCATCGTCGCGTTGACGACGTTGTGCGGCGTGTTCGACCCCAGCGACTTGGTCAAAATGTCGCCGATCCCGGCCGCCTCCAGAATCGCCCGCACCGCCCCTCCGGCGATCACGCCAGTTCCGGCGCCGGCGGGTTTCAACAACACACGACCCGAGTTGAACGTTCCCTCGACTTCGTACGGGATCGTTCCATCGACGATCGGCACCTCGATGAGGTTCTTGCGGCCCTGCTGCGTCCCCTTGCGAATTGCCTCCGGGACCTCCTGGGCCTTCCCGTACCCGACCCCGACGTGGCCGTTGGAATCGCCGACGACCACGATCGCACCGAAGCTGAAGCGTCGACCTCCGGTAACGACCTTCGAGACCCGGTTGATGTCGATGACGGTGTCGTCCAGGTCGAGATTCTGATGTTCGTCTCGTCCGTGTGCCACGATATACTCTCCTTAAAAGTCGAGCCCTGCCTCGCGCGCCCCGTCGGCCACTGCCGCGAGCCGCCCGTGGTAGATGAATCCGTTTCGGTCGAAGACCACCTGCTCGATCCCCTCCTCGAGCGCCCGCTCGGCCACCAGCGCTCCGACCTCGCGCGCCTGCTCGGTCTTCGTCGCCGATTCGTCGGCGACGTCGTCGGCGAGCGTCGACGCCGAGATCAGAGTATGGCCCTCGTAATCGTCGATCACCTGGGCGTACGTGTGTGTGTTCGACTTGTAGACCGTCAGGCGGGGACGCTGCGGCGTTCCAGTGATCTTTTGCCGAATTCGCCGCTTTCGTCGCAGTCGGTTGTTTTCGCGTTCGCGTTTGCTTCGCATCGCAATCCTCCGAAGCGTCGGCCTCGCAACAGAAAGTCAGTTAAGCGACTCCAGCTTTTCCGACCTTCCGTCGGATCTGCTCGTCTTTGTATTTGATGCCCTTGCCCTTGTACGGCTCCGGGGGGCGAAGGTTCCGGATCTTGGCCGCCACCTGGCCCAAAAGCTCCTTGTCCGGGCTCGTCAGCTCCAGCTCCGTCTGCGACTCGAGTTCGATCTCGACCTGGGCCGGAAGCTCGAACAAAATCGGATGGCTGAAGCCGAGATCGAACCGGACGTAATCTCCGTGCTTTTCGGCGCGATAGCCGACGCCGTTGATCTCGAGCTGTCGGCTGAACCCTTCGGCGACCCCCTCGACCATGTTCGAGATCAGACTTCGCGTCAGCCCCTGCTTGCTGCGGGCATCTCGGGTGTCGTCCGGCCGATCGACGTGGATCTCGCCGTCGTCGATCGAGAGGCCGATCTCTTCGGGAACCGTGCGCACGAGCTCGCCGATCGGCCCCTCGACCGTCAGCGTCTTCCCGTCGACCGAGGCGTCGACCTCGTCGGGAATCTCGACTGGCTGTTTTCCGATGCGGCTCATCAACTACCTCCAAAACCCTCGGGCAAACCGGCGAACCTCCCGCCGCCTCGACGGCGAGACGCCCTCCGGGCCTCAGTACACTTTGCACATGTATTCGCCACCGACGTTCGCACGGCGAGCCTGCCGGTCCGTGACGACCCCGTGTGAGGTCGAAAGCACTGCAATTCCGAGACCGTTGAGCACCTTCGGAATCTCGTCGGCCCCGACGTACACCCGCCGCGACGGCTTGCTGACCCGCTCCAACCCTCGAATGATCGGCTCGTCGTTTGCGTCGTAGCGCAGCTCGATCCGGATCTCCCCCTGCGGACCCTCGTCGATCCATTCCGTCTCGGAGACGTATCCCTGCTCGTCCAGAATCCGAGCCATCTGGAACTTGACCTTGCTGCCGGGGATCGTCACTTCCGCATGGTCCGCCATCTGTGCGTTGCGGATCTGGCTCAGAAAGTCCGCAATCGGATCTTTTACGTTTGCCATCGTCTTCTCACTCGTCTCGGGTGCGTCTCACAAGGCTTGCGCCGCGGGCCACTACCAGCTCGCTTTCACGACCCCGGGAATTTCCCCTCGAAGCGCCAGTTCGCGAAAACAGATTCGACACATGTCGAATTTCTGAAGGTACGCACGCGACCGCCCGCACAGCGGACAGCGATTGTACTCGCGCACGTCGAACTTCTTTTCCTTTTTCGCCTTTTCTTCGAGCCCTGTTTTGGCCACGACGTTCTCCTCGTTCGTAAACGGCTATGCTTGTTCGTCGTCTTCGTGTTTGTCGCTGAACGGAAATCCGAGCTGGTCGAGCAGTCGGCGACCCTGTTCGTCGTTTTCCGCCGACGTCACGACCGTCACCCCCAGGCCCCGGATCTTGTCGACCGAGTCATAGTCGATCTCTGGAAAGATCGTCTGCTCCTCGATGCCGATCGTGTAGTTTCCGTGTCCGTCGAAGGCGTCGGGGCTGATCCCGTTGAAGTCACGTACGCGCGGGAGCGCCACGTAGATCAGGCGCTCGAGAAATTCGTACATCCGAACGTCCCGCAGACTGACCTTCGCGCCGATCGGCATCCCCTCGCGCACCTTGAACGCGGCGATCGAGCGTTTCGCCTTGGTGATGATCGGCTCCTGCCCGGTGATCGCCTCGAGCTCTTCGACCGCCCGGTCGATCACCTTCGGGTTGTCGACGGCTTCGCCCAGGCCCGTGTTGACGATGACCTTTTCGAGTTCGGGGACACGCATCTCGTTGTCCAGCTCGAACTCCTCCATCAGCGCCGGGACGGCTTCCGTCTCGTATTTTTCCCTCAAAAACGACATGCGAAACTCCGTCGCCGACTCCGCGTCGGCGCAATCAAATGGCAACTCAACCGCCTGCACCTCTCTGCCGAACGTCCCGGGCAGACGCTCCGCCGGGTCGGCAAACAGGGCAGCTGTGTCTAGCGAATGCCGCGTCGAAGTGTCAAGGACGCGGCGCACCGTTCAGGGTTCCGAATCAATACTCGGGAATCGGATCGAGGACGTCGTCGGTCTGTTTGGCGACCCGAATCTTGTGGATGACGTCCGGCGCCTCCCCTTCGAAGCTCTCCTTGGCGGCGTGCTTCTGGTCGAACAAGTCGCCATCCGCACCGACGAATTTGTAGCCGACGCGCACCGGGCGCCGCTCGACCTCGCCGTCGTCCTCTTCGTCTTCGATGTACAGGGCCACATTCGAAGCGTCGATCCAGCCCTCCTGCTCGACGCGCGTGCCCTCTTCGCCGGTGATCTGGTTCGGCTGCTTGTGTTTGACGATCATGTTGCGTCGCGCCACCTTCACCTGGCGGTTTTCCGGATCGGCCTCGATCACCTCACCGGTAAACCCCCGGTCCTTTCCGGCGAGGATCATCACGTCGTCTTCGGTCTTGACATGCATGGTTTGCTCCTTGTGGTCGTCTCGCCCGCTCCCCGAGCGCCGCGCCGCCTGCCTTTGCACCAGGGGGCCCGGCCGCTCAGAGAACCTCGGCGGCGAGACTGATGATCCGCATGTAGTCGTTGGTGCGAAGTTCGCGGGCGACCGGCCCGAAAATTCGTGTCCCCACCGGCTGGCCGTCGTCTTCGACCAGCACCGCGGCGTTGTCGTCGAAGCGCACGTAGGTGCCGTCCTCCCGGGGCACCTCTTTGCGCGTTCGCACGACGACCGCCCGCTTGACTTCACCCTGCTTGACCTTCGATTTCGGCAACGCCTCTTTGACCGAGACGATGATTTCGTCGCCGATCGAGGCATACCGCCGCTGCGATCCCCCGAGCACCTTGACGCACTGCAGGCGTTTCGCGCCCGAGTTGTCCGCAACTGCCAGTTTGCTCTCTTCCTGAATCATCTGTCGTCTCCTTGCTCATTCCTGAAGCCCACCGGACGAGGCTGCGTTCCCGGCGCGGCGCGCGGTCGTCTCGACCGTCGTCACACCGACGGGGCCTCCTCGAGAATCTCGAGCACCCTCCAGCGCTTGTCTTTCGAGATCGGGCGCGTCTCTTCGATCAGGATCTTGTCGCCGACCTTGCAGCGCTCCTGCTCGTCGTGGACTTTGTGGTGTTTCCGGTCGCGGACGTACTTTTTGTACATCGGGTGCTTGAATTTCCGCGTCACCGACACGACGACCGTCTTGTCCATCGCATCGCTGACGACCTTGCCGGTCCGCGTCTTGCGCTGCTCGCCGGAGGCGTCGGTCTGTTGGGTCTGTGTCTCGCTCATAACTGTCTCGTTCGCTGCACTCGAAAAATGTTCTTGTCCGAGGCCCTCCGGCCCCGCCCGGCCGCTCGCCGGTGCCGGTACCGAGCCGCCCGGTTCCCCGGCCAGGCGCCTCGCCGTCGCGCGGTTACTCCGATTCCTCCTGGTCCAACTCCCGCTCGCGCAAAATCGTCTTGATTCGCGCGATGTCGCGGCGCGTCTCCTCGAGACGCGACGTCTCCTGAAGCTGACCGGTCTGGTGTTGCATCTCGAGCTGAAACAGCTCGTTTTCGAGCTGATCTTCGAGCTCCTTCAACCCCTGGTCGTCCCGTTCCCGAAGTTCGGCCGGCTTCATAGAATCCCTCCTCGCTCGATGAACTTCGTCTGGATCGGCAGCTTGTGCGCCGCCAGGCGAAGCGCCTCGCGCGCGTTCTCCTCGTTGACGCCGTCCAACTCGAACAAGACGCGGCCGGGCTTGACCTTCGCCACCCACTCTTCGGGCGGCCCTTTGCCCTTGCCCATCCGGACTTCGGCCGGCTTCTTGCAGATCGGCTTGTCCGGAAAAATCCGCACCCAGACCTTGCCCGTCCGCAAGATGAACCGGTTGATCGCAATCCGCGCCGCCTCGATCTGACGCGCCGAGATGCGGTGCGGTTCTTCGGCGATCAGTCCGTACTGGCCGAAGGCGATCGTGTTTCCACGCGTCGCCTTGCCGCCCAGACGGCCCTTTTGCTGTTTGCGCCAACGTACGCGTTTCGGTTGTAGCATGACTTCTCCTTTGAAAGCTCGCGGCTGCCTCTCCCGGAATCACCCGGGGGTCGGTCTCGGTCAGTACCGGGCCTCGGCCTCGAGCACCTCACCTTTGAAAATCCAGACTTTGACGCCGATGCTCCCGTAGGTCGTCGCCGCCTCGCAGAACCCGTAGTCGATGTCGGCGCGCAGCGTGTGCAGCGGCACGCGACCCTCCAGGTACCACTCCCGGCGGCTCATCTCGGCTCCGCCCAGGCGACCCGCGCAGTTGACCCGGATCCCCTTCGCGCCGAATTTCATCGCGGTCTGGACGGCCTTTTTCATCGCCCGCCGAAAACTGACGCGACGTTCGAGCTGCGTGGCGATGTTGTCGGCGACCAGCGTCGCATCGAGCTCGGCTTTGCGGACTTCCTGGATGTTCAAAAAGATCTCGTTGTCCGTGATCTCTTTGAGGTCGCCCTTCAGCCGCTCGATGCCCTGGCCGCGCTTGCCGATCACGATCCCCGGCTTGGCCGTATAGATCGTGATCTTGACCTTCTTGGCCATGCGCTCGATCTCGATCCGGCTCACCCCGGTGTGCCCGATCTCCTCGCGCAAAAATCGCTTGATGCGCAGATCCTCGTGCAACCACTCGGAGTATTCGTCTCCCTCGGCAAACCACTTCGAGGTCCAGTCTCGAATGATCCCGAGCCGAAATCCGGTTGGATGTACTTTCTGACCCAAAATGACCTCCTCAGTCGTCGTCTCGGGGCTCGAGTACGACGTTGATGTGACTGGTCTTTTTCAGAATCGTCGTCGCGCGGCCCATCGCTCGCGGCTTGAAACGCTTCAGCGTCGGCCCTTCGTTCACATACGCCTCGGCGACATACAAGTCCTCGAGGCGCCAGTCCAGCTCGTCGCTTTCATCGACGTTGGCCATCGCGGATTCGACCACCTTCGTGATGATCGGCGCCGCGCGCTTTTGCGTAAACTGGAGGATGTCCAGCGCCTCGAGGATCGGTTTCTCCCGCACGAGGTCGATCACCATGCGCGCCTTGCGCGGGGCGATCCGCACGTGTCGGGCGCTCGCCGTGTTCGCGCGTGTCTGGGGTGTCTCGTCGGTAGCCATAATCTCTGTCCCGTCTTCCTCGACCCGGCCCGCCCGTCCCACCCGAGGGTGGCCGGCGGCCGGCGGGTCGAGCCTTAAACAACTGGTTCGTCGATCAGTGCGGCCGAACCCGCGTCGTCTGTTGCTTGGAGTGTTTGTAAAAGGTGCGCGTCGGCGCGAATTCGCCGAGCTTGTGGCCGACCATGTTCTCGGTCACGTAGATCGGCACGAACTTCCGGCCGTTGTGCACGGCGAAGGTCAACCCGACGAACTCCGGGATGATCAACGACCGACGACTCCACGTCTTGATCGCCTTGCCGTCGCCCGCCTCTTTCGCTTCGCGGGCCTTCCCGAGGAGACTCTCCTCGACGTATGGTCCTTTCTTGATTGAGCGTGGCACAGTAAACTCCCGTCGTTCGAATCATCCGGCCCCGTCGGCCGGGACCGGGCTGGCTTATTCTTTTTCTTCGTTGCGGCGCGTATCGATAAAGCGGTCGGTGCGTTTGTTGTGGCGCGTCTTGCCGCCCTTGGTCGTCTGGCCCCAGGGGGTCACCGGGTGGCGTCCACCGGCGGTCGCCCCTTCGCCTCCGCCGTGCGGGTGATCGATCGGGTTCATCGCGACCCCGCGCGTCGAGGGACGACGCCCGAGCCAGCGATTCCGGCCGGCCTTGCCGAGCGAGACGTTTTCGTGCTCCGGATTCGAGACCGACCCGACCGTCGCCCGACACTCCAGGCGCACCCGGCGGTGTTCGCCGGAGGGGAGGTGAATCAGCCCGTACTGGCCCTCCTTGGCGACCAGTTGCGCCCAGCATCCGGCCGAACGGGCGAGCTGGCCGCCCTTGCCGGGATCCAGTTCGACGTTGTGCAGGACCGTCCCGACCGGCATGTGCCGCAGGCGCTTGCAGTTCCCGGGCTGGATGTCGGCATCCGCCGCGGAGACGACCTCGTCGCCGACCTCGAGCTTCTGCGGGGCGACGATGTAGCGCTTCTCGCCATCCTCGTAGTGCAACAGGGCGATGTGCGCCGAGCGGTTCGGATCGTATTCGATCGCGGCGACCTCCGCCGGCACACCGGTCTTGTCGCGCCTGAAGTCGATCTGTCGGTATCGCCGCCGATGCCCGCCTCCCCGGTGGCGGACGGTCATCCGACCGTCGCTGTTGCGGCCACCGGTGTTGCGCATCTCCTCGGTCAGCTTCTTTTCCGGCTCGCCCTTCGTCACGGTCGAGTTGTCGCTCAACCGCGCGAAACGCCTGCCCGGGGACGTCGGTTTGTAGTCTTTGTTGCCCATCGTAACTGCTCCCTGCTGTGCAACGCTCCATCCAGCGGACGCCCGTCGCCGCCTCCCGGCGGCCCTGCGCCTCACACGACTCCGGCCTCCGGACCCGCGCCTTCCATCGCGTAAAAGTCGATGTAGTCGTCGTCCGAAAGCGAGACGTACGCCTTTTTGTACGCCTGCGTGCGTCCGATATACATGCCGACGCGCTTGGGCTGGCTCGGCATGATACAGGTGTTGACCTTCTCGACGTCGACGTCGAACAGCTTCTCGACCGCCGCTTTGATCTGCGGCTTCGTCGACTCGTATTTGACCTTGAAGGTGACTTTGTTTTCGGTCTCCTGGAGGTGAACGGTCTTTTCGGTCAGAATCGGTTCCAGGATGATATCGTAGGCTTTCATGGCGCGAGTTCCTCCTGGAGCTGGTCGACGGCGTCCTGCGTCAACACCAGCACCTCGAATCTCAAAATGTCTTCGACGTTCAGCCCTTCGGCCGCCAGGTATTTGACGTCGGGCAGATTCCGGACCGACAGGCGGAGTGGTTCGTTGTGGATGATCTCGCCGGTCTCCTCGTCGCGCTCGGTCGTGTCGACGACCAGCGCCTCGGGGGCCTCGAGCGCTTCGAGAGCTTCGACGGCCCGCCGGGTTTTGATCTCCGGGAGATCGAACGACTCGACCACGCGCAGATTTCCCTGTTCGGCGCGGCCACTGAGCGCCGCCCGGAGGGCGGCCCGGCGTTTTTTCTTCGAGATCTGGTAGTCGTAATCGCGCGGGTCCGGGCCGTGCGCCATCCCGCCGCCGACCCAGATCGGCGAGCGAATACTCCCGTGGCGGGCGCGCCCGGTCCCTTTCTGGGCCCAGGGCTTTTTGCCTCCACCGCGCTTCTCCGAGCGGCTCTTGGTCTTGTGCGTCCCGGAGCGCCGTTTGGATTGCTGCCATTTGACAACTTCCCAGAACAGGTGCTCGCGGATCGGCGCCTCGAAGATCCCCGCGGCGAGTTCGACTTCGCCCGCCGACTCGTTGTTGAGATCGACCACGTCGATTTTCATGATTTCGTACTCCTGCCTCCACCGGGGGCGGGGTTGCACCCGCCACCGCCGCATCCGAACTCGGCCCTCGCGCGACTTGTTCGCACGCCGGCCGCCGGATGCCGTCGGTGGAGCTCAGCTTTTGATTTCCACGTTGACACCGGCCGCGAGGTCGAGACGCATCAACGCATCCAACGTCTGCTGTTTCGGATCGTGGATGTCCAGCAGTCGCTTGTGCGTGCGCATCTCGAACTGCTCGCGCGATTTCTTGTCTTTGAACGGGGACTTCAGCACCGTCCACCGACTGACCTTCGTCGGCAGCGGCACCGGCCCCGCCACTCTCGCCCCGGTACGTCGGGCGGTCTCGACGATCTCCTGAGCCGAGGCGTCGAGCAGCTTGTGATCGTACGCCTTCAGCTTGATTCGGATTTTCTCGCTGCTTTCCATGTTCCACTCCGAGTCACACACCGCACCACGCGGCGCGGTTGCTCAGTCAACTCACTGATTGTCGTCGGTTGCCTCCCGGCGGCTCGCGACTCGTCGGCTGCGACCTGACGCAACCGGACGCGCGCCACGCTCCGGGCCCCCCGTCCGCGATCGTCGTCGGCGGGGGCCTCGAGCCGCCCCGAATTTCTCGAGCGGCAGGCCCGCAAGTGCAGTTGCGTTCGCCGCGGGGGCTCGTGACAAAAGAAGGCGACTCCACCACGTTCACTGCGTGGGGAAGCCGCCGTGGCCTGGTCGGGAAAACCCCTGGCCGGTGTCCCGGCGCGCCGGCGCACCCTAAACCAGGGAGGCCGACAGATCAAGGCCCGTCGAGCAGCCTTTTGCACCGCCGCGATCCGCACCGCAGGACGGCGCGTCGGCCGGCGGCTCGTCTCATTCCAGAATTTCGGTGATGACGCCGGCGCCGACCGTGTTGCCGCCCTCGCGAATCGCAAAGCGCAGCCCTTCTTCCATCGCGATCGGCGTGATCAACTCCCCGACCAACTCGACGTTGTCCCCCGGCATCACCATCTCCGTCCCGCTCTCCAGTTCCGTCACCTCTCCGGTCACGTCCGTCGTCCGAAAGTAAAACTGCGGACGATACCCCGGGAAAAACGGCGTGTGACGCCCACCCTCTTCTTTCTCCAACACGTACACTTCCGCCTCGAATCTCGTGTGCGGCGTCACCGTCCCCGGCGCCGCCAGCACCATCCCCCGCTCGACGTCTTCCTTTTCGATGCCCCGCAACAGACACCCGACGTTGTCTCCGGCTTCCCCGTAATCGAGGTCCTTGTTGAACATCTCCACCGAGGTGACCACCGTCTCCATCTCGTCGCCGAGCCCGATGATCTCGACCTCCGTCCCCGGGTCGATCCTCCCGCGCTCGATCCGGCCCGTCACGACCGTCCCCCGCCCCTCGATCGAGAAGACGTCTTCGATCGGCATCAAAAACGGCTGGTCGACGTCCCGCTCCGGCGTCGGAATGTACTCGTCGACCTCTTCCATCAACTCCAGGATCGCCTCGTCCGCCTTCGGTCCCTTCTCCCCCTCCAGCGCCTGCAGCGCCGAGCCGACCACGATCGGAATCTCGTCGCCCGGAAACTCGTAGCTCGTCAAAAGCTCCTGGACCTCCATCTTCACCAGCTCGATCAGCTCCTCGTCGTCGACCATGTCGGCCTTGTTCAAAAAGACGACGATCGCCGGCACCCCCACCTGGCGCGCCAGCAATATGTGCTCGCGCGTCTGCGGCATCGGCCCGTCCGCCGCACTCACCACCAAAATCGCCCCGTCCATCTGCGCCGCCCCCGTGATCA
Organism: uncultured Bradymonadales bacterium; assembly: GCA_964600555.1. Lineage (GTDB taxonomy): Bacteria > Myxococcota_A > Bradymonadia > Bradymonadales > Bradymonadaceae > CAJXPB01. The sequence goes on from CAZRLK010000083.1 coordinate 21,266, forward strand.
TGTTTTTGACGTAGTCGGCGTGGCCCGGACAGTCGACAT
>CAZRLK010000084.1:0-21288 GCA_964600555.1 uncultured Bradymonadales bacterium
CTCCCCTGCCCGAGTATCCCGACCGCTACTCGCCGAGCAGCAGCAAGGCCGAGTTTCGGGTCGACGATCTCACCAACACTACCAACGTCGCCGATGCCAGGGCGACCTCGCGGTCGGGCTGCGTGATGCTCAAGGCCCCGGAAGAGGCTCCGCAGGCCGACTTTTACTGGGTGCTCGACCAGTCCCGCTCGATGAACCCCCAAAACGAGATCATCACGAACTTTTCGAGCCGCTTCGAGGAGGAAATCCGCAACACGATGCTCGCCTATCGCCTCGGCGTCACCAACATGGATCCGCGTAACAACGGTGCAATCGCCCTCGATCCCGGCCCCGGCTGGCACCAGGACGGCCCCGTGTTCGGCGATGCCATCACCCGATTCGTCACCGACTGTGAGACTCAGCCGCCACAAGGGTGGCACTGTAGCCTGGGCGACGAGCAGGGCCTCGAGGCCGCCACGCAGGGCCTGAAACACATGAGAACGTTGGGTGGCAGCCCTCCGGAGCCCGACGAAAAGATCCCGGAGGATGCCGACATCTACCCGGTATTCATGACCGACGAAAGTGCCAAGGGCACCTGGGACGAGGGGTTTTTGACTCAGGAGACGACCTCGTTCGCCCTGACCGCGCGCGAAAACACCGACGGGTGTGGTCCGGGGTTCCCCGCCCCCGACGGGAATTTCCAGCGCGTCGCCGGTAACAGCGGCGGGCGCTCCGCCGAGCTGTGTACCGCCGATCTGACCACCTTTCTCGAGGAGATGATCGAACTGGCCAACGTCGACAGTTCGCCGTTCCAACTCGGTAAAACGCCCCTGTCAAACTCCCTTCGGGTGTATCTCGACGACCGGTGGATCCCGCGCGATACCGAGAACGGGTTCGATTATTCGGCCACCTCGAACGCCATCGGCTTTTTCGGCCGCCACGTCCCCGAGTTCGGTCCGCCGGCCGGCGTCCAGCCAGACTGGCTCGGCGTCAATTTTCTGACGTTCGAAGATCGTTGTAAAAAAGAACGTGACCGGCCGGGCGTCAACACCTGCAGCCTTCCGAGCAACTGACGCCCCTCCGACTCTCGCCCGTAGATGGTTCGCACCCGGGGGATCCGGAAGGGGCCTCCACGATGATCGACGCTTCCTCTTCGTCCCTGCCCCCCGGAGCTCCGTTCACCTCCAAACGTTTTCGGACGAACGGTATTGATTCCGGCGCATCGAGCCACTATTCTTCCCGTGGCTAGATACCTTCATCCCGTCCCGGGTTCGGATTCCAACGGCACACTGGGAGCCCGAGGGGCGGACGACGTTTCGATTTCACGTCTCGGCGGTTTCGACTGGTGGCGAACATGTGGCGACAGATACTTGGACTGACTCTCTCCGGCTTCGTGACGCTCGCGGTCGGGTGCTCGAACGACCCGGATGGCTCCTCCGACGAATCAAATCCGCCTGGGGGCGAAGACGCCGCGATGCTCGATGCCGGCGGCGACGCCCTCTCCGAAGACGACGCCTCGAGCGATGACGCCGACCGCGACGGGACTCTCGACGAGACCGACCACGACGCCGGCTCGACCGACACCGAGCCTCCCGAGCCCGACACGACCGACGCCGGATCCGACGGGGGCGACGACGCCGGCGGCGGCAATCCCGATTGTGTCGAGGGTCGCGACAGCGACTCCGACGGCCTGGAGGACTGCGACGAGATCCGGATGTGCACCGACCCGAACGACGGAGACACCGACGACGACGGCCTCGGGGACTTCGAGGAGATCCAGAACCAGACCGACCCCTGCAAAGCCGACACCGACAGCGACGGCGTCCCCGACGACGAGGAGATCGACCTCGGCCTCGATCCGAACCGGGCCTCCAGCTACGAACACCCCGAAAAGCGCGACCGCAATCGCTGGTTCGTCGGCCACTGTGATGAGCCCGACCCCGAGTCCGTCGCCTATCACACCAACTACGAGGGCAACTGGACGCTTGCTCTCCCGCCGACGTTCGATCACAAACGACTCGAGCCGAATCTCAGCGGCCAGCGAAGCGCCGCCGTCTACGACGATCCGGCTCTCAACGTCGCCGGCGCGCTCTTCTCGATCGATGCTCCGAGTGGCCAGACCTCTCCTCTCGATCCCCTCGACACGAACACCGGGTCGATCCACAACGCCATCGACGGGATGACCGACATCGACGACAACCTCCTCAGCGCCGAGTTCACCACGCACAACAACAAACCCGCCGCCTCGATGGAGTACGTCCTCTCGGTCCCCCAGGATCGCTCGCCGCGCGGCGTGCGCGACGACCTTCTCGTCGAACTCGCTCCTTTCGAGCGCTCCGAGGTCGACCTGCCGAACTCGGCCGGCACCCAGTACACCGAGTACCGGGTGATCGTGACCGTCATGTTTCGCAAACACCTCAACAACGACACGACTAACCTGATCGCACTCGGCGTCGCCCCGATGGACGAGTACGAATCCGACGACAAGGTCGAGTTCCGCCTCGACGACCTGACCAACACCACCAACATCGCCGACTCCAAGGATACCCACCGCAGCACCTGTCTGCTCCAAAAACCGCCCACCGAAAAGCCGAAGGCCGAGTTTTACTGGGTGCTCGACCAGTCGGGCTCGATGAGTCAGGAGAACTCCCTGGTGCGCTCGTTCTCCGGTGAATTCGCCGCCACTTTGCAAAACACCCAGCTCGACTTTCGGCTCGGCGTCACCAACATGGTGCCGGAAAATCACGGGCGACTGTATTTCGGGCCCGGATGGCACACCGCTGCAACCACCTTCTCCGGGGAAGTCGAAGATCGCGTGATCGACTGCACGGGGGGCGGCTGGAACTGCGACACCGTCGACGAATACGGCCTGCAGGTCGCCACCGAGGGCATCAACCACATGTGGTCCCCCTCCGCCTCGGCCAACGAGGCATTCCGCAGCAGCTCCGACGTCTATACGATCTTCATGACCGACGAGGGGACCAAGTCGAACGAGAGCTGGGAGACGGACGATCTCCGGAATCAAACGACCGCCTTCGCGCTCACCCCCCACGACGAAGATCTCGCGGCCAACAACCCGGATTGCGCGATTGGCGGACCCGAACCGACCGGCAACTATCAGGATGTCGCCCTCGCCACGGGCGGCCAGTGGGCGGACCTGTGCAGTGGCGATAACAGCCTGACGTTGTTCCTCGAGGAAATCATCAAGACCGCCAACCGGGAGAGCTCCCCGTTCAACGTCGGCCAGACCCCCATCTCGGTGTCGATGCGCGTCTTTCTCGACGGCGACTGGGTGCCCCGAAGCACCGAGGATGGCTTCGACTACTCGCAGTCCTCGAATACGGTCGCCTTTTTCGGCAATCGTCGACCGACCTTCGATCCTCCGCCGGATACCCAGCCGGACTGGTTCAGCCTGAACTTCGAGACGTTCAACTCCCGCTGCAAGGACGCCATCTCCGACGAGAATGCCAACACCTGCGAACCGGCCGACCCGGAGGGGGACGACTCGGACGCCCAGTAACCTCCTCGACGCCTTGGGAATCTTCGACCGGCGGCTCTCCCCGGGCGCCCGTTCGGCATCGGCGAATACGCCGCCGCCTGCGCGGGTTCACGTTGATCCCGCCCGCCCGAGGAGCTATTCTGCGGGTCGTCTCGGTCAACCGCAACTCCCGAAGCCCCGGCGGGAAAGCGCGAGCGGGCTTCGGCCTGGGTTGCTTACGGTCGATAGCTGATCCCCCCAAACCTCGGTATTTCCGATGCGTCGACATCCCCTTGCGTTCATGCTCGCCACGTCTCTTCTCGCAGGCGTAGCATGCTCGTCGGATCCCGACCCCGAGGGCGAGGACGAAACTCTGGCCGATGTGACGAGCGACGTCACCGACCGCGACACCGCCGACGCGGCCGACGATACCGATCCTGCCGGGGCCGATTCCGGTGACACGAACCGCGGTGACGGCACGTCCGATGGCGGAGGAGACCTCGATCCGGACGCCACATCCGACACCTCTCCGGACGGCACCACACCCGATACCGACGCCGGCCCCGACTGCGAGACGGACAGCGACCAGGACGGGCTCAACGACTGCGAAGAACGCGAATTGTGCACCGACCCGCACGACGGCGACACCGACGACGACCATCTCGGGGATCTCGAAGAAATCCAGAACCAGACCGATCCCTGCAGTGCCGACACCGACGACGACGGCGTCCCCGACAACCGGGAACTCGAACTCGGGCTCGATCCGAACCGAAGCTCCAGCTACGAAGAGCCCGCCAAATTGGACTCCGAACGCTGGTTCGTCGACCACTGCCAGACCGAAGGCGCCGAATCCGAAGATGTCGACTTTTACACCAACCACACCGGCAACTGGCAGATTGCGCTGCCGACCTCCTTCAACTACTACCCGCTGAGTGCCGGGCTCACCGAACCCGAAGCCGCCGCCGCCTACGACGATCCCGCCAACGAGGTCAGCGGCGCACTCGTCTCCGTCGAATCCCCCGCCCACCAGGCCTCTCCGCGCGACGCGCTCGAGGGGCCGATCGACCAGGCCGTCCGCGATCTCGTCGCCGAGGTCGACTACGACCCCCTGCAGGCGACCTTCACGACCCACAACAACAAACGCGCCGCCATCCGCGAATACGAAGTCGAACTCTCCGACGATCAGGCCATGTCCCAGCGGCGCTTCCGCGAAGAGGTGATGTTCGCCATCACTCCCTCTCGGATCTCGCGCGACAAGATCGACGACGGCCTCCCCCCCTCCGCCGGACGCCAGACGACCGAATTCCGCCTCGAGATTTCAGTCACCCGCCGCAACCACGTCTCGGGCGAGGAGACGAATCTCGTCTCACTCGCCGTCGCTCCGCTCGAGCAATACAACAATCTCGACAAGGTCCAGTTCCGAGTCGACGACATGACCAACACGACCACCGTCTCCGACGCCCAGGATGCCGTCCAGACCGACTGCACCCTGCAGAAACCGGACGAACAGCAGCCGCGGGCCGAATTTTACTGGCTGTTCGACCCCTCCGGGTCGATGAATGAAGAAGCCGAACTGGTCCGCAATTTCGGCGGTGATTTTGTCGAAGCGATCGAAAACACGCAGCTCGACTACCGCCTCGGCGTCTCAAACACCGACGCCAACAACAACGGCCGCCTGCGCAATCCGCCGGCGTGGCACACCCCCGCGAACCCCTCCGACCCGTCGACCTTCACCAACGAGATCCGCGAGGTCGGCGCCGAAAACTGCAGCTCGCCCCTGTCGTGCTACGGCGAACACGGCATCGAGGCCGCCACGCTCGGCCTCCAGTACATGATGAGTGGCTCCGCCCCCCCCGCCGAGCAGATCCGGTCGGGCGCCAACGTCTTCACGCTCATCCTCAGCGACGAGCGCGCCCAGGGCGACTGGGAGAGCGAGGACTCTTCACGCAACGACAACCCGAAAGCACAGTTTCTGACCGACAATTCGACCGTCTTCGCCATGACTGCCGAAACCGAAGGCCACGACGGCGATTGTAGCCCCCTTTCCCCGGAGCCGACCGGCTACTACGCCCACGTCGCCAACAAGAGCGGCGGCGCCCACACCGACCTGTGCAGCGAACGGTTGACCCAATTCCTCGAAGAGATCATCCGGCTGGCAACCGGGCGCGCCTCGAATTTCACCCTGCCCGAAACGCCGATCTCGAGCTCCCTTCGTGTCTACCTCGATGACCGCTGGATTCCGCGCAGCACCGAAAACGGATTCGATTACTACCCGAGCACCAACACGATCGCCTTTTTCGGCAACCACCGGCCCGACCTCAATCCCGACGAGGGTGAACAGCCCGACTGGTTCGCCGTCAGTTACCAGGCTTACGACACCCGCTGCAAAGACGCCCAGAACCGCGATGGCGTCGACACCTGTCCGGTCGAGGATGCCGAAGACCAATGACCTTGCTCGTATACCACTCGCCGATTCGGCCTGTATTTTCCGCTTTTCAGCCTTCTTGAAACATTCTCAATTCCCCCTCGGGTTTGCCATGCTTCGATCACCCTGGAGATCTTCGTTCCTCCTCGCTTTGCTCCTGGTCGGGGGCATCGCCTGCTCGTCGGACTCCGACCCCGACAAATCCGACTCCATCGACGAAGGAGACGCGGGGCCGACCAACCTCGATACCGACCTCCTCGACGGCGAGGACGAGACCTCCGAGCCCGATACGACCTCCTCGGATGTCGAGCCCGACACCGACGACGATCCCCCCGATCGGCGCGATGGAGGGATGGCAGACACCACACCCGACGCCCCCGACACCACCCACGACACCGGTCCCGACTGCGAGAAGGACAGCGACAGCGACGGCCTGACCGACTGTGAGGAGCGCGAGCTGTGCACCGACCCGTACGACGGCGACACCGACGGCGACCACCTCGGCGATCTCGAGGAGATCCAAAACCAGACCGATCCGTGCGACGCCGACTCCGACGACGACGGCGTCCCCGACAACCGCGAGCTGGAATTCGGACTCGACCCGAACCGCGCCTCCAGCTACGAGGTTCCCTCCAAGCCGGACGACAAACGCTGGTTTCTCGACCACTGCGAGGAGGCGGATCCGGAACCGATCAACTTCCGGACCAACTACCAGGGCAACTGGACGATCGCCCTGCCTCCGGCCTTCAACTACACTCAGCTTTCGGCCGGCCTCTCGCGGCCGGAATCGGCCGCCGTCTACGATGACTCCGCCAACGAAGTCAGCGGCGCGCTGCTCGCTCGCAGCGCCCCCGCGTCGCAAAACTCCCCGCTGACTCCCCTGCAAAACGACATCGACTCCGAGGTCCGCAGCCTCGCCCAGGTCGACTACGATCTGCTCGGCTCCGAATTCACGACGCACAATCGAAAACAGGCCGCGATCATGGAGTACGAGGTCTCGGTCACCCAGCCCATCTCGACGCGCCGGTTCCGCGAGGACGTCCTGTTCGCCCTCGCGCCGGTCGGTCGCTCCGACGTCGACAATCTCCCCCCCTCCGGTGGCACGCAACACCAGGAATTCCGGCTCGAAATATCGGTGACCCTTCGACGGCACGTCTCCGGCGAGAAGTCCAATCTGATCTCGATCGCCGTCGCTCCCCTCGACCAGTTCGAGAGTCTCGACAAGGTGCGTTTTCGCGTCGACGACCTGACGAATACGACCAACGTCTCCGACGCTCAGGACGTCCACCGCGAAGAGTGCTGGCGAGACAAACCCAACGAGGAGAAGCCCAAGGCGGAGTTTTACTGGGTCCTCGACCAGTCCGGCTCGATGGACAGCAAAAACAACATTATCCGGTCGTTCTCCAGTCAGTTCGAGGGGCGGATCCAGAACACCCAGCTCGACTACCAGCTCGGCGTCACCAACATGGACCCGAACAACGACGGGCGCCTGTATCTCGGCCCCGGTTGGCACAAAAGCGGCGATACCTTCTCCGACGAGATCCGCGACCGGGTGACCGAGTGCGGAGGGAGCGGGTGGAACTGCAGCGGGGGCCAGGAGCACGGTCTGGAAGCCGCCAACAAGGGCCTGCGCCACATGAAAGAGCTGGGCAGCACTCAGCCGAACCCGGCCGAAAAGATTCGCTCGGAGTCCGAGGTCTTCACCGTCTTCATGACCGACGAGGGCGCCCAGGGCGACTGGGACGAGGAATTTCTGACCAATAACACGACGGCCTTCGCACTGACCGTCCAAAACGAAACCTCCGACTGTACGATGGGTCCGACCGAGGTGGTCGGCAATTACAGTGACATCGCCCTGGGGAGTGGGGGCAGCGCCGCCGACATCTGCAGCGGCGACCTGCGTCAGATCCTCCAGGACATCATCCGGATCGCGACCGGCAAGGCCTCCGACTTCGAGATCAGCGAAACCCCCATCTCGAGTTCGCTGCGCGTGTACCTCGACAACCAGTGGGTCCCGCGCAGCACCGAAAACGGGTTCGACTACTTCCCCTCGTCGAACACCGTCGCCTTTTTCGGCGACTACCGTCCGGACTTCAACAAACCGCGCAACGAACAGCCGGACTGGATCGGCGTCAGCTTCGAGACCTTCAACACCCGCTGCAAAGAAGTCCTGCGCGACGACGATGTCGACACCTGCGCTCCGCCCGAGCCGGATGCGGACTGAGCTGAATGGGTGACGCCGATCAGTCGCAAAACGGAGGCCGGTCGAGCGGGTGGATCCTGGCGGGGCTGCTCGTCGCGGGACTCGCCGTGTTCGCCCTCGTCGTCATCGACGACACCGATACGACCCGCGGGGCGGCCTCGGACGGACTCCCCGACCGGCCCGACCGCTACACCGACGCATCTCCCGCTCGATCCGCCTCCTCCTCCGGCGAAGCCCCGGACGCCGCCGGGGCCGACACCTCCAGCCGCCCCGACCCCGCCGATCTGGACCTGACGGGCCGCTGGGCCCACCGCTCCACCCAGACCTCCCTGGCCGAGTTGCCGGTCGGCGGCGAAGTCGAGGCCCGCACCCTCACCTATCGCCTCTCCGATCTCGAGCACGACGGCGAGGCGAGCCACCTGAGCATCGAGGTCTGCGAGACGCGCATCGAGAGCGATACCGACCGCGTCGAGACCCGCATTCCCGGGGCATTCGTCGAGGCGATTCCCCGCCAAGAACGCCCGATCGAGTTGACCGCGCGAGGCGGCACCGTCCACCTGCGCGCTCCCCGCCGATGCAGCGTGCGCGGTGCCGACCTCGACGATCCCGCCGCCGATCCCCTCCCGACATCGCCGGACGCCCCTGCCGTCGTCGACGAGGACGGCGACGGACATCCGGGCGTGACGATCGCCATCGAGGGGATGGTCTCCGGCGAGCTGTATCTCGTCCAACGCGGCTGCGACCGGTTCACCGGCGAGGTCGTCTCGGCGGACCGCATCCGCGGGACGGTCGACTGGGAGAGCGAACAGGAGACGCTCGATTCGACGAGCATGTTCCTCGGCGCCAAACCTCCATCGCGCCCTCATCCCGACGAGCAAAAAAGCACCTTCGAGATGGTTCGCGTCGACGGGCAGACGAACTGCGAGGAGCTGATGGACGACCCCGCGCGCTACTTCCGATAGCATCCGCCGGCGGGTTCAGCCCGAGCTCCCGAGGTTGCTCCGAAGCGCCTCCACCGCCCGCTCGAGCGTCTCGTCTTCGACGGCGTAGCAAAACCGCACGAGCCCGGTCGGCTCGTCTCCCGCATGGAAGGCGGATCCGGGCACCGAGGCGACCCCCGCCTCGCGCAAAAGGTGCATCGCAGCCCGCCGGTCGTCGTCGAAACCGAGCTGCGAGACGTCGGCGAGCACGTAGTACGCACCGCGCGGGGTGTAGGGGGTCAGACCGACCTCCTCGAGCACCCCGCAGATGAAATCGCGCCGGCGCTCGAACTCGTCGGCCATCTCCCGGTAATACCCCGCCGGAAGGCGCTCCAGCGCCCGCGCCACCCCGTGTTGCAGGGGCGTCGGCGCACAGACGTAGTGGATGTCGTTGACCAGGCCGACGGGGCCGACCAGCTCCTCGGGCCCCGCCGCCCAGCCGAGCCGCCAGCCGGTGATCGCGAACGTCTTCGAACATCCCGAAATGGTGACCGTCCGCTCGCGCATGCCCGGCAGCGTCGCCAGGCTGACATGCTCGGCATCATCGTAGACGAAATACTCGTAGATCTCGTCGGTGACCGCGATCAGATCGTTCGCACGGCACACCTCGGCGACGACCTCGAGTTCCTCCCGCGAGAAGACCTTCCCGGTCGGATTCCCCGGCGTGTTGACCACGATCGCCCGGGTCTGCTCGCCGACGGCGCGCTCGAGCTGCTCGCGGCGCAACTCCCAGTCGGGAGGCTCGAGGGTCACAAATTGCGCCGTGCAGCCTCCGGCCCGGATCGCATTCAGGTGATAGCCGTAGTACGGCTCCAGCAAGACGAACTCGTCGCCCGGGTCGAAAAGCCCCTGCACGGCGCAGGCAAAGGCGCCGGTCGACCCGACGGTCACGACCAGCTCCTCCGACGGATCGATCTCCAGCCCGTTGTCCCTGGCCAGCTTCCGCGCCAGCGCCTCGCGAAGCTCCGGGATGCCCTCGTAGGCACTGTAGGTGCTCGCGTCCTCGCGCACCGCCTCGGCCGCACCTTCGAGCACTTCCTCGGGGCTCGGCAGCGGACAGATCCCCTGCCCGAGGTTGATCCCGTCGTGGCGAGCGCATTCCCGGCTCATCCGACGGATGTCGGACTGTTCGAGAAACTCGATGCGATCGCTTCGACGGTCGGTCATGGCGGCTCCTGGCTGGGGCGGCGCGGCGGACGACGGCGAGGGTATCAGCCCACACCCGCGCCCCACAAACCGACCGCCGGTCGATTGACGTAGGGTTCGAGATCCCCGACGACTATCGACGTCCACCTGCCCCCGACTCTCCTTCGCCGATGTGGAAGCTTCCAGCCCCGGTCGTCCTTCTCGCCGTCCTCGCTCTCCTCGGGGGCTGCCCGAGCCAGACCGACCAGAGGCGGGACGACGAGACGCCGGGCGACGACGCCGCCATGGATGCCCGGGCGCTCGGCTACCGAGTCTCCCTCTCGGAGGACGCCCCCCAACAACTCGTCGTCGAGATGGCCTTCGTCGGCGACGCCTCCCGCGAGACGACCATCGTGGCCCCAGAGCGCATCGTCGAGCCGGACGACGACGAGCGATACGCTTTCGAAACCGCGAGTGACGACGTCCGCGTCACCGGCGAACGCGAAGAGGGGCAGTATGTCGTCGAACATCCCGCCGGCGCCGAGGTGCGGCTCCGCTACCGGGTCCGTGCCCACTCCTCACCGACTCAGTCGATCGAGCAGTACGGACCATTCATCCGCCCCGACGGCCTGTATTTTCAGGGATCGACGCTGTTCGCCTACCCGCGGGCGATGCATCCGGGCCTCGAGCGGGCGATCACGATCGACTGGCGTCGCCTGCCCGAGGCATGGACGATCGTCGGCGGCCACCGCGAGACCGAGCGCCTTCAGAAGACGAACACCGCCCTGGGGGTTGTCCAACAGTCGATGTTTCTCGCCGGCGATCTCGACCTCGCCGATCGACCGACCGAGCAGAGCCGAATGTCGGTGGCGCTTCTCGGCGAGCTGGCGGCCCCCCTCTCCGAACTCGCCGACGAGGCCGCCGCGATCGTCCGTGCCCAGCAGGCCTTCTGGCGCGAGTCCGACCCGAGCCCGTACCTGATCGCCCTGTACGGCCCCGACGAGTGCTGCTGGTCGACCGGCGCCACCAAATACCGCTCCCTCGCCGGCATCCTCGCTCACGACGAGCCCGAGCCGACGATCCATCAACTCGTCCAGCTCGTCGCCCACAAACACCTCCATCGCTGGATTCCCGGCGAGATGGGTACCCCCCGGCCGTTCAACGCCTACGCCTGGTTCGCCGAGGGTTTCACCGAGTATTACGCCCGCCGCTTCAAACTCGCCACCGGCTTTTACGACTTCGAAACCTACGTCGCCGAGATCAACGAGCTGCTCGCTCGCTACCACCAGTCGCCGGTCCGGGAGGCGACGCGCACCCAGGTCAACAGCGGCTTCAAACGCAACCCGAATCTCACCCAGCTCGCTTACCAGCGCGGCGAGCTCCTGGCGCTGAACTGGAATGCCGCGATCCGGGAGGCGACCGACGGCGAGCACAGCCTCGACGACGTGATGCGCCGGCTCGTCGAACGGCGCCGACACGACGACACCTTTTATCTCAGCGACGAGACCCTCGCCGAGACCGTCCACGAGTTCGCTCCGGAGCTCGACCTCCGGGAAGCCATCGAGCGGCACATCGGCCGCGGCGAACCCATCGAGATCACCTCCGACGCCCTCGGCCCCTGCGCCCGGTTCGTCGCCGCCAAACCCGACGCGCCGCCGCGCTTCGAGCCGGTCGATCGCCTCGAGCAACTCGACGAGTGCGGCATCGCCCCCTAGCAGTCTGTTGCGCGTAGTGAATCGAGCGTTCGGCGAGACGATTTTGATGCCAGATGCGTTCGTATGACGAGCAAATAGCAGCGCTATTGCGAGGAATACGGGCGGATCTGGCGCAAAATCCGCCGCCGAGGCGAAAATGAATCTATGTGCAACAGGCTGCTAGCGCCGCCTCCCCTGGGCCGCCCCGCTCCCTGCGGGCCGCCGTTCATCCCGGGCGGCTTTCGAGCTGATCGACGACCCGGTCGTACAAGCCTCTCCACCGGCGGTAGACCGCCGGGTCGCCCCCGCGCTCGAGCAACACCTCCAGCACGTTGCGTGCCGAACTGGGACGGTCGATCTCGGCGAAAAACCTCGCCATCAGATGCAGCTCGCGGCTGTCGAAATCCGACAGATTCGCCCGCCGCGCCAGCCGGATCATCTCCCGGCGACGCCGGTCGAAGCGCTCGAACAGCTCGGCGTCTTCCTCGGCGGTCAAATAGTACAGCCCGTTCGACAGCCGCCCCAGATCCGAGGCCGAGGCCAGCTCGCGCATCCGCCGATATACCCGACTGTCGGAGACGACGAACCCGAAGCGCTGCTCGAGCGCCTCGTCGACCTCGCGCGGATACGCCGCCCCCTTCTCGCCGAGCACCTCGCGGATCGCGCGTTTGAGCAATTCCGGCTCCTCGCCCTCGCCGCGCGCCACCAGCAGCTCCGGGCTCGTCTCCACCCGCTCGTCGTGGCGGAGCATCCCCCACAGCTCCTCCTCCGCCCGGCGCCGTCTCGCAAACTCGCGCGTCTCCTCGCGGTCCGCCATCTTCTCGACGAGCTGGGGCGTCGCCACCACCGTTCCATCCTCCGGCAGCAACTCGAGCGCCGTCTCGAGGATCGTCTCGTAGGTCTCGTCGGACAGCTCCAGGTTCGCCCGATGGATGTAGCGATCGTCGCCGAGGCGAATCGAAAACGGCTCGGCGACCAGGTAGTTTTCGACCGAGTGGGGATTGACCTCGAAATCCTCCGGCAGGTGCTCGACGACCTCCCCGGCCGAGACCACCCCTCCGAGTTCGGCGAGGATCCGCTCGACCCGATCGAGAAGCGTCACACCCTGCTGCTCGTAGGTCTCCTCCCAGGCGACGTTGAAGGTGTTGTGAAATCCGATCACCTCGGGGCGGCGCAACAGCACGTCGCGCAGCAGATACCAGTTCAGCGATTCGATGTGGTCGCCGACGGCAAACTCACTGTCGCGCAGATCCTCGAGCAAGACCTTGACGCTGACGGCGGTCGTCTCGCCGCGAATGCGCTCGAGACACCAGTCGACGACGTCGTCGAGGACCCGCCGGTTGACCGGAAGCGCCACCTCGTGCACGTACACCCCGTTGCCGACCGTATACAGTTTCGGGTGCTGTTTGACGAACGGCTGCACGCGCCGGGCCGTCGGATCCGCCTCCTCGTCGGTCGCGTATCGCTCGGCGTACCGCTCGGCGATCGCCTCGAGTCCCAGCCTCCGACGCGCGTCGACCAGCACCTCCGCAATCCGGTCGCCCTTTTTCGCCCATCGGTTGACCACCCTCCCCCGTACATCGCAGCTCAGACCCCAGATCGTCTCGACCAGATCCCGGGCTCCCTCCCGGTCGAGCGCGATGCCGGCCCGGCGCGCAAACCCGACGACCTCCCGGATCGAGACGTGCACGCCGTTCGCATCGGCAATGCCCCGGCGCACCCGGGCGACCGGCCCGCGCTCGAGGCGCGTCGAGGCCCGGTTGGCGATGAAATGGTCGTTCCAGATGTAGGCACTCTCGTCGAGCAGAAGCACCGCCAGCAACACCCGGTACAGATCCGAGCAGCCCGTCCACAGCTCGACCTCGGCGCGGTGGACCAGCCCCGCGCCCGCCTCGAGCCGATCGACCAGCGGACCGACCAGCCCCCGGGCAACCTCCCGATAGTGCCCCCGCAGCCGCTCGAGATAATCGCCCGTCTTCTGGCGCATCCGCTGGCGCGTCAACCCAAATCGCTCGCCGATATCCCGAAAGGTCTCGCCCTCGAGAAATCGAAGCCGCATCACCTCCCGGTCCTCGTCGGCGAGGCTGTTGAGCAACTGGTCGGCCAGCTCGGTCACTGTCTGCGGCCGGCCCCCCGGCCCGTACAGATACACCTCGTAGCCCTGCTCGGCGATCAACGCCACCTGCTCGGCGACCGCCTCCGCCGTGCTCTCGCCGATGCCCGGCAGGCGGGTCAACTCGCAGCAGATCCCGGCGACGACCACCTCGCCGACCGACTCGAAGTCCGCCTTCTCGAACCCCGAGACCGCCCGCGTCGGAAGATCGACCAGCACCTCGTGCCAGTCGTCGTCCATCGACCAGCTCGCTGCCGACAGCCGCCGGCCGACCGAGGCGATCTCGCCGGTCTCGCAGTCTAGCAGCCGGCGGGCCTCCTCACCGAGACGCTCGACGTGCCGGCCCCCGCCGTCGGTCTCGTCGAACCGCGCGACGAGCTGCGCCTCGTCGACCTCGACGAACTCCTCGACCGTCTCGACGCCGAGCCGACCGAGCTTCTCGCGCTCCTCGTCCGACAGACCGAGCACCGCCACCGGCAACTCCCCCGGCGACGGCAGCTCCTCCGACGGGCCCTCCTCGCCGGGCCCCCGGGCGTCGAGCAGCGAGGTCTCCTCGAGCAACTCGACGAACTGACGGGCCCGCGGCCCGACCTCCCCCGACGGCAAGTCGGTCCGCTCGGCGACGACCTCCCGGGCCGCCTGCGTCGCCGACGACGACCAGGCCGGATGGCCCATCACCCGGCGCACCAGCGGCCGACCCCACAGCACCTCGCGGGCGATCGCCGGACGCCGCTCGGCCTGCCCGACAAACCGCCGGCCCTGCTCGGTCAGATCCGAGCCCTCCTCGTCGACGAACCCGAACCACTTGCCCAGCTCCAGCAACTCCTCGGCCTCCCCCCGCTCGATCTCGAGACGATCGCTGATCGCGTGCGGCGAAAGCAGCCCGAGCGCACCCATCTCGACGACCGGCTCCAGCCGCTCGAGATCCCCGGCCCGCGGGACGATACGTCGTCTCTGATCGCTGATGCCACGCGCAGCCATGCCGGCCCTCTCGGCTCGTCAGGCGGGTCGAATCGACGAGTGTCCCCGGCTCGAAAGGTCCGTCGCATTCGCCCGGTGTCAATGCAGATCGTCTCAGCTCAACCCGTCGATCGGCTCGCGCCCCTCCAGCACCTCGAGCATCTGCTCGACGACCGCCTCCCGACGATCGCCGAGCACGAGCGCATACCTCGACAGATCCTCGAGTGCCACCTCGAGGGGAATCGCCCCGGCGTGGCGCCCGACCCCCGCCTCGAACGCCTCGATCACAGGCTCGAGCGGCGCATCCTCCCGCTCGATCCCGTCGACGATCACCTCCAGCACCGGGGCCACCAGCTCCCAGACCGGCGCCTCCGCCCAGTCCGCCTCCGTCTGCAGAAGCTCGCGCAGCCGCCCGTACTCCGAGCTTCGCAAAAGCGCCAGCGCAAACGGCACGACGATCTCGGCCGGCGCCTCGCTCCGCTCGACCGCCCGCCCGAGCGCCTCGAACCCCTCCTCGACCCGCCCGGCATCCAGCAGAATCTCACCGACGAGCCGGTGATACCGCGCTTCCTCCCCGTCGAGCTCGACCGCCCGGCGCGCCGCCTGCTCGGCCCCCTCGAGCGTCTCGCTCCGCCGCCGCGCCCTCCCCAACAGATACCACGCCTCGGCGCGCTCGTCGTCCGCCTCGACCGCCTCTCCGGCCGTCTGCTCGGCCAGCGCCAGATCCCCCTGCTCGAGCGCCGCCGCCGCCAGCCCCTCCAGCGCCTCCACAAACGCCCCGTCGAATTCGAGCACCTGCTTGTACCCGTCGATCGCCCGGTCCACGCGCCCGGCGCGGCGGAGCGTATGCGCCAGTTCGATCCAGTATTCGGGCCGCTCGGAAGCGAGGTTGGTCGCCTTCTCGAACGCCGCGATCGCCTCGTCGATCTTCCCGACGTGCCGATATCCGACGCCCTGCTTTGCCCACGTCTCCGCGTCGCCCGAGCGACGCTCGAGCACCTCGGCCCGCGCATCGAGCGACCGACTCAACTGCCCGGCCTGCCGCCAACACTCCGCCGCCCGCTTCCAGGGGCCGATCACGTCTCCCCCCAACTCGGCCGCCCCCTCGAAACACTCCGCCGCCCGCCGCCAGTTGCCCCGATCGCGGTGCAGCTCGGCGAGCCGAATGACCGTCTCGTAGTTGTCCGTACCGCCCGAGACCGCCGCCTCGTAGCAGTCGATCGCCTCCTCGTCGCGGCCGAGATCGAGCAGCAGATCGGCGGCGAACCCCCAGACCGACGCCTCGACACTCCCCGCCCTCTCCCCGCCCGGCGCCAGCTCCTCCAGGATCGCCTCCGCCCGCTCCTCCTCGCCGCGCTCGAGCCGGATCTCGGCCTCGACGAGCTTCACCGCCGGCCGGTCCGTCTCCCCCCGAAGCTCCTCCGCCAGACTCACCGCCTCGTCGAGCAGATCGCAGCCCTCCAGCAACAGGGCGTATGCGATCCCGGCCTCGATGCGCTCCTCTCCCCCCTCGCGATACCAGGCTTCCGCCTCCTCCATCGCCTCCCCGACCTGGTCGTGTCTCAACGCCCGCGAGAGCGCCTCCGGCACCGCCTCGATCCCCCCCGCCACCAGCGCGTCGATGGCGATCACCGACGGCAGAGCAATCAACGCGTCGTGAAACTCCGTGAGATGTCGCATGGCATACCGATGGGGCGGGGGTCACAACCGACGGGCGACCCCAACCTAGTCACTCGCGCCGGGAGTTTCCACCTCCCTCCGCGCGCTTGCGCTCGAAGGACGAACATCTTAGAAGCATGCGCGAATTAGGTCGGATGCTTCCAACCGAGGCCTCGCCATGTACTCGCTCGAACCCGAGCATTTCGCCAGCCGCCGCGACGACTTCATCGACGCCATCGGCCCCGACAGCGTCGCCGTCTTCACCGCCAACCCCCGTCAGTCGCGATCGAAGGACACCGACTTCCCGTACCGCCCCTCCAGCGACATCCTGTATCTGACCGGCTTCCGGGGCCCCGGCGCCGTCCTGGTCGTCGCCCCGGGCCACCCGGACGGCGAAGTGGCGATGTTCGTCCGGCCCCGCGACGAGGAGGCCGAGCTGTGGAACGGCACCCGCCCCGGCCCCGAGGGCGTCGAAGCCGAATACGGCGCCGACGTCGCCTACCCGGTCGACGAGATCGACGAGCGGCTGCCCGAGTTTCTCGAGGACCGCGAGCGACTGTACTACACGCTGGGCCGTGACGAGAGCTTCGACCGCAAGATCACCGGCTGGCTGCACGACCTGCGCCACCGCCGCAGCGAACCCTCCGCCGCCCCCCGCTGCCTGGTCGACGCTCGCGATGCGCTGTACGAGCTGCGCCTGCACAAACGCCCCGAGGAGATCGCCCTGATGCGCCGGGCCAACGAGGTGACCGCCGAGGCGCACGTGATGGCCATGCGCCACTGCCGGCCCGGCATGCACGAGTACGAGCTGCAGGCCCTGCTCGAATTCCAGTTCCAGCGCCACGGCGCCGAGTTCCCTGCCTACCCGAGCATCGTCGGCGCCGGCGACAACGCCACCTGCCTGCACTACACCGACAACCGCGATCGGATCGGCGAGGACGACGTCGTGCTCGTCGACGCCGGCTGCGAACTCGAATTTTACGCCGGCGACATCACCCGCTCGTTTCCCGCCTCCGGCCGCTTCTCGCCGGTCGAACGCGACGTCTACCGCGCCGTCCTCGACGCCCAGAAAGCCGCCATCGACGACGTCGAGCCCGGCCTCCCGTTCGACGAACTCCAGGGACGCACCGTCGAGCGGCTGACCGAATCCCTCGTCGATCTCGACATCCTCGAAGGGAGCATCGACGAGCTGATCGACGAGGAGGACTACAAGGACTACTTCCCCCACAAGGTCGGCCACTGGCTCGGCATCGACGTCCACGACGTCGGCCCCTACCACGACGACGAAGACGAATGGCGAGCCCTCGAGCCGGGCATGGTCGTCACGATCGAACCCGGGCTGTATTTTCCCGCCGCCGACGACGAGATCCCCGAGGCGTTTCGCGGCCTCGGCATCCGCATCGAAGACGACATCCTGGTCACCGAACAGGGCCACGAAAACCTCTCGAAGGCCTGCCCGAAAGAGCCCGACGCCATCGAGGATCTCGTCGGCAGCTCCGAGCAGCCCGTCTCGGAGCTCGGGAGTCGCTAATCGTCGCCCCGGGCGAAGCAACGCCAAGCCCTCGTATCCCCGGGCGCAGCCCCCAACCCCTCACCTACTCGTACTCGCTCGCCAGACTCTCGAACCGCGTGTACTCCGGGAAAAACCGAAGCCGCACGTCGCCCACCGGCCCGTTGCGGTGCTTCCCGACGATCACCTCCGCGATTCCCTTGTCTTCGGTATCCTCGTTGTAGAACTCGTCGCGGTAGATGAAACAGATCACGTCGGCATCCTGCTCGATCGCCCCCGACTCCCGCAGATCCCGGAGTTTCGGCCGCTTGTCGGCCCGCGACTCGACTCCCCGGTTGAGCTGGGCCAGCGCGCAAACCGGCACCTCGAGCTCCTTGGCGATCCCTTTGAGACTTCGCGATATCTCGCTGATCTCCTGCTCGCGGATGTCGTGCCCGCCGCTGCCCTGCATCAACTGCAGGTAGTCGACAAAGATGATGCCGACGTCCTCCTCGGCCTTCAGCCGCCGGCACTTCGAGCGAAACTCCGTGATCGTCAACGCCGGCGTATCGTCCAAAAACAGCTCCGCCTCGTTGAGCTTGCCCGCCGCCTTGATCAACTGCGACCAGTCCCGCTCGGTGACCGTCCCCGATCGCACGTCCCGCTGGTTGACCTGCGCCTCCGAGCACAAAAGCCGCGTCGCCAGTTGCGTGTTCGACATCTCGAGGCTGAAAAACGCCGCCGGCACGTTGCGCTCCATCGTCGCATGCGCCGCCATGTTCAACGTCAGCGTCGTCTTGCCCATCCCCGGCCGTCCGGCGATGATGATCAGGTCCGACTCCTGCCACCCCGCCGTCAACTCGTCGAGGTCCGCGAACCCGCTCGGCACCCCTGTGATCGAGGCGTCCGTCTCGTACAGCGCCTCGAGCTGCTCGAAGGCCGTCTCCAGCACGCTCGAGATGCTGGCGTACTCCTGGGTGACCCCCGTCTGCGTGATCTCGAAGATCTCGCGTTCGGCCCGGTCCAGAAACGAGTCGACGTCCGCGACGTCCTCGTAGCCCTCCTCCATCAGCGAGCCGGTCGCCGAGATGAACTGCCGCAGCATCGCCTTTTTGCGCACGATCCGGACGTACTGCTGGGCGTTCGCCGCCGACGGCACCTCGTTCGACAGCCGCGTCAGAAAACTCGCCCCCCCGACCGCCTCGAGCTTCTCTTCGGCCGACAGGTAATCCCCCAGCGTGATGACGTCGATGCTCCCCTGGCCCTCCTCCTCGTGGATCTCGCGCATCGCCCGAAAGACGTGCCGGTGGCGCTCCCGGTAGAAATCCTTCGGGGCGACCTTCGTCAACACCGAGTCCATCAGGCCGTTGTCCAGCAAAATCGCCCCGAGCAGGCTGCGCTCGGCGTCGTCGTTGTGGGGGGGAACGCGGATCTGGTCATTCATCACACGGCTCGCGCGTACGTCGGGTCCATTCGACCGATAGGTCGACTCCTCCCCCCGTTCGCTGCCTCTCGATGACGTCTCTCGGGTCGCTCGGGCGGGCCGACTACTCTTGCTCCTGGACGCTGATGTAATCCTTGCGCATCAGGTGGACGATGTCCTGCATCGTCTCCAGGTCGCTGGCCAGGCTCTTGTTCAGCACCGCCGAGACCTTGTTGTAGTTGTAGACCAGCTGCAGCGTATCGAGCAGCTCGTCGGTCAGACTCCTGAGCGGCGGCACCAGCGGCTTGTTCACCTCGAGCGTCTCCTGGAAATCCGGAACGTCGTCGCCGAGGTTCCGGATCTCGTCGAGCTGGCGCATTCCCTCCATCAGGAGGTTCTCGATCGACTCGTCGATCTCGTCGTCGAACGCCTCGTCGGTCGCCTGCTCGAGCGAAAACGTCCCCTCCTCCCAGGCGAGCATTCGGTAAAACGCCTTGTGCGGCGAGATGTCCGGGTCGTCGTTGATCGTCGCGTAATACACCCGGCCGTCGCGCAGATACACCTTGCCGACGTCGTCGCTGTGGACGACCAGCACCCCCGATTTCTGGCTGGTCGAAAACAACTGCAAAAGGTCCGGCAGCGGCACCTCCTCGATCAGCCCCGAAATCGAGCCCGTCAGCGTCGCCCCCGAACTGCCCCCGCCCGGCTGCTGGTTTTCTCCGGTCTCGATCGCCGGCGTCCCGGCGTGGGTCTTGTTCGCCGCCGGCATCCCGCCCGACTGGTCCAGCTCCTGGGGTTCGGTCGAGCCGACCGGCGAGGCCTGGCCGGTCGTCGGCGACTCCGCCTGGTCGTGCTGCTGGGGCTGGTTCGGGTCGCTCTGGGCCTCGAGATTCTGATCGGCCGACTCCAGCGGCTCGTCCTGCTCGACGAGCTTGATGATGCTCGTCCCGATCAAAATCCGGTCGCCCTCCTCGATTTCGGTCTTCTTGACCTTTTTGCCGTTGACGAACGTCCCGTTCGTACTGCCGAAATCCTCGATCTCGAGTGTGCCGTTCTGGGCGGTAATCCGCGCGTGTCGCCTGGAGACCATGTCCTCGACGAGGACCATGTCCAACTCACTCGATCGGCCGATCTCGATCTCTTCGCCCATCTCGAGCGGAAACTCTCCCCCCTGGTACTTGCCGGATATGAACTTGAGAACGTATCCGTTCGACT
The DNA here is from genome assembly GCA_964600555.1 of uncultured Bradymonadales bacterium. Lineage (GTDB taxonomy): Bacteria > Myxococcota_A > Bradymonadia > Bradymonadales > Bradymonadaceae > CAJXPB01. The sequence continues at coordinate 20,744 of CAZRLK010000084.1, forward strand.
GCGATTGAGGGCGACTCAATGTCGGTTCTCCCAGTTGCCGTAAATCGAGGTTACATCCGGAGATTCCAGATCCGGCGGCGACCGACCCGATACGTTACGCAATACCCGAAAACCCGTCAACATTCCACCGTGGGGCGCGCCGACCGAAATCGCCGCCATTCTCCCCCGATCGACGGCCCCTCGCCGCCCCGACACCAGCCGCCTGTACCCCACCCCCGGCGAGTGCTGCGGCTGGGTCGTGGGCCGGTGCTCCGTGGCCATCCTGGACACCGAGGCGCTCGATGCCGAGATTGTCGACCTGACGCCCTAGATTATCACTGCTTCACGGCAGTCAACTGGTGCCACTGGCTGAAGAACGGCTCGTCCGTCAGGTGATCGGCAAGAAACTGCTTCACCTGGGCCGAGTCGCCGGTCAGCAGCAGCTTGTGGTGCGTGAGCTTAGAGGGCCCGTTCTGCTGGTCCAGCCGGTCCTGTCGCTCTTGTGTGCCGCTGGTCAGGGCGGAGACGGCCGGGCCCTGCTCACGGAGCTCGATGCGCACCAGCGC
>CAZRLK010000085.1:0-21266 GCA_964600555.1 uncultured Bradymonadales bacterium
ACCCCGGAGAGGGCTCGACGTTCGACGAACCGAGAACCCGGTGGCCGGACTTCCACGACGATTGCCCGCCGCGCCCGGCGGTCGAGGCGATCACTCGAGAAGATGGTGGGTCGCTGCGGACCACGTGAATGCAAAGATGCGTGCGGATGAGCATGCCGTCCTTCGCTCAATCCCTCGAAGATGGGATCCGTTTGGCTGTAGGCGACCTGGCGGAGCGGCACCTCGAAGCGCTCCCGGAACTGCGCTCGAAGCCACTCGGCCCCCTCGGTGTCGATCGGATCGGTGACCACGATGCCCTCGTCGGCGGCCTCGCCGACACGTGTCAGGCCATCGGCACCCGCCGGATGAGCTTCATTCTGAATGAGCGGCGGTGTCGGCGACGTAAACGAGCGGCGTTGTCGTCGACAATCGCCGCCAAACGGGGGTCGCGAGGGGCCCCGGGGGGGATCCCCTCCCGGTGATCGGTGGTCGCAGCATTCGGGACGGAAAAATTTCGCGGCGCGTCGGTTCCGAGAGGGGGAGACGGCGGCACGCTGTAGCGTCTCGTCGGTGGTGAGAAGGGGGGGCACCGACGCGCTACGGAATTTCTCGGGGGGCCGGAAGGGGGACCCGGGGGGGGACCCCTCCCCCCGGCTCGGGGGTGAGACGTGCTGGCACCGACGCGCGACGACGACTCGGAGGGTTCCCGGAAGCGCGGACCGGGGGGGAGAGTTTCGTTGCGTCGGTATTCGCAAGGGGCGCCGATCGGACGCTGCGCGATGTCGATCGCAGCCGGAAGGGGATGTAGTCTGGCGGCGCACGATTTCGAACGCAGTCGGATCCTCCGAGACGAGACGATGGCGATGGCCGAGCAAAGCGACCGCACAGCGAGCCACGAGATGACGCTGGAGTGGAAGGACGGGCGATGCGAGCGGCTCGAGGTGGCCGGCGACGAGACGGTCGTCGAGGCGGCACGGTCGCGCGGCATCGTGTTGCCGACGGGCTGTCTGACGGGCACGTGCGGGACATGCGCCGGGCTGATCCTCGAGGCGCCGGGTGTCGACGCCGGCGAGGGGCCGGAGGAGGTGTTCGCCTACCGCCGTCCGCCGCGGGCACTCGGCGAGGCGGCCCGGCGGCGTGGCTACGTGCTGTTGTGTATCGCCGAGCCCCGGGCGGCCTGTCGGCTGGCCGTCGGCGCGGCGACGTGGACGAGGCGCGAGGAGTCACCGTGGGGGTGAGGCGCTCTCAACGTCGGCGAGGCCGCCGACGCCCCAAAAAGGTCATTGGGCGGCGCCGCCGACGCTCACAGAAGCGACCAGGCGAACAGCCAGAGGGCGACGGCGGGGCCGGCGACGGCAAGTCCGAGGGTAGCGCTGCGATCGATGTCGTGGCGGCGCACGAGTGGGATGGCAAACGAGAGGACGTCGCCGGCATCGTGGGCGGCGTTGAAGAGGCAGACGAACCCGAGCCAGGCCGGGTAGTAGGCGGCAGCGAGCAGGGCCATGACGCCGAGGCCGATGTCGCGGACGCCGAAAAGCCGGCCCATCAGGCGGCCGGTCGGGTTGTCGTGCTCGGGGGGAAAGCGAAACAGCTTCATCCCGTAGCGCGGCGCCACGATCGGGGTGATCCCGATGAGGATGCGGGTGGCACCGAGCATGGCGACCAGAGTCGTGGTGGACATCTCATCTACTCCCGAAGGCTATGAGGCGTCGAGTCAGTCTCCCTTCTCGGACTCGTCGGCGGGGGTCTCGAGGTCGGGCTGGCCGTCGGCGCGGCGACGTGGACGAGGTGCGAGGAGTCGCCGCGGGAGTGAGGGTCATTCACCGGTCCGGAACTCGAACGTCTGTTTGAGATACACGGAGCCACCGCTCGGGCTCGGGAACTCGAGGTTCTCGACAACCCGGGTCGCACAGGCGGCGATCTGCCCGCCCACCGTATCGCCGGTGGACTTCGCCAGCGAGAGCTCTCCATTGGAAGCGAGCGTCAGGTCGAGCCAGATTTTCCCGGAAGCCGCTGGTTCCTCCTCGAGCCTCGTCCGATAGCACTTCTCGAATTCGTCGTTCGCCTCGCGCAACGTGTCGCGTACCTCGGCGAGGTCGAGCCGGCCCGCTCCTCGGGTTTGAGTCGGTCTGGAGACGAGGACGCGCGGCTCTCCCTGTGCTGCCCCTTCGTCACTCGAGGCCTCGGAGGTTTCATGATCGTCCGTGCCGGTGGATGGGTTTTCGTCGGTCGCCGATGCGTCCTTCTCGGCAGTCGCCGATTCCTCCTTTTCGGCAGAGCTCTCCCGGTTCCCCTCGCCGGCCGAACACTGGTCGGCGATCGTCTCCCAGAGATTCGCGACGCTCGAGTCGTCGATTCGGTCGGCGTTCGGTTGGGCGTCGATGCGGCTGGTGAGTTCGGCCGCCTGTTTGCAATCCTGGAGCGCCAGCTCGAGGCGTGCCATCCGGAGCGTCAGGCGGGCGTCCGGTTGTTCGTCGTGCTCGGACCTCAACATTGCGAGTGCCTTCGCGCGTTGGCCGGCCTGCTCGAGGGCGTCGATGCGCGCCAGCACCGCCTCGACCTGTTCGTCGTCCATGCCCGGGCTCGCCGCCTCCTCGCGGTCCTCACCGGGTCCGCCGTTCGTCGACCCGGAGGAGGCGGCAGGCTGCGCGGGCCGGCGGTTCTCCCCGGCGCGGCGCTCGGAGGGCGGGGCGAACGGCCCCTCGACGGTGACGGCGTGGGCTCGAACCTGCCCGCAGCGCTCGCCGAACAGAGGCACCGACCGCGTACCGACACCCGTGAACTTCGTCGTGACATTCGGGGCCATCACGTGGGTGTACTCGCCGTCGAACTCCTCGAGGACCTCGTACATCGCCGCGCCCGTTTCGGCCGACCAGCCGGCCCGGGCCCCGATCGCGTACAGCAGCGCCCCGAATCCCGCATCTGCGGACGGCACCGAGGCGGCCTTGTCGATGCCGAAAATCCGCAGCGGCGAGATGCCGAAGATGTAGGCGTGGCAGACCTCGGCCGTGCGTCGTTCCTCGATGGTGTAGTCGGCTTTCTGCAGGGGGATGTTCGCCTGGGGAATCCCACGGCTCGAGGTGACACATCCGATCGAAGTTGCGCCGAGCAAGAGTACGAGCCACAGACAGCGCCGCATCGTCGACTCCCGTCCTGTAAGTTCACACGTCCAAATTGAGCGAATTCGTTCCGAGCGGACCGGCGGATGCAGAGGGTCGGAGTGGCCGTTATTCGCACAAGATGTCGCACTCGAGCGAGCAGCAGTCCGAATCGAAGGTGCACGAGGCGCCGTAGGGTTTGCAGGCCGATTCGGACTGGCAGGCGACGCCGTCGCAATTGCCGGAACAACAATCGCTGTCGATGCTGCAGCTCTCGTCGATCGCGGCGCACTGGTTTTCGTCGTCCGAGTCGTCGCTGCCGTCGTCGCTCGAGTCGTCGTCGCTGCCGTCGCTCGAGTCGTCGTTGCCGTCGTCCGAGTCGTCGCTGCCGTCGTCCGAGGAGCAATCCTCGCAGATGCCCCACGAGCCGTCGTCGCCGCAGGTCTGCTGGCCGCTCGAATCGTCGCTGCACTCACACGTGCGGGTCGTCCCCGGCTCGCAGCTGTCGTCGTCGGCATCGTCGGTGCCCGAGCAGGCGCCGAGCCAGACGACCAGGCCGAAGGCAAACAAGAGCGTGGCGAAGGACCGATACAACGTGCGCCCCGTCATGAAATCTCCCGGTTGCGAGTTTTCTCGACGTATCGTCGCGAACGTGGCGATAGTATTGGAGCGACGTGCGGCCGCGTCAACGCCGGCCGGGGAGGACGGCGACGAACGGGGAACAAGGAACGACGAGCGAGGATGTCGGGGCGGAGCTCGAAGAGCCGGCGATTCGGTGGCGGGCCCCGGTTACTCGTCGTCGGAGTCGGTCTCCGTCTCGGACTCGTCGGCGGGGGTCTCGAGGTCGGGCTGGCCGTCGGGGCGGGGGTTGTCGGCGTTTTCCTGCTGCTCGGCGGGCACGTCGAGGTCGTCGCCGCTGAGGCCCTCGACGACGTTGCTGGCGCTCAGGGCCAGGTAGTCGCGAAACATGATCAAAAAGACGAGCACCGCGGCGAAGACGAACACCTGCACCAAAATCAGCCAGTAGTTCGGGGAGCCGCGGTTTTTGCGGCGGTGCGAGCGGCGTCGGCGTCGTCTGCTCACGAGTCCTCCTCGTCGTCGTGCGGGGCGGCGGGCGTCCGGTCGAACAGGTCGCTCGACGGGCGGCGCAGGTCCCGCAGGTGCAACTCGAGTTCGCCGTGGCCGCGAAACACCGACCAGCGGGGGACGAAGGCGGCGGCGACGGGGGTGTCGAGCATCTCCATCCGCTCGCCCATCGAAAAGCCGATCCCGCCCAGCTCGCCGGTCCCGTCGGTGAAGGTGCCCTTGAGGTGGTCGTCGCCGACGATGCGGGCGCTGCGGGTCTTGAGCTGCTCGCAGGCGAGGATCGGCTCGGGGTTGCCGGCGCCGAAGGGCCGCAGGCGGTGCAGATCCCGGACGAATCGCCGGTCGAGCTCCCCGAGCCGGACGCGCTCGTCGATCTCGACCGAGGGGGCCGGCATCGAGCGGCCCTCGAGCATCGCGTCGAGCTCGCGGCCGGCGCGGCGCCGAAACTCCTCGAGCCGGTCGTCGGCCAAAGCGAGGCCGGCGGCGGCGGCGTGGCCCCCGTAGCGGGTCAATAGATCGTCCATGCGTTCGAACAACTCCACCAGGTGTACTCCGTCGATGCTCCGGGCGCTCCCCTCGACCAGCTCGCCGCCGCGCTCGAGGGCGACGACGGGGCGATGGAACCGATCGGAGAGGCGGCCGGCCACGATGCCGAGCACGCCGCGGTGCCACCCCTCGCCGTCGACGACCACGACGCTCGCTTCCGAGACCTCCCGGTCGCGGACCTGCTCGAGCGCCTCGTCGACGATGCGGCTCTGCAGCTCGCGGCGCTCGGCGTTGAGCTCGTCGAGTTCGACGGCCAGCGTGTTGGCGCGCTGGCGCTCCCGGGTGGTCAATAGTTCAACGCACGCGGTGGCGTCTGCAATCCGACCGGCGGCGTTGATCCGGGGGGCGAGCTTGTAGCCGATGGTGTTGGTGGTGACGCGTCCGCCCGCCTCGGCGACGTCGAGCAGGGCGCGGAGGCCGGGGCGGGGGCGTTCGTCGAGCTTCTGGAGGCCGCGTTTGACGAAGGCGCGATTTTCGTCGACCAGCGGGACGACGTCGGCGACGGTGCCGAGGGCGACCAGCTCGAGCATCGGCTTGAGCGAGGGCTGCTGGTCGGCGGCGAACCGGTCCGCCCGGCGGAGGGCCCGGCGGACGGCGACGAGGAAGTTGAAGGTGACGCCGGCGGCCGACAGTCCGTCGAACGGGAACTGGCAGTCGTCGCGGTGGGGGTTGAGGAGGGCGGTGGCGTTGGGATGCTCGTCGGGGACGGTGTGGTGGTCGATGACGACGACCTGCAGGCCGGCCTCGCGGGCGGCGGCGATCTCGTCGTGGGCGGTGACCCCGCAGTCGGCGGTGATCAACAGATCGCAGCCGCGCTCGGCGATCCGCTCGACGCGCGAGCGGCTCAGCCCGTAGCCGTCGTCGATGCGGTGCGGGATCTCGTAGTCGACCTCGGCGTCCAGCTCGCGGAGAAACTCGACGAGCAGGGCCGTGCTGGCGATGCCGTCGACGTCGTAGTCGCCGTGGACGACGATGCGCCCGCCGTCGGCGAGGGCGTCGGTCAACGCCTCGACCGCCCGGTCCATGTCGGCCATCAGGCCGGGATCGTGCATCCGGCCGAGGCTCGGGTTCAAAAAGGCGTCGAGCTCGGAGGGATCGGCGAAGCCGCGGCGGGCGAGGATGCGGGCGACGATCGGGTGGAGGTCGTGGGCGTCGGCGATCTCGCGCCAGCCGTCGGCCTCCGGGGCGCGCAACGTCCATCGGGTCGAAGCCATACCGACAACACTTCCGGCAACGAGGGGCGATCAGACACACAGCGAGTCGTACCAGATTCTGGCGTGATGCCTACGAACTCGAGGGTAACTCGTAAACCCTCGAACATCACGCCGAACCTCGTCGCCCCCCGTCGGGACGTGCGGGAGCGGTTCTCAGATCGCCGCCGAGGATTCCGCCTTCTCGGCCTTCTCGCGGGCCTCGCGCCACTCTTTGAGCAGCTCGTCGGTGTTGAGCATGACAGGCGAGGCGACGAACACCGAACTGTAGGTCCCGATCACGACGCCGACGATCAGCGCGATCGCGAAGTTCTGGATCAGGCCACCGCCGAGCACGGCGATCGCGACGACCGCCAGAAGCGTCGTCAGACTCGTGATCAGCGTCCGGCTCAACGTCTCGTTGATCGAGCGGTTGGTGACGTCGCCGATGGGCGTGGTGCCGGCGGTCTCCATGTTCTCGCGGATCCGGTCGAAGACGACGATCGTGTCGTTGAGGCTGTAGCCGACGATCGTCAGAAGCGCGGCGATGATCGGCAGCGAGATCTCGAGGCCGGTGAAGGTGAAAAAGCCGACGGCGATGACGACGTCGTGGCCGAGGGCGGCGACGGCGCCGGGGGCGTAGCGCAGATCGAAGCGAAAGCCGATGTAGATGAGGATGCAAAACAGGGCGACGATGATCGAGAGGATGCCGCTGTTTCGAAGCTGTTCACCGACGCGCGGGCCGACCGTCTCGAGGCGTTTGATCTTGGCCTGGCTGTCGGCGGCATCCGGGTTGAACGCCTCGGGGGCGGCCTGCTGGAGGGAGGCTTCGATGCTCGGCTGCAGGCCCTGAAAACGCATGACGTATTTCGGGATGGCGCCGGCCGACTCCCGGGTGAATTCGACCTCCGAGAGCCCCAGCTCCTCGACGCTCGAGCGGACGGCCTGCTCGTCGATTTCGGCCCCTTCGGGGAAGGTCAAATCGAGCCGGTCGGGATTGTCCTCGCTCCAGTTCCACTCCTCGATGCTGGTGACCTCTTTGATGCGGTCGACGACCGATTCGGCGGAGATGTCGTCGGGGTCGGCGTTTTCGGCGAGCCGGGGACCGATGACGGAGACGGCGCGGCTCTGGACCATGAACTCCGTCGAGCCCTCGCCGCCGTATCGCTGCACCTGATCGGGGGTGGCGGGCGTCTGCTCCATCGCCTCGCGGACCTGTTCGGTCGTCATCTCCTTGTCGAACTGGACGATGATCTCGGTGCCGCCCTTGAAGTCGATCCCGTAGGTCGGTCCGATCCACACGGCGGCGAGGATGCAGACGACGACGGCCACGAGCGACGCGTAGCCGAAGGGCCCCTGCAACCCGAGAAAGTCGATTTCTGTATCCGGACGGATGATTTCAATCATGAGACCTGTCTCCAATCGGTTCGGTCGTCGGGTTCAGTCGACGAGAGGCGACCGAACGGTACGTCGCGAGTGGCGAAAACGTCGAGTCAGTCGAGTCGTGGCACGGCGCAGATCCGTCAGATGCTCAGATCGGCGTCTTCGGCCTTGCCCGACAGCCAGGTGTCGAACAGGAGCTTCGAGCAGAAGACGGCGGTAAACAGCGTACTGACGATGCCGATCAAAAGCGTGACGGCGAAGCCCCGGATCGGACCGGTGCCGTACTGCATCAACACCAGGGCGGCGATGCCGGTGGTGACGTTGGCGTCGAGGACCGCCGAAAAGCCCTTGTCGAAGCCCTCCTCGACGGCCGATAGGGCGCCGCGCCCGGCGCGCACCTCCTCGCGGATGCGCTCGTAGATGATGACGTTGGCGTCGACGGCCATGCCGACCGTCAGGATGATGCCGGCGATGCCGGGCAGGGTCAGCGTGGCGCCGAGCCCGGCGAGCGCCGAGAGGATGAAAATCATGTTCAACAGCAGGGCGAGCACCGAGATGATGCCGCTGCCGCGGTAGTAAAACAGCATGAACAAGACGATCAGGATCGTGCCGACCACCAGCGCGCGGCTACTCTGATAGATCGACTCCTGGCCGAGCGTCGGGCCGACGGCCGTCTGATACTGCAGCTCGATCGGCGCCTGCAGCGCCCCGTGGCGCAGGACGATCACCAGATCCTGGGCTTCTTTCTGGATTTCGGAGTACGAGCGCAACTGGCCCATCGAAATCTGGGCGCGTCCGCCGGGGATCGGCTCGTTGATGACCGGGGCGCTCTGGACCTCGTCGTCGAGCATGATCGCGAACCGCTCGTCGGTGTGATTGCGCGTCAGATCGGCGAACTTGTCGGCGCCCTGACGGTCGAGCGTCAGCGAGACGACCGGCTTCTGGGTCTGCTGGTCGACCGATACCCGTGCGTCCTGGACGCGCTCGCCGGTCAGCCGGGTGTCGGCAAAGATGTAGTGGGCTCGCCAAAAGGAGGCCTCCTCGTCGATCTCCTCCTGTTCGTCGTCCTTGTAGCGAGCCATGTACTCGTAGCCGATGATGTGCTCGTCGTCGGTCTTCGGCGACAGAAAGTCGTCGAGGGTCTCTTTGTCGGGGTGAGTGACGGTGATGTAGCCGCCCATCCGCCGGAGTTTGTGGTCCTCGGTCGGAAGCTGGCCCTCGAACTGGCGGAAAAACTCGTCGGTGCCGTCGTCGTCGACGAGCCGGAAGCGAAGCCGGGCGGTCTGGCCGATCAGATCCTTGGCGCGCTCGCGGTCCTCCTCGCCGAGACCCGGCAGTTGGACGACGATGTCGCTCTGGCCGCGGCGGGTGATGCTCGGTTCGGTGACGCCCAGGGAGTTGACCCGGTTGCGGATCGTGTCGATCGCCTGCTCGATGGCGTCGTCTTTGAAGTTGTTGCGGTACTCCTCGGGCATCACGAGGTGGATCTCGTTGTCGCCCTCGGTGGTCTTCTCGAAGCTCGCCGACCGGCCGTTGCCTCCGCCACCGGCCGCGCCGCCCCCGGCGTAGTTGGACATGAAGTCGTTGTCGATCAGGGAGGTATTGTCGGCGTCCTCGAAGACGATCCGAACGAAATACTCCCCGTCCTCGTGGGTGACCTCGTAGGAGGCGTCCTCGTCCTTTTCCTCGAGGCGAGCCTCGACATCGCGGGCCATCCGGTCGAGCTTGTCCTGGACGGCCTTTTCACTGAGGACCTTGTATTGAAGTAGCAGCCCACCCTGCAGGTCGAGCCCGAGGGTCAGTGGCTGGCCGTTTTCCATCACCCAGTCGACCGTCTCGGAGTCGAACGTCTCGACCTCGCGGTCGAGTGAGCCGTCCGCCAGATCGAGCAGGGTCGGTGCGAGCCCCCAGGCCGCAAAGGCCAGCGCCACGACGACGATTCCCCATCTGTACGATCTCCTCATAAGCCCGAAACTCCGTTCGGTGTGCGTATCTGGTCGATGTGTATCCGGTTGAAAAATCGGGCGTCCACCCGGAGCGGACCGCCGGCCGAACTTCGACCCCGGCCGCGCCGCGATGTCGCCTCGCTACTGGTCGTCTTCCTCGTCGGCCTCGTCGTCGCCGTCGTCTTCACCGCCGAGATATTCCGATTCCGGTCCCTTGATCTGCTGGCGGAGGACGCGGATGCGGTTGTCACGGTTGATCTGGAGTTTGACGGTCTTGTCGTCGACTTTCATCACCTCGCCGAAAACGCCTCCGGCGGTGACGACGCGATCGCCGACTTTCAGCTTGTCGAGGAAGTCCTCGTGTTCCTGTTGTTTCTTTTGTTCCGGGCGGATGACGATGAACCAGAAGATCAAAAAGATCAGGATCAATGGGACCATGCTCCCGAGGCATCCTCCCATGCCTCCGTCGGCTCCGCCATTTTGGGCGACTACCACCAGCTCGAACATAAGTCGGTTCCCGTCGTCTCCACGAGTCTCGTCGTCGATTTCGTCGTCGATCGCGCCGGGCGAACCCCGCGCAAAAGAGGGTGCCCGTCGAACAAAATGACGAGCACCGAAAGCGGATACGGCATAGCAGTCGGCCCAAACGAGGTCAAGCCGTCGGGCGACCGCCTCGCCCGAACCTCCCTTCGACCCGAACGGTACGGGGAGGCGTCAATCGAGCCGACAGGTCGTGGCCGCATTCGGCGAGCGTCCGCCGGGCCCTCGATCCGCACAGGACGCGTCCAGGAGCTCTTCGTCCCCTGGGCGACTGGAGGCCGGCTGCGACGCCGAGAGCCCCGGACGGGGCGGTGCGTACGCCTGCGATGCGAATCCGAGGCGAGGGCGGCCGGGGTGGCGACTGATCTTGTCCCGGGCCCGGTGGATGTTGTAGCACTAAATCAGCGATCGACCGCCCGTTCGTCCAACCGCCGCCCCTCGCTTCTCGTGGTCCATCCGATGGCCGAGCCGGAACCCCCCGACATCGACGGCGCCCAAATCGAGAAGGTCCGCCAGGTCGTCGACCGCGATCACGGCCGCGTCGTCGGCGCCGACGACCCGTGGGCGGTGCTCGGACTCGAGCGCGAGGCGTCGCCCGCCGAGATCAATCGCCGCTTCGAGCAATACGAACAGTTTTATCGGGCCGACAATTTCGAGCGATTCGACGACAAGGATCTGACGCGCAAGGCGCTCGAGGTACGCAAACGGATCAGCCGGGCGGTCGTCGAGGTACAGGCCGCAGCGCGGTCGGACGGCGGCCGGGGGGCGGAGGAGGCACGGGTCGTCCAGTCGATCGACCCCGACAGCCGGGCCCTCGCCGACATCTATTTTCGGGACGGCATCACCTGGATGAAACTCGACGATCTCGAGTCGGCCATCGAGTGTTTCCAGCGCTCGATGGATCACGACCCCGGGAAGGGCGTGCCGCTGGCGTATCACGCCTTTGCGTGCTTCGAACGGACGCCCCAGGACCGGTCGGTGATCGAGGAGTGCCGCGAGAGTTTTCGGACGGCGGCGATCATCGACCCGGAGAGCCCCGAAGTGCACGTGTTGCGAGCGCGCTTTGCGATCCGGACCGGCGATGCGGCGACCGCGCGCGACAGCATCGAGCGACTCCGGGAACTGGAGCCGAACCATCCGGCGGTCGGCGAGTTGCGCCGGCTGTACGACGAGTTGACGAATTGAGACGGCACACCCGACGGCCTCATCGCCCCCCTTCCTGCCGGGTCGTCTCGAGGCCGGCCGCGATCCCCCACTGATTTTGCGCCGACAGATACTCGCCATGGAGGTTCAGCCCCCAGCCGAACGGCGGGAGCGGGCGGGTGAGGTCGGCAGTGAAGCCGTGCCGGGGCCCCTCGTCGGGGAACAGGTGCGGGCCGGAAGCAAAGACAGCCAGGTCGGTGCGCAGCGAGGCGATCGACGTCCCGAGCGTCAACATCTGAAACAGGCCGGCCGAGCCATCGCGCTCCGCCGCGAGTGGTTGCAGCAATCGGAGCGCCTCGAGGGGATGGCTCGCCAGGCGATCGGCCCGGGCGCGGAGGCCGGCGGAGGTCGGATCGGTGGTCAGCCGCCAGCCGGCCTCGACGCGGCGGCCGACGCGGGCGATTCCGGCGCTGCCGGCGAGGTGATTGCCGCCGATCGGGTGGCGGAGGTCGCCGGAGAGCGCCCAGTCGCGCCAGTCGAGCCGGAAGCGACCAAAGGCGTCGGGAGGGCCGAGCCTCTCGTCGTCGCTGCGATCGACGAGCATTCCGGCCGGAAACTCGACGGTGGCGCGTTGGAACTCGAGCGACTGGCCGAGCACGGCGGTGGCGGCCGTCCAGCCGGGAACCCGGGCGGGAGGCGCGGCGAACGGGGCGGGGGCGCTCGGCTCGCCGCCGGCGCCGAGGATCTCCAAGTAACCGGCCAGGCGCGGGCGAAGGCGATGGAGGGCCTCGCCGGCGCGGCCCGTGACCGTCGCTCCCGTGCTCGCGTGGCCGACCAGTTGCACGCCGCGCTGGACGTCGAATCCGGAGGTCCCTCCCTGCTCGCCGGAGGTGGGAGCGAGATCCATTGCCATCAGGGCAGTCGCGCCGGCGTCGGCGTGGACCGCCTCTCGCGCGCCGATGCGGAGGGTGGCATCGCCGGCGATCGAGCTGCGATGGCGGTCGGCGGCCGCCTCGTAGACGCGATTGGCGTGTGCGAGCTCGGCCGCGAGCTCCAGATGCTCGAAGACGGTCTCCTGGAGGGCGAACTCCAGGCCGGCGGCGAATGCGTCGCCCGCGACCGGCGAGCCGTCGTCTGCCCGAACGCCGAGGTCGACGGGTGTCCGGCGGGCGAGCGACAGCTGCAGGTGGTGGCGGGGGCCGGAGAGCGCGATGCCGGCGCGGGAGGTTCGTCGTGCGCGAAGCACGCCCGGCTGGTCGACGCGTGCGGTCCGCCAGAAGCGGTCGGTGGATTGCTCCTCGAGGTGCGCGCCGGCGTGGACGTACTCGGAGCCTCGACGTGCGTGGCCGAGCAGCGACCAGCCGAGGGTCTGCTCGGCGGGCCTCCACCGAAGCTGCGCATCGAGGAGCGCGGGGCGGGGGGTGTGCGCGTCGAAGGGGTTGAGCGAGGGCGGCGTCTGCACGAGCGGTCCGAGGCCAAACCACTCGCCCGGGGTCAGCGAGGCGGTGAGGCCGGTCGAACTGGGGCCGTGGACGGCGCGCGGGGTGAGTTCGACCGACCGACCGCTGGCGGCGGCGCGTGGCGGCAGAAGACCGGAGGCCGGCCGGGGGGCATCGGACTCGTAGCGGCCGAGCCCGACGGAAAACGGAGAACTCCGCCGCAGGCGATCGGCTCGCCAGCGTCCCTCCGACCAGGTGACTCGATCGGCGGTGAGTCGCGTCTCGAACGCCGGGTCGGCGCCGGTGTCGTCGTCGGATCTGTCGTCGCGCTCGGGGGCGCTCTGCCAGCGGACGTCGATCAGTTCGATGCTCTCGGAGCGTACCTTCCCCTCGGCGACGACCACTCGATTGCGTTCGTCGGGCGGGTCGACTCGGAGGTTCTCGAAGTCGATCGCGCCGCCGCCGTGCGAGAATTCGGTGAACCGAAAGCGCCGCGGGGAGTCCGAGGGGCGGTAGTGGAGTTTCTCGAAGGTCGCGGTCTCGTCCTCCCGAACCATGCGTCGGGCCTCGAGGTCCGCCTCGTCGATCGAGATGCGCAGCATGCGGCAGGCGACGCGCGTCGGGGAGAGCGTGCATTGCGAAGCGTCGGCGCGTCCGTCGGCGGCTTCCTGGGCGATCCGGCGAACGTCGAGCGTTTCGATCGCCGTTCGGAGTGCGAAAAATTCGTCGGAGTCGAGGGTGGGACCCGGTGCGTCGCGGCTGAAGTCGAACGACGGGGGAGGCTGCGAGGCGCGCGCGGCGGAATCGAAGCCGAGCAGCGGCAGCAGGGTGAGAGCGACCGACGCGACGGAGCGTCGGCGTGGATCACTCCCCCGAATCATCGTCATCGTCGGGTTTCTGGTAGTCGAAGTCGACGTACAGGTAGTTGCCGTCGGTTGAGACCGACGGCGATTTCGCTTCTTCGAGATCGATGCGCAACTCGACCGTCCCGTTGCCCACCGTCTCGGTCCGAATCCGCCGGATGGCGCGGTCGAAAAAGCGGGTGTCGATGTCGCGACGAAAATTGCCCGCCGTCACGCGAGTTCGCTCCAGGGTGACGACGATCTGGCGGCCCTCGTCGTTGCGCGAGACGGAGTAGTCGGGGCGCTGGGAGAACTGGACGAACACGCGGCTTTTGGCGTCCTTGGGCTGAAACCCGATCCAGGTGAGGCGGTTGCCCTCGCGGCCGGTCTGGTCGCTGCCGCTTTCGAGATGTTCGACCTGATCGCGATCGCCGGGGATGATGCCCTTGTAGATTTTGTTGGCGGGGCGGTCGAAGATGTCCGGTCGCTCGTCCTCCTCCTCCCCGCCGTCACCGTCCTCGTCGAAGCGCTCGCCGGGCTCGTGGATCTGGATGGCATACGAGCCGGTCTCTCCCTCTTCCTCCTCGCCGTCCTCCTCCCCCCGCTGCTGATCGCTCGATTGTTGCTGATTGCCCGATTGCTGGTCGTCCTGGGGCATCGGCTGGCCGGGGTAGGTCATCTGGCGCTGGCCGCCGCCACCGCCTCCGCCGCCCCCGCCGCCGTCCGAGCCCCCACCTTGCTCTCCGTAACGTCGGACGTCCTGGCTGGAGGCGGTCGACGCCATCAGACACACCGTTGCCAACGCCGTCAGTGCCGCAATCAGATAGCGGGAAGAGTTCGCCATGGGACTCGCCGGAGATGAAAGCAGGGTTACGACCGTCGAACACAGGCACGATTCGTTGATATCACCGGCATCGAGCCACTGCAACAAATTCGTCTCTCGATTCGATGAAAGTGGGCGAGCTCCTCCGAAATTGACAAGGAGAATCCGACGCTGGTAGTTTCCGCCCGATCACTCGGTTCTCCGTTTCCAACGAGGAGTGAAGCGTTATGCGCAAGTCTGTGTTGCTGGGCCTCGGCCTGCTGTTTTTGGTTCTCGCGCCTGCGACGGGCGGCGCCGAGATATCCGACGAACTGGCCGAGGAGCTTCGAGGTCACGTCGAGTCGCACGTCGAGGCCGACGATCTGGAGACGAAGCGCGCGGCGTTTTTGACCTGGGGTTTGTTCGCCGGCGAACAAGACCACGAGACCCTCGCCGAATACAAGACCTCCGACGAGTTCGGCGTGCGGCTTGCGGCGGGGCTGGCCCTGCATCTGGCGGGCGTCGATGATGCGAAATCGTTCGTGCTCGACCAACTGACCGGCAAGAGCGAACTCTACCCGATTCTCCGCGACCAGATCGGTGTGCTCCCCGACGAGGTCGAACGCGAGATCCTCGAGGGGCTGCTCGCCAAGGGCGACGCCCCTCATCAACGCGCGGTGTTTCGGTACGTCTCCGGGCAGCAGGGCGCATTGTACGACCTTCTCAGCGAGCATGTGACCTCCGGCGACGAGGACGTCCGGAATCTGGCGCTCGAGGCGCTTCGACGAACGGCCCGCGCGGAGGCCCTCGACGTCGCCGAAAGTGAGCTGATCGATTCGAGCGACTCCGGGCTCCAGGAGGCCGGACTCGAGCTCGCCATCGAGATCAGCCGCGTGCCGGGACGCACTCGACGGGCCATCGAAGTGTTGCAGGGAGCCGTCGATCACGACGACGCTGAGATCGCGCAGCGTGCCGCGGTGCGGCTGCTCGAGATGCACGACAAATCCGGGGTCGACCGCCTGATCGGACTGCTCGAGGAACTGGAGGAGACCGAACGACGCACCGAGATCGCCGCAATTCTGCTCGAGCACGAAGTCGCTCCGCCGACCCAAAAGATCGCCTCGCTGCGCGAGAAGGTCGACGACGAGACACTCGGCCAGAAGCTCCTCGAGCTCCAGATCGCCTCCGGCGACGAGGAGGCCTTCGAGAAGGTCGTCGAGATGTTCGACACTACGAAATTCGAAAAACGCCTGGAGGCGGCAAAGGCGATGGGGCGCTCGGACGACGAACGTGCCGTCGAGCTGCTCGGTGAGGCGCTGTTCGAGGGCAACCCGAAGATGCGCCGAAGCGCCGCCCGATCTCTCCGCCAGATTGCCGACGAGGGCTCGCTGGAGACCCTCGAGCGCTCGATCTCAAAGGAGCAAAACGAAGAGGTCAAAATCGAAGTGATTCGGGCACTGGGCGTCATCGGCACGAAAAAGGCGCTGCGGATCCTTCGATTCAATTCCCGAACGCGCCGGCCTGCAATCAAAGAGGCGATCATTGCCGCGGTGCGCGATGCCGGCAAAAAGAAGGGCGCCGAAACGTTGAGCATGTTTTTTGGATCGCGTGATCTCTCGATGCAGTGGAAAGCCTTCGTCGCGGCGCTCGAGGTCGCCCCGGAGGTGGCGATGGACCGGGTCGACCAGGCGTTTCGCAATCCGCCGGAGAACTTCATGGAGGATATCGAGGAGCTGTCGAGCGACCGCCACGAGCGGCTGCTGAAGGTCTTGCTGGTCCACGAAAACGACCGCGTCCGCCGGAGTGCCATTCGAAGCGCCCGGCGCATCGGGGAACCGTTCCACGAGGTGTTTCGCAAGCTGGCGCTCGACGTCGAGGCCCCGAAAAGTACGCGCGTCGCCGCGATTCGAACGCTCGGGGCGGCTCGCCACGAGGACGATGTCGGGCTGTTCGAAAAGCTCGTGAGTCAGGAGGAGGACGACTCAGAGATCGGCCGACTCGCGGCCTGGACGTTGACCGAGTACGAGAGCGAGGCTCTCGAGGCGACGTTTCGCGGGTATCTCGCTCGGAGCGACGAGTCCCCGGGGCTTTCGGCCATCGGCGCCTACGGTCTCGCTCGGATCCACGGCTGATCGACGAGTCGACGGTCCCGAGCAGCGTCGACCGAACTGAAAAAGCCCGGCGCCGAGGCCACACGAATGGCTCGGCGTCGGGCATTTGCGTGGGGCGGAGGCCCCGGCGCTCGAACGGCTCCGAGAGGTCGGCGCGCGTCAGAAATCGAGCGACAGACCGACGCTGACGCCCTCGGGACTCGGCGCGATGCGAAGGGTCTCGGCGACCGCCGGTTGTTGCTCCGGGCCGCTCGCCCCCGAGTAGTGGCGATACAGCAGATAGCCGCCCACACCGAGTCCCGCTGCGGCGACCGAATAGCCGACCGCCGACATGGTCGCCGACGAGGTGACCTTCCGGTCGGTCTCCTCGGCTCTCCTCGCGACTTCCTCGCTGGTCAGCTCCTCGCCCGACGGACTACAGGTACGAGCACCGCCGGCACACCGAAGTTCGCTCGCCTGATTGCGAAATTTGGCATTTTGCGCCGAGCCGACGATACCGACGACGAGGCCGGCCAGGCCCGCTCCGGCCACCGAGTAGCCGAGTACCGGCGGCTGGCGGGTCTCCGCCGCCGGGTCCGGCTGTGGGGCGTCGAATTCGAAACCCAGCGTCTCGGTTTCGTCGTTGCGCAGGATCACCAGTTCGGTCTTTTCCGCGCCGTCGGCCGTCTCGACGGTCACTGCGTGCTGGCCGAGCGGAAGCCCGTCGAGTTGGACCGGGGCCGTGCCCATCTCTTCGCCGTCGAAATATACCCGCGCCTGGTCGGCGTTTTGGGCGGTGACCTCGAGCGAGCCGACATCACCGTGCAGGAAGCTTTCGACCACCGCCGGAATCGCTTGCTCGACCGTCGATCGGTCGCCCTCGACGGTCCGCTCGGCCAGGGTGTGGACGAATTCCCCCTCCCCGAAATCGAACAGCTTGAGCGTGAACAAATGGACATCGTCCGAGCGCTGCACCGTCCCGAAGAGCATCCGGTCGGCACTGACGTAGTTCTGGAAGCTCTCCAGGCACTCCGGCTCGCTGTGATCACAGCCGACGGTCACGCTCAACTCTTCGATTGTGACCTCGCCCCCGGAGACGACGTGCATCTCGGGATCGGCGTCGATCATTTCGTTGAGCGTGAGATAAAACGCGTCCATAATCTCCTGCGAGACGTTGCTCGTCTCGAATTGCAGGACGACTGTCGACGTTCCCTGTTTGTCCTCCGAGGCGGCGGAGTCCGACTGGGCGAGGGCCGAACTGGCTACTCCACACACGAACGTCCAGACGAGCGCTGCGACGATGGGTCTTTGGATATCCACACTCCTCTCCCCGCTTGACAGACGCCAAGCATCCTTCGATCTAATCGAGCCGAACAATTCCACCGTCCACGATATCAGTGCGCCCGAGAGGGTGTCAATTTACCGGCCACCATGGTTCAACTCGATTCCGTCTCCAAATCCTATGGCGCCGAGACCCTGTTTGCGGACGTCGACTGGCAGTTGCCGAGGGAGGCCAGCATCGGGCTGGTCGGCCCGAACGGGGCGGGAAAGACGACTCTGGTCGAGATGATCGCCGGGCGGCTCGAGCCCGACACCGGCGAGGTGATCGTCCCGAAGTCGGTCGACGTCGGCTATCTGCCCCAGGAGGTCACCGAGGAGCACACCGACAAGACGATCCACGAGGTGATCCTGGAGGGGGCCGGCGAGTTGCTCGAGATCCAGGAGCGCCTCGAACGGCTCGAATCGAAACTCGAGCGTGCCTCCTCCGAGGAGAGCGTCGGCCTCAGCTCGGAGTATGCCGAGCTGCAGGAGACCTTTCAGCGGCGAGGAGGCGGCGAGATCGACAGTCGGGCCCGCGAGATCGCCGCCGGGCTCGGCTTCGACAACGAGGAGTTCGATCGGCCACTTGCCACCTTCTCCGGTGGCTGGCGGATGCGGGCGCTGCTGGGCCGATTGCTGATGGGCGCCCCCGAGGTCTTGCTACTCGACGAGCCGACCAACCATCTCGACCTCGAGAGCCTCGAGTGGCTCGAGCAGTTTCTGGACGACTACGACGGCACGATCGTCACCATCAGCCACGATCGGTACTTTTTGAATCGCATCGTCGACGAGATCGCCGAACTCGCCCACGGCCAGCTCCGGGTCTTCGAGGGCGATTACGACACCTACCGGCGCAAACGCCGCGAGTTACGCGAGCGCCTGCTCGAAAAGCGCCGCCAACAGGAAAAGGAGCGCGATCGCATCCA
This sequence comes from uncultured Bradymonadales bacterium, assembly GCA_964600555.1. GTDB lineage: Bacteria > Myxococcota_A > Bradymonadia > Bradymonadales > Bradymonadaceae > CAJXPB01. The sequence goes on from CAZRLK010000085.1 coordinate 18,331, forward strand.
GGAGTTCATCGACAAATTCCGCTACAACGCCTCGAAAGCTTCGCTCGTACAAAGCCGCATCAAAAAACTCGAGCGCATGGAGTTGGTCGAGGTCTCGGAGCCCCTGACTTCGGAGGTTTCCTTCGAGTTTCCCCAGCCCCCGCGGGTTGGCAAGACGGTCGTCGAGGCGCGCGACGTCGACAAATCCTACGGCCGAAACGAGGTGTACGACGGCGTCGATTTCACCCTGTTTCGTGGGGAGAAGGTTGCATTTGTCGGACCGAACGGCGCGGGAAAGTCGACGCTGATGAAACTGCTGGCCGGCGCGGAATCGCCCGATGCCGGTGCGATCGAGACCGGGAACCGGGTCGACGTTGCCTATTTCGCCCAACATTCACTCGAGCAGATCGACCCGAACGACACCGTTTTCGAATCGATGGAGAAGGTCGCCTCGCACGAGGCCTATCCGGAGATCCGTCCGGTGCTCGGGGCCTTCGGGTTCAGTGGTAATTCCGTCGACAAGTCCGTGAGCGTCCTCTCCGGCGGTGAGAAGGCCCGCCTGGGGCTTGCTCGGATGCTGCTCGAACCCGCCGGGTGTCTGCTGCTCGACGAACCGACCAACCATCTCGATATTCCCTCCTGCCAGACCCTCGAGCAGGCCCTCCAGGAGTTCGAGGGGGCGGTCGGTATCATCTCCCATGATCGATATTTCCTGAACAACGTCGTCAACAAGGTCGTCCACATCGAGGACGGGTCCCTGACCGCCTACAGTGGCGACTACGATTACTACCGCTACAAGCGAAGCGGCGATCCCGGAGAGCCGACCGACGAGGGAGAACCCGAAGAGGAGGGCGAGGAGGACGGCGACGGAGGCGTCTCTAATAAGGAACGCAGGCGCATACGCGCGGAGCTTCGGCGAGAGCGGCGCCGAGAGACCGAGTCCCTCCGGGAGGATATCTCCGAGATCGAAGAACGGATCGAAGAGATCGAGCAACGCCAGGCGACGCTGGAGGAAAAACTGGCCGATCCGGATACCTACGGCAGCGACGAGGATCTCGAGGAGCTCAACCGGGAGTTCGGCCAGCTCGACAGCGAACTCGCCGAGCTGATGGTCGAGTGGGAGGAAAAGGGCGCCGAACTCGAAGCGATCCGAGAGCGATACGAACAGCGGGCCCGGGAGATGTGCGAAGCGTGATCCCACCGACGGGTCTCACTTCTGGGCGGCGAGGGTGTCGTCGGAGGAGGCCTTCGCGCGGTTTTTCTGCAACTCGAAGTACTTGCGCAGACCCTCGCTGGCCGCATAGCCGCCCTTGATTCGCCACTTCGGCGTGTTGCAGACGAGCCCGCCGACCGCCGCGTTGCGTTCGGGTAGGTGATCGTGCTCACCGAAGCCGACGAACCAGGTGTAGCTCAGGTACGGATCGTCTTCGGAGAGTGTCCCGGTCTTGCCGGCGGCGGTGACGTTGTGGGGAAAGGCGCCGCGGTGGGCAAAATATCGGTCGGCGGTCCCCTTCGAGGTGGTGCCCTGGAGCATCTCACCGAGCAGCTCGGCGGTCTTCTCGGACATTACGCGCCGCAGCACCTCCGGTTCGAACTCTTCCAGCACCTCCCCGTCCGGAGTGCGAACCTTTTCGACGATCGAGGGTCGCATCATCAAACCGCCGTTCGCGACTGATGCGCCGATCAGGGCGCCATGAAGCGGGCTGAGGTAGGTGTGCCAGAACCCGGCCGCCGTGCGGGCCCTCTCGAACGGGTCCTCGACGATCTCGGCGCTGCTGGGCTCGACGGGCAATTCGAACGGAATTTCGGTGTTGAAACCGAAGCGCTTCGCCCAGACTTCGAGGTCCTTTCGGCTCAGGTGCTCGTGGGTGAGTTTGGCGATGATCGAATTGATCGACCAGGTGAGGGCGCCTCCCAGGTCGTGGCGGCACTTGTCGTCGCGTTTCGAGCCGGTGATGTTCGCGCGGGTGAGGTGTCTGGCACCGCCATGATAGCAGACCTCGCGGTCGGGCTCGACGCCGGCGCGGTCGACGAGGGCGGCGGCGGTGACGATCTTGAAGGTCGAGGCCGCCGGCGCTGCCGCATGGCGGGCGAGGGTCGGCATGGCCGGGCGGTGCTCGGAGCGGCTGACCATCGCCAGCACCCGGCCCGTCTCCGGTTCGACGAGCACGACGCTGCCGTGCGGGACGGCGTAGTCGGCCAGCTCGCGTTCGAGGTGTGCTTGCAAGTCCGGGTCGATCGTCAGTTCGACCTCCAGCCCGCCCGGAAGCGTCTGGACGAGGCGATCGCCGACGCGTTCCGCCCGGTCGGGGTCGAGTCCCGCCTCCTGCCAGTCCTCCGGCACGACGGAGACATCCTCCGGGGCGAAACTGCGACCCAGCGTCGACAGGGCCGGCGCGCGGTCGCTCGTCCCCGAGTTCGCCGCCGGTGAGGAGTCGCTGCGTTGCAGCGTCGATTCGGTCGCCGCCGCGCGCTCCGCCGACTCGACGGCTTCGCGGACGCCATCCTCGGGCGATTCCTGGGCTCCCGCCGCCCAGGCCGTCATCGCGATCGTCACGCACGCCATCGCCCCGATCACGGTGGCGCGGCGAAAGGTCTCGTCGAAAATCGGCTGTGTTCGCATCCTTGCTCTCCGTCGAATCGGTCTGCGATTGAACCGGGTGGCGCGCCCACTCGAAAACCGTCCTAGCAGAACCCGCGCGGGGCCGTCCATGGCCCGCCGACGGGCGGACATCCTCGAATCGAAGTGTACGGCGGCCGAGAGGCCTGTCAAAAATTGCGCACGGCCCCGCGAAGGCGGTGTTCCCGGGTTGACGCCGAAACCGACATCCATATACTCCGGGCCGGTCTCGTCGCGGCCCTGCGCGCGAGGTACAAGCAAGTTACGGCTAGGTAGCTCAGTCGGTCAGAGCAAGCGGTTCATATCCGCTGGGTCGGGGGTTCGAATCCCTCCCTAG
>CAZRLK010000086.1:0-21202 GCA_964600555.1 uncultured Bradymonadales bacterium
CGATGTCGTAGGCGATCTCGCACCACTCGTAGAGGGTCTCGAGGTCGACGACGTCGGTGTGGCAGGCGATCTGGAAGACCGGGTCGGCCGAGGTGTACACGATCGGCAGGCCGGTCGCCGCGTGCTCTCGGCCCAGCTCCTCGATGATGACGGTGCCGCTCTCGGGTTTGTTGCCGAGCACGCCGCCGCAGCCGGTGCGCTCGACGAACTCGTCGATGATCTCGTCGCCGAACCCGTCGGGGAAGGTCCGAAACGGCTCGTCCAGGATCAGCCCGGTGAACGCCCAGTGGCCGGTGGTGGTGTCCTTGCCGGGCGCCAGCTCCTGCATGCGGCCGAAATTCGCCGCCGGGGCGTCGGCGGTCGGGAGGGCGTCGACGTCGTCGATGTTGCCGAAGCCGAGCCGCTGGAGGTTCGGCATCGCGAACCCCTCGACCGTCTCGGCGATGTGGCCGACGGTGTCCGCCCCGACGTCGCCGAAATCGGCGGCATCCGGGGCCTCGCCGATGCCGACGCTGTCGAGGACGAGCAAGACGGCGCGTCTCGGTTGTTCGACCATGGGATACGTCCAGTCGATTCGGGGGACTACACTACTTCGCCCCCAAAATGGCTCATCGTTGGCGGGGACGCAAACTCATACGGTAGCTGAGCAGATGCCGTCCGAAAAGTCATCCGCTCCCCGAAACACCGGAACGATAAGGCGACTCGGGTCGCCTCGTTTCGTAGCCCCGGTCGGAGCGAAGCGGAGGCCGGGGTTGAGCGCGCGGAGAAAACCTTTTTTTCAGTGTTTCCGTGCAATACCCCGGCCTCCGGCTCCCCTCGGTCGCCTGCGACCGGGGCTACGAGATCGTTTGAGAGCTCAAACGACCGGATCTCACGTCCGGGAATCGCTCTGGGGAAGACACACGACTCGTCGAAACACCGCTTGATTGCGGGGCCTCGTCCTTTTTCGGATGCCATCTAAGCAGCTGAGCAGCTAAGCGAATGTTCATCTCTGCAGCCGTCGCTCGTCGCCGGGCTGGCGGCGGCAAGGGCAAGATGCCCGTGCTACAGAGCCCGGCGCCCCTCAGACGCGCTCGAGTCCCTTCTGCCACAACTCGAGGTGCTCGCGGCGGGTCGTCGCATCCATCTCGGGCTCGAAGGCCCGGTCGCGCTGCCAGGTCTCCTCGATCTCGGCGAAATCCGAGTAGATGCCGGCGCCGAGGCCGGCCAGGAGCGCCGCGCCGAGGGCGGTGGTGTCGGTCATCGCCGGGCGGACGATGCGGGCATCCAGGAAGTCGGCCTGCATCTGCATCAACAGGTCGTTGTTGCTCGCGCCGCCGTCGACCTTCATGTCGACGAGCTGCTCGCCGGCGTCGCTCTGCATCGCCTCGACGATGTCGACGATCTGCAGGGCGATCCCCTCGAGGGTCGCCCGGGCGACGTGGCCGCGGCTCGTCCCGCGGGTCATCCCCCACAGCACGCCGCGGGCCTCGGGGTTCCAGTGCGGCGCGCCGAGCCCCGAGAGGCTCGGCACGCAGACGACGCCGTCGTTCGAGTCGACCGACCGGGCGAGCGGCTCGATCTCGTCGGCGGAGTCGATGATCTCGAGGCCGTCTCTGAGCCACTGGACCATCGCGCCGGCCAGAAACGCCGAGCCCTCGAGGCAGTAGGTCGGCTCGTCGTCGATCTGCCAGGCCGCCGAGGTCAAAAGCCGGTGCTCGCTGCGGGGCGCCCGGTCGCCGGTGTTCATCAGCACGAACGCCCCGGTGCCGTAGCTGCACTTCGCCTCGCCTTCGGCAAAGCACGTCTGGCCGAACAGCGCCGCCTGCTGGTCGCCGGCCATCCCGCAGACCGGCGTCCCGTCGGCCAGCCCCTCGACCCCCCGCACCTCGCCGTACACCTCGGCGTTGCCCGCGATCTCGGGGAGGAGCTCGGCGGGGACGTCGAACAGATCGAGCATCTCGGCGTCCCACTCGCCGCGTTCGAGATCCATCAAAAGCGTCCGCGAGGCGTTCGAGACGTCGGTCTGGTGGACCTCTCCGCCGGTCAGGTGCCACAACAGGAAGGTGTCGATCGTGCCGAAGGCCAGCTCCCCGCGGGCCGCCCGCCGGCGGGCACCGTCGACGTTGTCGAGGATCCAGGCGATCTTGGTGGCCGAGAAGTACGGGTCGAGGATCAGGCCGGTCGCCTCCTGGACGCTCGGCTCGACGCCCTCCTCTTGCATCTGCCGGATCTTGCCGCGCGTGCGGCGGTCCTGCCAGACGATGGCGTTGTGGATCGGCTCGCCGGTCTCGCGGTCCCAGACGAGCGTCGTCTCGCGCTGGTTGGTGATGCCGACCGCCGCGATCTGGTCGGCGTCGACGGAGGCCTGGCGGCGGGCGGCCGCGAGGGTCTCGACGGTCGACTCCCAGATCGCCGACGGGTCGTGTTCGACCCAGGAGGGCTGCGGGTAGATCTGCTCGAATTCGCGGTTGACCCTCGCGCGGACCTCGAGGGCGTCGTCGAGGATGACGACGGTGGTCCCGGTCGTTCCCTGATCGATCGCACAGATGTAGTCGGTCATCGTCGGCTCCCTGGGTCGCGATGTCGAGGCGCGGCGCACCCTATTAATAGCATGCAGGCACGCGGGGAGGATGCAAGATCCGGGTCGGCGGGCCCGTCGGCTTGTCGCCTCTCTCGGGGTGCGTTATCCGTTCGGCCAGCAGGTACGGACGTCGAGATGGAGGTTCGGCCGGATTTCTCTGCGCGAGTGACGGCGCCCGATGGCGGGATCGATCACACATGTCGGCGGGGAGCCGGCGGTCGCCTCGTGGGAGGGAGAGGCCGGCGCCGAGATGGTCTGTCGGGTCGTCGAGCCGGGCGGGGAGGGGGCCGGCCGGGTCGAGACGCCGAGCGGGAGCGTGTATTTCGTCGAGGCGGCCGGCAGCCCGGTCGAGATGGCGCGGCGGATGGGCGCGCGGACCGCCGGGCTGGTCGGCGAGGGGCCGGTGCCGGCGTATGCGAGCCGGGTGGCGCGGATGCTGCGCGAGCTGTCGGGCGGGCGGTTCGAGGCGCTGGCGGACTGGGCGATGCGTCGGTGTGGCACCGATCGGCTGGCCCGGCGGTTTCGCGAGGAGTGTGGGCCGGTGCTCGAGGCATTTGCCGGGGAGAGCCCGCTGTCGTGCGACTCGCTGGTGCGCGCCTATGCGATGCCGGAGACGGTCGGGTGGCTGCTCGCTCACGCACACCGGATGATGGGGCCGGCCGGCATCCCCGGCAGGTGGCGGGCGACGCTCGGGCGGTCGAGTTCGGCGGTGGTGCACCCGCCGGTCGCCGAGACGACCTACCACGCCCGCAACCTCGGCGGGCCGGGCCCGGGCGGATGGCAGCGTGCGCCGCTCGTCCACCACTACCGGCCCGACGACGGTCTCGATTACGTGGCGGTGGCGGCGGCGGGGCTGCTCGGGGGGGGAGTGACGGCGATGAACGCCGCGGGGTTGACGCTGGCGGCGCATCGGCATCTCGTCGAGCGACCGGACCTCGATGCCGTGCCGATCGGCGTGGCCGGCGACCGGGTGATGCGTCGGGCGCGGAGCCTCGAGGAGGCGGTCGATCTGCTGCGCGAGCACCCGCCGGTGGGCGGCTGCAGCTGGGTGCTGACCGAGGGAGACACCGGGCGGGTGGCGATCTACGAGGCGGTGCCGGGCGAGGAGCATCTGGTCGGGCCGGGCAGCGAGCAGGCGAGTCTGGTGCACACCAACACCTTCGTCGGCGAGCGGCCGGGGTCGGCGGAGATCGAGGTCTTCCCGGAGGCCCGGCGAGACGACGCGGCGCGTCGGGAGCGACTCCGGGCGCGGCTCGAGCGGTTCGGGGCGGGGCAGGGGCGTGTCGGCGTCGCCGAGATGGCCGAGCTGCTCGGGGATTTCCACGAGTCGGCCGAGACGGGCAAACGGCTCGCCGGCCGGACGGTGGCCGCGGTCGACACGCTCTCGAGCGTCGTCTTCGAGCCGGCCGCACGGCGCGTCTGGGTCGGCGTCGGCCCCTCTCCCGCGGCGCGCGGCTGGATGGTCCCGTTTCGGCTCGGCGGAGCTGCCTGCGGCGGCTCGGCGGGGCCGGACCGGAGGCGACGCCCGTTTTGTGTGCAGCCCGGGTGGGGACGGACGCCGCACGGGCGTGCCTTCGAGCTTTATCGGCGGGCGTGTCTGCAGGCGGAGGAGGGGGAGAGCGCCAAACGGCTGCTCATCCAGATCGAGCACGCGCTGGCGCTTTTTCCCGAGGATCCGGCGATGCACCTGCTCGTGGGTCTGCTCGCGCTGCGCGACGGTCGGGGGCGGCGGGCGGAAGGGGCATTTCGCGGGGGACTCGAGCGGCTCGACGATCCGGCGCGGCGGGCGGAGGCGACCCTGTATCTCGGCTGGGCGCTCGACGTGCAGGGCCAGCGCGCCTCGGCCCGCCAGATGTATCGAAGCGTGCTGGGGGTGGAGGCGGCGGATCCGCGGGTGCGCCGCCGGGCCCGGGCCGGGCGCTGGTGGGGCCTGTCGGCCGCGCGGGCCCGGCGCCTGCCGGTCGATCTCGTGCACGTCGGGGCCCTGTAGCCGGGAGGGCGCGAGGGGCGCGGGGCGGTCGTCGGCCGGAGGAGCGTCGTTGAAAATCCCGCTCGCATTCGTCATAGTTCCATTCGTTCGTATTACACTATCTTTCATGTCACATAGTCGAACTTGGTTCGGAGCGCAGTCGATGGTGTCGATGGGAGTTGAAGGGCGGGACGAGAGTCTCTCCCGCACGTGGAGTTTCGTTCTCGTCGTCGTGTCTGCGGTCGCGATGGTCGCCGCCACGGGGTGCGGGCCCAACCAGCAAACCGACGGCTGCACCGCCGGCTCGTGCCAGTACGGCGTCTGCGACGAGGGAAGCGGCGAGTGCGTCAACGCCGAGAGCTGTTCGCTCCCGACCGGGCCGGACGAAGGGGTGGGCTCGGCGGACGCCGGGAGCGTCGGGGCCGATGCCGGCGGGGCAGGCGAGGGGGACGGGCAGGGGAGCCGGGATTGCCTGGTCGGGTTTCGCTGCCGGGAGGGCACCTGCGAGGAGACCGAATCGTGCGAGTCGAGTGGGCTGTGCGACCGCGGGGTCTGCGAAGGGAATCGGTGCGTCAATCCCGACATCTGCCAGGAGCAGGCCGACTGCGCGTCGGGATTTCGCTGCCGGGAGGGCGAGTGCGTCGTGGCGCCGTGCGACGGGGTCGACTGCGTGCGGGGTGTCTGCGAGGGGGGCGAGTGTGTCAACCGCGAGACGTGTCCCAACGAGTCGGGGCCGACGCCGGCGTGCCTGGAGGGGTACGGCTGTGCGGACGGGGCGTGTCGGTCGGCCGAGGAGTTTTGCGAGGCCAAAGACTGCGAGCGGGGGGTCTGCAGCGACGAGGAGGTCGCCTGCGTCAACGCCGATAGTTGCAGCGACGATGCCGGCTGCGTCGACGGATATTACTGCGACGGCGGCGAATGCGTCGAGAACGCCTGCGACGAGCAGCGCGTGGTCTGCGATCGGGGAGTCTGCGACCCGGAGACGGTCACGTGCACGAACCCGGAGACGTGCGACGCCTCCGAGCAGTGCATGCCGACGTTTGCCTGTGTCGAGGGAAGCTGCGTGGCCGAGAGCGACAAGTGCGGCGAGTCGGGATGTCCCGGGAACATGCTGTGCGAATACGATCCGGAGACGCTGCAGGCGGAGTGCGTCGAGAATCCGTCGCGGCCGTGTCGGGATGCGCGGGATTGCGGGGGCGACAAGATCTGTCGGGGGGGAACGTGCGAGGAGGCGATGGGCTGTTCGGAGGATGCCTTCGAGCCGAACGACACCGTCGAGGAGGCGACCGACTATTTTTCGGTCGTCTCCCAGCGGAGGGTTCGAGCGAACATCTGCTCGGGGGACACCGACGTCTACGCGTTCGATACCAGTCAGGAGGCCGATCTGCGCGGTCGATTCATCGTCAATCTCTCGTATGATCGGCCCGATGTCGGACTCGGTGATCTGACCGTGCGGGTGCGCGACGACGAGGGGGAGACGTGGGTCGAGGAGACGACCGACGAGGAGGGCGAGGTGCACATCGACGAGCGGTTCGGCGCCGAGCGGGGTGGGGTGTACACGATCGAGGTCGAGGATGCCGGGAACGTCAGCACCGCCGGGATCGATTACAGGTTGGCGGCGGACATCGTCGATTTCGAGGTGCTCGACGCCTGTGAGACGGCGATCGATCTCGGCGACCGCACGCGCGTGCTCGGCGACACGCTGCAGGGGGAGCGCTCGGCGGTTACCGCCCGGTGCGCGCCGGAGTCGGGGACCGCCGCCGACAAGGTCTACGAGTTCGAGCTCGACACCAAAAGCTACGTCGACATCGAGGTCGAGCCCGAGGCGGGCTTCGACGTCGTCGCGTCGCTGCGCGAGCGGTGTGCGGAGCGCCAGACCGAGCGGGTCTGTGCGGACCGCGAGCCGGCGGGGACGAGCGAGCGCGTCCAGGCGACCCTCGAGGCGGGGACGCACCACCTGATCGTGCAGGGCGCCGAGGCGCAGGGCGGGGGCGATTTCGAGATGTTGTTTCGCCGCCGGGAGGCCGAGTGTACCGACCGCGACAACCACTGCGCCGACACCGTCTCGGCGCGGGTGTGCGGACCGGAGGGCCAGAGCCTCGAGGAGGTCATCTGCGACCAGGGCTGCAATCTGCAGCGCGGCGAGTGCGAGCGCCGCGAGGGGGATGTCTGCCGCGCGGCGATTCCGGTCGACACCTCGAGCGACTTCTCCCGCGAGATCAACTGGACGCAGCTCGAAGACGACCTCGATCCCGGAAGCGGCGAGTGCCTCTCGCGCGAGTCGCCGGATTCGGACGGTCCCGATGCCGTCTTCGAGATCGAGCTGGAGGCGAATCACGCGATGACCGCCCGGCTGGAGGCCGACAGCTTCCAGAACGGCTCGCTGTATCTGCTCGAGGAGTGTCGAAACGCCGCGAGTTTCTGCACGGTGGGCGTCGACACCGAAGAGACGACCGAGCAGTTGATCTATCGCAACGACTCGGGGAGTGCCGAGAAGTTGTTTCTCGTCGCCGATTCCGAGAGCGAGACCACGGGGGCGTCGACGCTCGAGGTCGAGACCGACGAGATTATCTGCGATTCGAACGCGACCTTTTGCCGCGACGGGGACGTCCAGCAGTGCAACGAGGCGGGGACGGAACTGGAAGTCGATCAGGCCTGCTCGCTCGGCTGCCAGAACGCGGCGTGTCGATCGGACGGGTGTCGGAGGGCCCTCGAGATCGGCAACGGCGGATCCTGGCAGTTCGACCCGACCACTTACTCCGACAACTACTCGCTGGCCGAGGAGGCGTGCGCGGGGACGGCGCTGGAGGGGCCGGAGCTGGTCTTCGAGGTGGATCTGGGGCCCGAGGAGGTTCTGGAGGCGAATCTCGACGACGGCGAAAGCAGTATGAACGGTGCGATGTATCTGACGACCGAATGTGGCTCGACCTCGGAGCACAGCGACGGATGCGTCGCGGGAGTCGACGAGGCGGTCGGCGGGAGCGAGCAGTTGCGCTACCGTAACGGCGGGGGGCAGGCGGAGACGTACTATCTGGTCGTCGACAGCGAATCGACGAGTTCCTCGTCGGGCGGGGAAACCTGGGATTTGACGGCCGAGGTGAAAACGACGAACTGCACGCCCGGCGATGCGTCGTGTCAGGACGGTGAGACGGCGGAGATGTCGTATTGCGGCAAGTATGGGCTCGGCGAGGAGACGTACACCTGCCAGGGCGAGCCGGCCGAGTGTCGCTCGGGGCTGGGCGGTGCGCGATGCGCCAGTCCGACCGGCGGAGAGTGTGCCGACCCGATCCAGGCGGCGGATGGCGAGACGAAGTCCGGAGACTTCAGCGGGACGAACGACATCGAGCTGCTGAGCGGGAGCGTCGGAGAGTGTCAGGTCGGCGAGGAGACCGAGGGAGCGGAGACGGTCTACGAGGTGGCGTTGCAGCGCGACGATCTACTGCGCGCGGATCTGGAGACGACGGTCGACTCGGCGCGGATGTATCTGCTGCGCGACTGCTACTGGGAGCGCTCCTGCCAGACGCTGGTCGAAGGGGGGAGCGACGAGGAGCTGTACTACCGCACGACGAGCCAGGAAACCGTGTATCTCGTCGTCGATTCGACCGATGCCGGCAGTTCGGGGGATTTTTCGGTCGACTTCGAGATCACGTCCGATGCGATCTGCATTCCGGGGCACCAGGAGTGTCTCCCGCCGTCGAACGTGGCGAAGTGCGCCGACAGTGGAACCGAATACGCCTGGAATCTCACCTGCAACAACGGGTGTAGTCAGGCAGAATGTCAGTTGACCGCCGCGGATGCCGACCTGTGCGCGTCGGCCCCGGATGTCGGGTCGGGGACGATCGGGACGATCGACATGGACGGGCTGACCGACGATTCGACGGCGCCCACCGAGTGTGCACCCGACGGGGCGGATGGAAACGATGCGATCTATCAGGTCCAGGCCGACGCCGGAGACACCATCTCGGCGAGCGTCGAAGTCGAGAGCTTCGACGACCCGGTCATCTATCTCGCCCGTTCGTGTGGAGGGTGTGTGACGGGGGTCGACGCGCAGGGAGGGGGGGATGGAGAGAGCCTCGAGTACACGGTGCCCTCCGGCGAGGGGGGCAGCTATTACGTCGTCTTCGACGGCGTCAGCTCCTTCGACGCCGACGAGCTCTGGGACATCGAACTGCGGGTCGAGCAAGGGGGGAGCTGACCGGCGGGCGCCTCGTCGGGAGGCGCCCGTCCGGGTCGGTCAGTCATTCGATCTCGAGTTGCTTGCCCTGCGATTCACCGGTTTTCGGGAAGCGTACCTCCAGGAGGCCGTCTTCGAAGTGTGCCTCGGCCTGTTCGGAGTCGACGCCGGTCGGGAAGGGGATTCGGCGCTTGAAATAGCCGTAGGATCGTTCGGTGCGGTGGAAGCCCTCGTCTTCCCGGGATTCCTCGTGGGATTTCTCTCCCTGTAGCGTGACCGACTCGTCGTCGCAGTACAGTTCGATGTCGTCTTTGGTCATGCCCGGCAGTTCGGCCGTGATCGACAGCGATTCGGAATCTTCACTGACCTCGATGCGGGGATTGAACCGGTTGGGGGAGCGCGGGGCCGGCGTGGAGCCGGGTTCTCGGCGTCGCATCATGCTCGTTCCGCCGAAGAAGTTCTCGAACAGACGATTCATCTCTCGATGAAGCTCGCGCAACGAATCGCGAGAGTCGCGCCGTCGAGCGGGCATCTCTTCGTCGTCGTTGCCAAAGGGACTCCACTGAGTCAGAGCCATGGGTGTCCTCCTGATGTGGGATTCGAGTCAGTGTGATCAACCGATCCATCTGTCTCGATCACCATGGGGGCGCGGCCGGTAGGCGATCCGGGCCCGACCCCGCCCGCGAGGGACAACATGATCACGATCGGGGGGTGGTCAAGAGCTGGAACGGAGGGTCAAAGCGGGGAGAGAGCCAAAGACAAAGCCCCCGGAGTTTCTCCTCCGGGGGCTGAGGTCGTTCAAGACATCCGGCCGGGGGTTACTCGATGTTCAGCCGGGTGCCCTTCGAGGCGCCGGCCTTCGGCAGGCGCACGTGCAACACGCCGTCCTCGTAGCTGGCTTCGGCGTTGTCGGTGTCGACGTCGACGTTGAACGGGATCGAGCGGCGGAAGTACCCGTAGCTGCGCTCGGTCTGCAGGAAATTCCCGTTGTCGCCGTCCATCGTCTGGTGGCGTTTCTCGCCGGTGATCGTCAGCGAGTGGTCGTTGCAGAACAGCTCCAGGTCGTCCTGGTCGATGCCGGGAAGCTCGGCCATCACGTGGATGGTCTCGGCGTCTTCGGTGACCTCGACGCACGGATTGAACTGGAACTGCCAGGAGCCGACCGCAGCGGGCTGCGAGGAGACCGTCCCCGGCGTACCCGAGGGCATGGTCGTCGGCGTCTGCGAGTGCGAAGCGACGTTCGGTGTCGTCGCCGACGGGGTGTTGATGGCCGTCCGGCCGGCGAGGTTGTTCGGCTGGCGGGAGCGCACATTGCTGACGTTCGACTCCGAGGGGATCGCCAGGCCGCTCCAGGATTGGCCCTGGGGCTGGATGCCGGTGCCTCCGAAGAAGTTTTCGAACAGCCGATTCATCTCGCCTTGAAGCCGGCGAAACGACTGGGGTGTGTCGCCGCGGCGCATCAGCATCTCGTCGTTGCCGTTGCCGTACGGTGTCCAACTAGTGAGAGCCATAGGTAAAGTCCTGTCGGGTTAGGGGAAAAAGTGCATTAGCTAGCCAACTAACACACGGCCCGGACAGGGACAGCGCGAGACAAACCCCGACGATTTCCGTGTACAGCCCCAAGTTATTCATCCTGCCGAGTGTGTCAAACCAACCGGGATGATCCGGCCGGCGTTCTCGCCCGTTGGCCCGCCGGGCGGCGCAGGAGCGGGAGGAGGAGGCGTCGCCGCGGTCGGGGTCACTCGGTCTTCGGGATCGCCAAAAACAGGGTGCCGTTGTCACGGAAGACCAGCAACAGGACCCGTCGCTCGGCCTGCCGGTATACCTCCGTCAGATCGCCGATCGAGTCGATCGGCCGGCGGTTGACTTCCAGGATCACGTCCCCGGGCCGCAGGCCGGTCCGGGAGGCGGGCGTGCCGGGTTCGATGTCCTCGACGACGACTCCCTGGTCGAGTTCGTCGGGGAGCTGGAGTTTCTCGCGAGCCTCGTTGTCGAGCGATCCGAGCACCAGCCCCTGCAGGCTCCCCTGACGCTCGAGGACCTGCGGGCCGCCGGCGGCCCCCCCCAGCCAGCCGAGTTCGACGGTGATCTCCCGGCGGTCTCCTTCGCGCAGAATCTCGAGGTCGACCTGCTGGCCCGGCGAGGTGTGGGCGACCCGGTTTCGCAGCTCGCTGGCCGAGTCGACCGACTCGCCGTCGAAGGCGACGATCACGTCCCCCTGCTGCAGGTTCGCCTCGGCGGCCGGGCTGTCGGGCTCGACGCGCGAGACGACCACCCCGCGAGTGTCGGAGGGGAGGTCGAAGGCTTCAGCGAGTTCCGGGGAGAGCGTCTGGATGAGCACACCGAGGCGGCCTCGCTGGACCTCTCCGTGTTCGATCAACTGCTGGATCACCGACTGGACCATCGTCGACGGGATCGCAAAGCCGATGCCCTGATAGCCGCCGCTGCGCGACAGGATCGCGGTGTTGATGCCGACCAACCCACCCTGCATGTTCACCAGGGCGCCGCCGGAGTTGCCGGGATTGATCGCGGCGTCGGTCTGGATGAAATCCTCGTAGTCGGCCAAGCCGACATCCTGGCGGCCCTTCGCCGAGACGATCCCGTAGGTGACCGTCCCGGAGAGGCCGAATGGGTTGCCGATCGCGACGACCGGCTGGCCGAGCCGCAGCGACTCCGAGTCGCCGAACGACAGCGGCTGCAGATCCTCGGGGGGATCTTCGAGCCGCAAGACAGCGATGTCGGTCGCCTGGTCGGTGCCGACGATCTCGGCGTCGAGCTGGTCGCGGCGCTTCGAGAAGCTGACCGTGATTTCTTCGGCCCCTTGGACGACGTGGTGGTTGGTCACGATCGTGCCCTCCTCGTCGACGACGACCCCGGAGCCGATGCCGCGCTGGCGGCGTTTGCGCTGCTCGGGGGACTGTTGACCGAAGGGCATCTCCCGGAAAAACGGATGGTCGCCGAATGGAAAGCCCCCCGGGTCCGACTCGATCACCCGCTGGGTCGTCAGGCCGACGACACCGGGGAGCGTCCGGTCGACGACCTCGGGGAGTTCGCCGAGAAGCTGCTCCTGGCTGCGGGCGGCGGGCCCGGCCCGACGCCCGGCCTCGGGCTGGTCGGCGGATCGGTTCGCCTCGGAGCGGTCGGTGTCGCCCTGGCCGCCCTGCGAGTTTTGCGCGCAGGCCGGCTGGGCGCCCAGCAATGCAAGTACCAACAGGGTCCTCCATCCAGCTAGCGATCTCATGGCAACTACCCTCCAGCAGTACGTTCCGATTCGGATCGCACGTGTCGCGAGGATCGAAATCCTCCTCGGTACCGCCGTCAAACCGTTGGCACGCGACCTCCAGCGTCAAGGCGGGCGGAGGCCGGGGAGCCGAGGGCGCCCTTGACGAATTGCACGGGTGCGTTCATGTTTGGGGTGCTGAATGAATATTCATTTCGGGTCCTGCGACTACAGCCCCCCCTGCGACCATGGCCGATCAAGACCAATCCCCCGACGTCTCCGAGGAAGAGGCACGCGAAGTTGCCGAGAGTTCGCGCCAGAAGACCCAGGGACGCAGTTTTTTGCGCGAGGTCTTTCTCGGAAACTTTCACATGGACTGGGTGACGCCGTATCCGGATCCGGTGCTGGAGCGGCCGGCGTTCGTCGAGTTTTATTCCAAGCTCGAGCAGTTGCTCGACGAGGAGGTCGACGCCGATCAGATCGACCGCTCGGGGCAGTATCCCCCGGAGATCGTCGAGGCGCTGATGGACCTCGGGGCGTTCGGGATGAAAATCCCCGAAGAGTACGGCGGGCTCGGGTTCAGCCAGCCCGAATACTCGAAGGCGCTCGAGCTGGTGGGCCGCTACGATGCGAACCTGGTGGCGCTTCTGTCGGCGCACCAGTCGATCGGGGTGCCCCAGCCACTGAAGCTGTTCGGCACCGAGCAGCAAAAAGAGAAGTATCTGCCGAAATGCGCCAACGAGTGGATCTCGGCGTTTGCGCTGACCGAGCCCGACGTCGGCTCCGACCCGGCGCGCCTGTCGACCTCCTACGAGGTGACCGAGGAGGGGGATTTCATCCTCAACGGCGAGAAGCTGTGGTGTACGAACGGGACCTTCGGCGATGTGACGGTGGTGATGGCGCGCAACACCGAGACGGACGCGATCAGTGCGTTCGTCGTCGAAAACGACTGGGACGGGGTCGAGGCTCCGCACCGATGTCGATTCATGGGCCTGCGCGCGATCGAAAATGGGGTGTTGACCTTCGAGGACGTCGAGGTTCCCGAAGAAAACCTCGTCGGCGAAGAAGGGGAGG
Organism: uncultured Bradymonadales bacterium; assembly: GCA_964600555.1. Taxonomy (GTDB): domain Bacteria; phylum Myxococcota_A; class Bradymonadia; order Bradymonadales; family Bradymonadaceae; genus CAJXPB01. The sequence continues at coordinate 13,001 of CAZRLK010000086.1, forward strand.
GGCTGAAGATCGCGTTGGTGACGCTCAATACCGGTCGGTTGAGTCTGCCCGCGGCGGCGGTCGGGACGGCGAAAGAAGCGCTCGAGATCTGCCAGGAGTGGTGCAATGAGCGCGTCCAGTGGGGTGTGCCGATCGGCAAACACGAGGCGGTCGGCCACATGCTCGCCGATATCGCCGCCGAATCCTGGGCGATGGAGTCGATCAGCGACCTGGCCAGCGGACTGGCGACCGACCCCGATTACGACATTCGCCTCGCCGCCGCCGCCGCCAAGGAATACAACTCGACGCGGGGCTGGGACATCATCGACGATGCGATCCAGATCCAGGGGGGACGCGGCTACGAGACCGACCAGTCGCTCGAGGCGCGCGGCGATACGCCGAACGGCCTGGAGCGGATGATGCGGGATGCCCGGATCAACCGGATCTTCGAGGGGACCAGCGAGGTGATGCACCTGTTCATGGCCCGCGAGGCGGTCGACAAGCATCTCGAGGTGGCCGGTGTGTTCGTCGAGAATTCGACGCTCGGGGAGAAGCTCGCGGCGCTGCCCGGCATCGCCTTCTTTTATGCCTGGTGGTACACCAGCCGCTGGTTCGGGCTGTCGGTCTGGCCGAAATACTCGGGGTACGGCGAACTCGGCAAGCATCTGCGCTTTGCCGAGCGGGCGAGTCGGCGGCTGGCCCGGAACCTGTTCCACGGGATGATGATCTATCAGGCGCGCCTGGAGAAAAAGCAGGCCTTTTTGTTTCGGGGCGTCGAGATCGGGATGGAGCTGTTCGGCATCGCCGCGACCGTCTCGCGGGCGAAATGGCTCGCCGACCGCGATTCGCCGCACGCCGACGAGGCCGAAAAGCTGACCGACCTGTATTGTCGGGAGGCGACCCGGCGAATCCGCCAGCACTTTCACGAGATGTGGAACAACGCCGATTCGCTCAAGTACTCGGTCGGCCGGGACATCATGGACGGCGAGTACGAGTGGCTCGAAGATCACACCGTCGAGGTCGACGAGTCGGTCGTCGAGGCGTATCGTGAAAGCGAGGAAGTCGGCGTCACCTCGGAGGTCTCCGGGCGCGACGACGACGCCGAGGACCCGGACGACGAAGATTCGACCGAACCGGAACACGCAGCCGAATGACGCTCCGCCGCGAGACGCCGCCGTTGAGTGTGGCGCCGATGATGCGCCGCACCGACCGGCATTTTCGCTATTTCATGCGGCTCCTCACCCGGGAGACGCTCCTGTACACCGAGATGATCGTCGCGCAGGCGATTCTGCGTGGCGATCGCGAGCATCTTCTGGACTACTCGGAGGCCGAGCATCCGATCGCCCTGCAGGTCGGCGGCTCACGGCCGGATCGGATGGCCGAGTGCGCGCGGATCGCCGAGACGTGGGGCTACGACGAGATCAACATCAACGTGGGGTGTCCGAGTGCGCGCGTCCAAAAAGGCGACATCGGCGTGTGTCTGATGGGCGAGCCGGAGACGGTCGCCGCCTGCGTGGAGGCGATGCGCGAGGCGTGCGAGTTGCCGGTGACGGTCAAGCACCGGATCGGCTTCGACGAGCGCGACAGCTTCGGCGAGATGGTGGAGTTCGTCCGCCGCGTCGCCGACGCGGGCTGCCGGCGCTTTACGGTGCATGCGCGCAAGGCCTGGCTCGAGGGGCTGAGCCCGGCCGACAACCGCAATGTGCCGCCGCTTCGCTACGACGACATCTATCGCCTCCAGCGTGAATTTCCGGGGCTGGACGTCGAGATCAATGGGGGGATCGAGTCGCTCGAGGCGGTCGAATCGCACCTCGAGTGCGTCGAGGCGGCGATGATCGGGCGGGCCGCCTACGATCGACCGTACCTGTTCGCCGAGGCCGACCGTCGGATCTTTCGAGTCGACCGCGAGCCGCCCACACGGCGGGAGGTCGCCCGCCAGATGGCCGACTACGCCGAGTGGTGGCTCTCGGAGGGGGGCAAGCTCAGCCACATCGTCCATCACATCATGCAGCTGTACTCCCACCAGCCGGGCGCCGGGGCCTGGCGCGAGTACCTCGGCGAGCACGCCGGCGCCGACGACCCCGAGGTGATCCTCGAGGCAGCGAAGCGGGCCGAGGCTCGTCGATAGCGCCGTTCCCCGCGCCTCGGCCGGCGGATGCGCCGGGGAGGGCGCCCCGCGGAAATTTGCTCCCGAGCATCCTCTCCATTACGTTTTGGCTCCGGAAGCGGGCCTTTGCTCGAACGTTTGCGCAGTACCGACGCGGGAGGCAACGATGGGGATGCGGTGGCGATGGTGGTTGGCGGCAATGCTGGCGGGAGTCGTGGGGACGGCGGGCGGATGTATCTTCAGCCAGCAGCCGAGCGAACGGGGGAGCAACTCCGGGGAGGCGACGGCGGATGCAGGAGCAGACGCCGGCGGCGACGACGACTCCGGCAACGACTCGACGGGCGGATGTGAGGAGAAGGCGTGGTATCCGGACGACGACGGCGACGAGTTCGGGGATGCCGACGCCGAGGACGATCCGACGATGGCCTGCGAGCAACCCGAGGGGATGGTCGACAACGCCGAAGACTGCGACGACAGCAATCCCGACGTCCACCCGGACGCCGAAGAGATCTGCAACGGCCGCGACGACAATTGCGACGGCTCGGAGGATGTCGAGGCCGAGGTTTCGGCGAGAGACTGCGAGCTGCAAGCGGGGGTCTGCGAGGGGGCGAGCGTCTCGAGCTGCGACGAGACCGGCGAAGCCTACATGACGTGCGGGGTCGACCAGTACGGCGAGGGATACGTCGAGTCCGACGACGAGGGCTGGCGTTGCGACGGAGCCGACAACGACTGTGACGGCGAGGTCGACGAGGCCTGCTGTGAGGACGGGGCGAGCCCGGAGTCCGTGCAGGTCGGCGGAGATTCCGCCGACCAGACCCGGCCGGTGCTCGTACCCGCCGTCGAGGGGGCTCCCGAGGATGCCTTGTTTCTCGCCGTATGGGCCGAGGGCGAAACGATCGTCCTGGAGCACATCGACGAGGTTGGCGAGACGACGGGGGAGGGTGAATCGCTCGAGCTCGACGAGGTGACGAGCCTCGACGCCGTGCGGACGGAGAGCGGCTATGCGGTAGCAGCGACGGCCACGTCGACAGCCAACGTTGCGGTGCTTCGCCGCTACAACGCCGCGCTGGAACTTCAGGGGAGTAGTGAGGAGGGCTTCGATTCGAGTACCGGGCAAATCGACAACGTCTCCGTCGAATTCCACGACCAGACGATCTGGGCCGTGTATTCGTCCTGGAACCGCGAGCTCACCAACTTGCCGGAGGGCGGGTACACGATTCGTGCGACCGCGATCGACGCGGAGAGCAGCGGAGTCGCCTACGGACCGTTCGATGTGTCTCCATCCGGGCAGGGATTGCCTCAACCCGGGGATCCCGAGATTGCCGTCGTCGACGGGACACCGACGGTGGGCTGGTGGGACGCCCCCTCGGAGACGATCCGCGGCGCTCGTCTGAGCGAAGACACCGTCGACAGTCGCTTCCGCTTTCCGATGAGTCTCGTCAACTCCGTCCAGGCCGAGCCCATCGAACTTTTCGCCCACGACGCCACCACCCACATCCTCCACGCCGACTATACCGACTCGGGGGACAGCTCGCTCGACCACGTTGCCATCGACCCGGGAGAGACCGGTGAACTCGAGGGCGGCGAGGCGATCACCGGCGATGCCGACCTCCACCGCCAGCCGACTGCTCTCCCCGTCGAAGACGAGGCGATGCTCGTCGTCTGGGCCCGGGGCGACTCCAGCGACCCGACTCTCCTCGCCGCCCGGAGCCCCCTGGACTCGTCCGACCGGCTGTCCGGGAGCCCGGTAAAGAGGGGCGGCGACGAGTCCGAACGCCCACACCTGGCGGCCACCGGGCCGAAAGCCGGCGTCGCGTGGCTGGAGACGGTGATGGGGAACGACCGCGATGTGAAATACGCCCCCCTCAGCATCGACGGAGTCCCAGTCTGCGCTTCCGATTAAAGTCGATTCCAAATCGCTCGAACGAGGCCGTCGCTGCAACTGACCCGGCAATCGCGGAGGTCGCACGCGGCTCGGCAATCTCTCCCCCCGCATCTCGCTCGTCGACCTTCTGCATCTGTGCTCGTCGGGCTCTCGTGCGAGCAGGCGATCGAGCCGGGCCACAGGGGGCGAGGGCGATTGGCACCGCTGTGTCATCCCGGCTCGGCGAGAGGCCGCAGGATCGCCTCGAGCTCGTCGAGTCCGTCGGTCAGGGCGGCCGGGCCGGGCTGGAGGATGATCGTCGAGTCGATCTCGTAGATGTCGCCGTTTTGGACCGCGGTGATCTCGGTGAAGCGGGGCCGCTCGGCGAACGAGCGTTTGTCGACCGGCTCGCCGCACCAGGAGGCGGCGATGATGTCGGGATTGGCTTCGACGACCTCTTCGTGGCTGACGAAGCGGTCTTCGGCCTGCTTGCCGTGCGACTTGTCGGCGAAGACGTTGCGCCCCCCGGCCAGTTCGATCAGCTCGCCGACCCACTGGATACCGCAGATTTGCGGGTCGTTCCACTCTTCGAAATACACGCGGGGCCGTCGGGTCTGCTCGGCGGTCTTCTCGGCCGCAGCCTCGAGGCGCTCGATGTAGGCCTCGACCAGCTCACGGGCGCGGGCTTCGGCACCGACCATCCGCCCGAGCATGATCACGACGTCGAGGATCTCCTGGATCGATCGCTGGTTCAGGATCATCACCTGCAGGTTGGCCTCGACCAGTTCCTGGGCAAGCTCGCCCTGGATGTCCGAAAACCCGATCACCAGGTCGGGCTCGAGGCGTCGGATCTTGTCGACGCTTCCGCCGATGAACGCCGAGACGACCGGTTTGTCTTTGGCCTGCTCGGGGCGCTCGGTGAAGGCGCTGATGCCGACCACGCGATCCCCTTCGCCGAGGGCGTACAAAATCTCGGTCGGGTCCTCGGTGAGGCAGACGATGCGTTCGGGCTCGTCGCGGACTTGAAATCTGGGCCGTCTCTCGCTCATTTGGGGTGGCTCGGCTGCGATGATGGCTTCGTTGCCGCGGCTCGAAACCTACGTTACACGTCGCACCGAGACAAATCTCGATGCCCCTTCCCGAGGAGAGACGATGGCACATCGCGACGAAGATCACGTCTACAAGGTCGTCAATCTGGTCGGATCCTCGAGCGCCAGTATCGAGGATGCGATCGATCAGGCCCTCGAGAAGGCCTCCGAGTCGGTCGACAACATGCGCTGGTTCGAGGTCGAGGAGACCCGCGGGCATATCGACGAGGGCGAAGTCGCTCACTACCAGGTCGTCCTGTCGGTCGGGTTTACCGTCGAGTGAGTGCAGTCGATTGATGGAGACGAGGATGACCGACGAGCCGTCGCGCGAAGCACTGCGACGCCACCGGGAGGCCTGCGAAGCCGGGGAGTTCGGCTACGAGGATCCCGAGAGCGGGCTGTTCGTGATGACGTCGGTGTATCTCGATGATCAGGGGGAGTGTTGTGGGAGCGGCTGCCGGCACTGCCCGTGGTCGGAATCGCAGCGCCGGCGGGCGGGACGACCCCCGGAGGCGCCCGCCTGGCCGTATCTGCCCGACGAGGGAGGCGATTGAGAGGTCGGCGCAGGGGGAACGCCCGAAGTTGGTGTCTTGGCATCCAGGAGTTGCAAGACGATGGCGCAGTTGTCCGACGAGACGATCGAGTGGCGGGACCGACTCGTGGAGTTTCTGGCGAAGATGCGCGAGCAGTCGCCGCGTCCGAGGCGCGAGGATCTGTCGGCACGGGAGGACGAGAAGCGGCGCGTGGCGGGGGGGGCGTTGATGCAGTTTCTGCAGTTTCTCCAGAGCGAGGCGGCCTTCGAGCATTTCCCGGTGCTCGAGGAGATGCCGATCGGCGAGCGGGTCTTTGTGTTCGCCAGCGATGCGCCCGGCGTGGTGGCGGCGGAGGACATCGTCGATCCGGAGAGCGACCGGGCGGTGGTGGCGACGAAACACGAGTGGCGCGCCTGGCTTCGAGCGCCGGACGGTGACGCCGATGCCGACTACGCCCACCACTACGAGCACTGGAGCGTGTGGCACCAGAACTTCGAGGCGAACTGGGATCTTCCCGACGAGCCCCCCGGGGAGTTCTGGGTCCACGAGGAGGGGTTCGCCCTCGCCGACCGGGCCGGCCGGGGAGCCAGACATCTGTGGACCTGGGACGGCGACGAGCTCGAATTGTTCGAGCAGGACGTCGAGCAGTGGACCTCCAGTCCCTGAAGCGATTTCGCACCGGCCGAAAACGCTGCAGGTCAGGCGGATGCCCGACTCGCCGGGTGAAGCGAAAGGCCTCCTGTCGAATCACCGGGATCGCAGATTGCAAGTCCAGGAGGGGGGGCGGGGGAGTGGGTGAGAGCCCCGGGGAAGTTCCGCGAAGATCGGCGAGGCACGGCGTTGAAGTGGGGCTCGGGGCCGAGGTCAGCTTGAGTGGTATCGCCGAAAGTGGTAAAAATGAACATAAGGCAATTGCGTCGAGAAAATCGATCCGGTTTTGTCGGATTTGACACAAGGGTGCGACCGTGGCTGTGCAAATGAGCAACGGGCAGACGACATCGAGGATTTTTGGCGCCGGGATCGGTCGCGGGCCGGTGGCGGTCGTCTCGATCTTGTTCGTCGTGCTCGCCGCCTCGGCGTGCGGCGAAGAAGGGGACGGCGGAAGTGGACCGATCGGTCCTCCGCCCGGCGACGAGGATACCGGGGCGGATGTCGCGGTGGAGGATGCAGGGGAGATGCCGGATACGACGCCGCCGATGGACACCGATCCGGACAACTCGGAGACGGGAACGCAGGATGTCGATCCGATGTCCGACGGGATGGATCTCGATGCCGGGGACGGCGGGGACGGGATGAGCTGCGGGGATTCCTCCTGCGAGGCCGACGAGGTCTGCAACGACGAGCAGGAGTGCGTCAGCCGGCGGCAGGCCAAATGTGATGCGGCCGAGTCGGTGGGGACGCTCAGCCTCGGCGAGACCCTCCAGATCGACGATCAGTTCAGCGAGTTCGGGGGAGAGGAGACGGACGTCCTGGATACGGCCTGTGTCGACTCCGAGGAGACGACCAACGAGCTGGTCTACCAGTTCGAGATCGAGGAGACGGCCCAGGTTTCGGTCGATTACGATTTCATGGGGCAGTGGACCGCCGGTCTGGAGTTTCGGCGCGGGAGCTGTCTGGACGGCGAGGACGAGTACGGGGGCTGTCAGACTGGCCCGAGTCCCTCGTTTTACGCGCCGGGCGGGTCGACGTGGTATCTGGTCGTCGAGCACAGTGCGGGGACGCCGGGCGAGTTTTCGATCGATCTGGAAGCTGTCGAGACGTGTTCGTTCGGCCCCCCCGGCGAGTCGTCCTGTGACCAAGGAGACAAGTACCTGTGCGAGCGGATCGACGGGACGCCGACCGAGACGCAGTTCGAGTGTGCGGACGGGTGCACCGACGCCGAATGTGCGGGGGATTCGTGCGACAATCCGATCACTGTGAACGGAGCGGGCGACGGCGGGACCTTTTCCGGCGATCTGGCGGGATACTCGGCGGATTACAACTTCGCGAACGCCGACGAGTCGTGCAAACCCGAGCCCGATTCGACCGACAGGATCGACAGTTCCGGTCAGGACGTGATCTTCGAGGTGACCGCCGAGGAGGGCGACGAGATCTCGGTCGACACGACCGGCGATAGCTACGCCAACCTGGTGTACATCGCCGACTTTTGTCACGCCCAGGATGCGGACATGTCCTGCCAGGAGGCGTGGAACGATTCGCTCGAGGAGGGAGGCACCTGGAGTGTCCCGTCGGACGGCACTTATTTCGTGTTCATCGATCGGTTCAATTCCGAGGTCCAGGAAGGGGAGCCGTTTGAATACCAGGTCAACGTCCAGTGAAGCAGGCGTCGCGACAGGGCGTCGAGGGACAGTAGGCGGCAATGACGGTGTTTCGAGCATTCGGCGAGACCATGAAAACGACAGCCCTTGCAAATCGACAGACGGGTGGCCGGCGGTCCATGCTTCATGTGGTGGGGATCGCGTCGGTCGCACTGGTGGTGTTGTGTGCGGCCCCGTCGGCGAGCTACGCGGTCTGGTCGTGGGACGACACCTGCAGCGAGTCGAGTTCCGAGACGCTCGATACGATTCCGCCGCAAGCGTACCTCATGCTCGACGAGTCGGGATCGATGAACAATGACTGTTGCGACGGTTC
>CAZRLK010000087.1:0-21067 GCA_964600555.1 uncultured Bradymonadales bacterium
CCGACACCCCCACCCCGTGCAGTCCCCCCGAGGTGATGTAGTTGTCGTGATCGAATTTCCCGCCCGAATGCAGCGTCGTCAGCGTCACCTCCAGGGCACTGCGATCCTCGTCGGGATGCTCGTCGACCGGAATCCCCCGGCCGTTGTCCGCAATCGAGACCGATTCGCCATCCTCGTGCAGCGTCACCTCGATCGTCGTCGCAAATCCGTTGATCCCTTCGTCGACGGCGTTGTCGACCACCTCCCACAACAGGTGATGCAACCCGTCCATCCCCGTCCCCCCGATGTACATGCCCGGACGCTTGCGCACCGGCTCCAGACCCTCCAACACCGTGATCTTGTCGGCGGTGTACTCGGCTGTCGTCATCTGCTCGCTCCTCCGACCCGCTCGCACGGATCCCTCGGTCGAAATGTCACTTCGTTTCCCCTGAACATCCGTACCGCAAATCGATCGGATTTCAAACGACGCGGGAATGTCACTCGCCGCAGACTCGTTTGATCTCGGAAGCATGCCTTGAAGTTCACGCCCCTGTCCCATACAGAGAAACCTCCAAGCGCCCACCTTTTCCCCCTGTGCATCACATCCCATGGGTAGACAACACCGCGAACACTGGAGCAAGGAAGGCGACTACGACGACGAGCTGGAGGCGATGCTCGATCGGTTCTCCGATCAGACCGCCATCCAGCCCGACGAACGGCTTCGACTCGAGACCGACGGCGACGGGACGACCCGCCGGATCATCGACCTCGTCACGCCCCTCGGCAAGGGCCAGCGGGTCCTGCTTCCCAGCCCCCCGAAGGCCGGTAAGACGACCATCCTCCAGAAGATCGCCCACGCCGTCGACGACAACTTCCCCGACGTCCGCCAGATCGCCCTGCTGATCGACGAGCGGGTCGAAGAGGTGACCGACTTCCGACGCAACATCCCCTCCGAGGTACGCGCCTCCTCGATCGACGAACACCCCGAAAGCCACGTCGAGACCGCCGAGGAGACCTACATGGACGCCCTCGAGGCGGTCTTCAACGGCGAGGACGTCCTCGTGCTCCTCGACTCCCTGACCCGCCTGGCACGCACCTACAACAAGGTCGTCCACCACTCCGGACGCACCCTCTCGGGCGGCCTCTCGGCGAATGCCCTCGACCGCCCTCGCCAGCTTTTCGGCACCGCCCGCAACGTCGAACACGGCGGCAGCCTGACCGTCGTCGCCTCCGCCCTCATCGATACGGGAAGCCGGATGGACGAGGTCATATTCCAGGAGTTCAAAGGGACCGGCAACGCCGAACTCGTCCTCGACCGCGATCTGGCCGAACACCGACTGTGGCCCGCCGTCGACATCGAGACCTCCGGCACACGCCAGGAGGCCAACATCATGACCGACCTCGAATACCAGAAAATCACCAACCTTCGCCGCCAACTGGCGAACATGGGCAAAAAGGACGCCATCAAGTGGCTCCAGAAACGCATCCGCGACACCGACAGCAACAAACAACTCCTCGAGAACGTCTAGACGAAATTTGAATCCCGCCCGGTCCGTTGTCACCTTTGAAGTTGTACAGGGAGGAAAACCGACTCACGAGTTGTTTTCGAGGAGCCCATGGCCAAACATCCCGTCCCCTCGCCCCTTCCGGACGATCCGCCGTCGGTACGCGCCCGCTCTCCGGGTTTCGATCGCGGCGCCCACCCGCATTTCGTCCTCCCGCATCGGATGGGGTACCGCTGGCGGTATTTCAACCACCGAATCGCCGCCTGGAAATTCGGCCTCTCGCACGAAGGAGACGACGAGTGGGCCGATCACCTCCGGGCGCACTCGCTCGGCGGCCCCTACTCCGACGGTCTCGTCACCTACGAACGCCCGCGGCTGAAGTTCGGCTACCAGCGCATCGAAGCCGACTCGGTCCGCCGGCTCGGCGCCGCCCGCCGCCGCCTCGAGGTCACTCTCGGCCCGACCGGACGCATCCGCCTGCGGCGATCCTTCGACCGCCGCGAGCTGAACCTCGCCGGCTATCCCGACCTCGTTCCCGTCATCACCGGGTTCGGCTTCGACACCGACGTCGATCAATCCTCCTGGTTTCCCGGCAGCTATCCTCCCCACCACGGCTACCTCTCGCGCGGCCTCGGCGCCGCGGTCGAGACCGTGGCGCTGACCGAACGGAGCGTCGAAATCGAGGTGTGGCTGCGATTCGGTTTCGGGGCCGCGATGGACCGCCCGCACCACAACGAGGCGCTGCTCGACGCACAGGTCGGCGCCGAACTCGACATCGCCCTGATCGGCGCCTCCGAGACCCCCGTCCACACCGGGGAGGTCGCCTACGATCTCGCCTACGACGAACCGAAACTCGGCGTCGAACAATCCCTTCCCCCCGCCTCCCTCGACCAGCAGCGCATTCGACTCACCGGCCTCCACGACGCCCCCGCCGGCATCCACGGCATTCAGGCGTTCAACTTCGATCTCACCCCCGAGCGCTCCTGCCGATGGAATGAAGACTGGCCGTACGGCGACGACCTGCGCGGCGAGCACGGCGGCCACCCGACCTACGGCCCCCCCGGCTACTACCTCCGCGAACTCACCGTCGATCTGCGCCGCGACACCTACGATCCGGAAACGGGCGAGGCCGAGTTCCTGTTCAACGGCTACGCCTCCAACGCCACTCTCTCGCTCCCCTTCCATCCGTTTTGCTCGCGGTTCACCGGCCGGATGGTCTGGCTGCAGACCGACGCCACCACCCGCACGGTCGACTTCGACTCGGAGTTCGAAACCGGCGCCCGCACCTTCCCGCTGGCCGCCATGGAGTGATCTCGCCCGCCCCGGCACCCGGCGCCGTCTCATCTGAATTTCCCGTCGCGAATGTCTCCGCCGAGCCCGACGTCCCCGCCGTCCCGACTCCGGAGGCGAGGGCGGTGGCGCACGATCCAGAGAGGGCCCCGGGGCCCTGACCGATCGCCGCAAGCTTCGCGCCCGACGCCTGTTGATGGATCCCAGACGGCCGACTAGGGTGCCCGTCGATCGCTTCTTCCTTCCCGCATTGCGATACTATGACTCAGAAAAAAGACGACGGTACGATCCACCCCGGCGAAGCACTCGACTACCACGAGAACCCTCGCCCGGGGAAATTCGAGATCACGCCGACCAAATCCCTCTCCACCCAGCGCGACCTCAGCCTCGCTTACACCCCCGGCGTCGCCGAACCCTGCGAGAAAATCGCCGAGGATCCGCTCGAGGCCTACCGCTACACCAACCGCCGCAACCAGGTCTGCGTCCTGAGCGACGGCTCCGCCACGCTCGGCCTCGGCGACATCGGTCCGCTCGCCTGCAAACCCGTCATGGAGGGCAAGGCCGTCTTGTTCAAGCACCTCGCCGGCATCGATGCCCTCGATGTCGAACTCGACATCGACGGCGTCGAGGAGTTCATCACCTGCGCCAGAGCCCTCGAGCCGACCTACGGCGCAATCAACCTCGAGGACATCTCCTCGCCGGCCTGCTTCGAGATCGAAGAGCGGCTCAAACAGCAGATGGACATCCCCGTCTTCCACGACGACCAGCACGGCACCGCCATCATCACCGGCGCCGCCCTGCTGAACGCCCTCGAGTTGCAGGACAAGGCGATCGACGAGATCGAGGTCGTCTTCGCCGGCGCCGGCGCCGCCGCCGTCGCCACCGCCGACCTGTACGTCGCCCTCGGCGTCCGCCCCGACAACATCACCATGACCGACTCGGTCGGCGTCGTCTACGAGGGACGCGACGAACAGATGGACCCGTACAAGGGGCGCTACGCCCGCCCGACCGACGAGCGCACCCTCGCCGAAGCCGTCGACGGCACCGACGTGCTGGTCGGCGTCGCCGTCGGCGGCATCGTCAGCCAGGAGATGGTCGCCTCCATGGCCGACGATCCCGTCATCTTCGCCCTCGCCAACCCCGACCCCGAAATCCCCTACCCCGAGGCCATGGAGGTGCGCGACGACCTCATCATGGCCACCGGCCGCTCCGATTACCCCAACCAGGTCAACAACGTCCTCGGCTTCCCGTTCATCTTTCGCGGCGCGATCGACGTCGCCGCCACTGCCATCAACCAGGAGATGATGGTCGCCGCCGTCGAGGCCCTCGCCGACCTCGCTCAAGAAGAAGTCCCCGAGGTCGTCTCCCAGGCGTACGGCGAGGATTATTTCGTGTTCGGCCCCGAATACATCATCCCGAAACCCTTCGACCCCCGCGCCCTGCTCCGCGTCGCCCCCGCCGTCGCCGAGGCCGCCTGCGAATCCGGCGTCGCTCGACGCCCCATCGAGTCGGTCCGCAGCTACCGCCAGACCCTCGAGCGACTCCAGAGCGAATCGAAGGCCCTGATCCGGCGCCTCATCGACAAAGCGAAACGCTCCCCCCGGCAGATCGTCTTCCCCGAGGGCAACGAGGACAAAATCCTGCGCGCCGCCCAGATCCTGGTCGACGAACAGATCGCCGAGCCGATGCTGCTCGGCCCCGTCGACGACATCCACGAACGGGCCGACAAACTCGACATCGACCTCGACGGCATCGACGTGCTCGACCACTTCGATGACCCCCGCTTCGAGGAGATGGCCGAAAAATTCTACCGCCTCCGCCAGCGCAAGGGCGTCACCCTCGCCGACGCCAAATCCGCGATGAAACACCGCGAGCTGTTCGGCCTGATGCTCGTGCGCGACGGCCAGGCCGACGGGCTGCTCTCCGGCGTCACACGCCCCTACCAGGAGATGCTCCGGCCCGCCCTCGAGATCATCGGCGTCCAGGAAGAGTTCGACCGCGCCGCCGGCACCTACATCGTCATGTCCGACGACGGCGTCAAATTCTTCGCCGACGCCACCGTCAACATCAGCCCCGACGCCGAAACCCTCGCCGACATCGCCATCAACACCGCCGACCTCGCCGAGGCCTTCGACATCACCCCCCGCGTCTCGATGCTCAGCTACTCGAACTTCGGCTCCAGCGAACACCGCTACGCCGAACAGATGGCCCGCGCGACCGAAATCGTCAAACAACGCCAGCCCGACCTCGAAGTCGACGGCGAGATGCAGGTCGACGTCGCCCTCGACGCCGAACTGCGCGAGTCGACCTTCGAGTTCACCGAACTGAGCGACGACGCCAACGTCTTCATCTTCCCGAACCTCGACGCCGGCAACATCGCCTACAAAATGATGCAACACCTGGCCGGCGCCGAGGTCATCGGCCCGATCCTCCTGGGCATGGACAAACCGGTCAATGTCATCGCCCTCGGCTCGAGCGTCTCCTCGATCGTCAACCTCACCGTCATCACCGCCCTCAAGTCCCAGATCGACTCCAACCGCTAACCACCACTGTTGGAAGGGCTTCTAGCCCTTCCTCGTTGGCAGGGCATCCTGCCCTGCCAACTCGGCCAGTTTCGAACCCGACTACACCAACGGCCCACCTACCTCCCCAATCCCATACCACGACCAGCCCTCCAAACCGGCCTTCCCCGGATTCGAAAGGATGTACTTGTTGACTCGGGCCAACTCCTCGCTCGTCCGAACCAAATGCTCGTACGAATCCGCCTGCCAGAACGACTCACCGACCCGGCCTAGGTTTCGATTCGCAACCGTCGCGGTGTACGACTTCCACGAGTGATGCACGTCCTCGAGGGTATAATCTCCGTACTTCCGATACGTGACATGCACATGATTCGGCATCACGCACCAGCAGTACAGGTCGTAGCGGTCGCCCTCGAAATACTTCAGGGCGTCTGAAACGAGTGAAGCCATCTCTGGACGCTCCAGCCAACAGGCACCATCTGCACCATCCAACGCATCGTCGACGTCTTCTAAGAAGAAGCTGAAGCCTTCTCGAGCAAGGTCCGACGGACTCACCTCCTCGGACATTCGGAGATGGGTCATCAAAAACTGGTACTCGTCTCTCAACGAGATGAGTTTCTCGTGGGGAATCGAGTCCGCCAGACGAAACGTGACGAAGTACACGCCGTCCGCCATCTCCCAGTGCGGCAAATACTCCCCGACATACTTGGTAAGTTCGCCTTGATAGTGGATTCTCGTTTCTTCATTGCTCGTCTCCATCGGGAAATCCCTCCGCCGGTCGAAATGAGCAGATTGCCAATCGAGTGCCACCAGGGGCCCTCAATTGAGTTACCGACGCAGTTCCCCCAATCGTTTCGTCGCGAACGTTCAGTCGCGACGATCCAATCGGATCAACAACCGCATTGACCGGAAATGATCGGATGATGTAGAAGGGCAGGATGCCCTTCTAACGTACAAGAGCTAGAAGCTCTTGCAACAGAGTGCGTCACGCGCGATCGCCGCCACCCGCTCCCCGGCCTCCAGATGCACGTGGTGCCCCCCGGCGACCTCGACCAGCTCGAGTGGCTCGACCGCCCCGGTGCGCCGCGCGACGGTCTGCTCGTCGACCGGCCAGCCGTCGCTCGGGCGGATCAGCCGGGTCGGGGCCTCCACCCGCCGCAAAAACGCCAGCACCTGCGGTTCGGTCAGGCGCATCAGCGAGCTGGCGCGAAGCAGCAGGTCGTAGCTGAACTGCACGCCCCCGTCGCCACTCGGCTCGGTGCCCCGCTCGGCGAGCGGCCGCACCTGCTCGGCCGCCATCCCGTACACTTCGCCGAGCACCCGACAGGCCGTCTCCAGATCGTCCATCCGCCGCTTCGACTTGCCCAGAAGCGTCTTGCGCTCCCGAAGGCCCTCGGCGAGCTGCTCGGGCGCCTGCTCCGGGGGCGTCGACCAGGGGCCGATCCCGTCGACCAGGACCATCCGTTCGATCCGCGCCGGCCGGGCGCCCGCGGCCATCAGCGCGGCGGCCGCCCCCATCGAATGCGCCAGGATCGAGAACTCCTCCCAGCCGAGCGCATCGGCGACGTCGAAGATCACCGGGATCCAGTCGACGAAATGGTACATCTGCCCGGCGGGACGATGGCTCGACCGCCCGTGCCCCGGCCAGTCGATCGAGACGAATCGTCGCTCCCCGAGCCGCGGCCCCACCCGCGCCCACGTCGCCGCGTTGTCGAGCCAGCCGTGCAGCCCCAGCACCGGCGCATCCCCCTGCTCTCCCCGGGCGATCGCCGCGATCTCGGCGCCGGGAATCTCGACGGTCAGCTCGGTCGATGTCTCGTCGATCTCGTCAGCCATGGCAGCCGAACCGTAGCGCACCCGCCCCGCCGACGCCAATCCGCCCTCCCCTCCGCCACCCCCGAACGCCGCCGCCCTTCTCCCGCCCCGCCCGTCGCATCTCGGGGCGTTGACAATCGCGCCCCGCCGTTCCAAATACAGAGCGCGCTCGAGTGGCCGCGACGAACCGGCCGCCGATTCGCCCACGACGACTCCTCCGCCGGACGGCCCACCCCGCCGGCCTCCCCCACCCGACGCGAAGACGATGAACGATATCGAGCAGTTGAGCATCAATACGATCCGCACCCTCGCAATGGACGCCGTCCAGCAGGCCGAAAGTGGCCACCCCGGCGCCCCGATGGCCCTGGCCCCGGCGGCCTACGTGCTGTGGACGCGTCACATGAACTACAACCCGGCCAACCCCGCCTGGCCCGACCGCGATCGCTTCGTCCTCTCGAACGGCCACGCCTCGATGCTCCTGTACGCGATGTTGCATCTGACGGGCTTCGAGGAGATGTCGCTCGACGAAATCGAGCAGTTCCGCCAGTGGGGCTCGCTCACCCCCGGCCACCCGGAGGTCCACCTCACTCCCGGCGTCGAGACCACCACCGGGCCCCTCGGGCAGGGCTTCGCCAACGGCGTCGGCATGGCCATCGCCGAGGCCCGCCTCCACGCCGAATTCCACGGCCTCGTCGACCACCACACCTACGTGTTTTGCTCCGACGGCGACGTCATGGAGGGGATCAGCCACGAGGCCGCCTCCCTGGCCGGCCACCTCGAGCTCGACAAGCTCGTATACGTCTACGACGACAACCAGATCACCATCGACGGCCGCACCGACATCACCTTCACCGAGGACGTCCGCCAGCGCTTCGACGCCTACGACTGGCACACCACCCGTGTCCGCGACGGCAACGACCTCGAGGCCATCGACGACGCGTTGACCGAGGCGAAGGCGACCGACCGCCCGAGCCTCGTCGCCCTCGAGACGACCATCGGCTACGGCTCCCCGAACAAGGCCGACTCCTCGGCCGCCCACGGCGCCCCGCTCGGCCCCGACGAACTCGCGCGCACCAAAGAGGCGCTCGGCTGGGAGCACGACGAGCCGTTTTTCGTCCCCGACCGGGTCCGCGAGCACATGGACCACCGCGACGAGGGCGAGCGCCTCGAGGCGACCTGGCGCGAGCAACTCGCCGAATACGAGTCGACCCACCCCGACCGCCACGCCGAACTCACCCGCCGCCTCGACGGCGAACTGCCCGCCGACTGGGACGCCGATCTGCCGACCTACGCCCCCTCCGACTCCGGCCAGCCGACCCGCAACGCCAACGGCGATTGCCTCGATGTCCTGTACGAGAGCCTCCCGGAGCTGATGGGCGGCTCCGCCGACCTCGCCGGCTCGAACCGCACGCTCAACGAAGCCTTCGGCGTCCTCCAGCCCGGCGACTACGACGCCCAGTGCATGCACTTCGGCGTCCGCGAGCACGCCATGTGCGGGATCACCAACGGCATGAACCTGCACGGCGGCGTCCGGGGGTTCGGCGCGACGTTTCTGATCTTTTCGGATTACATGCGCCCGTCGCTGCGGCTGGCCGCCCTGATGGAGCAGCCGACCGTGATGGTCTTCACCCACGATTCGATCGGCCTCGGCGAGGACGGCCCGACCCACCAGCCGATCGAGCATCTCGCGTCGCTTCGCGCCATCCCGAACATGGCCGTCTTCCGCCCGGCCGACGCCGCCGAAGTCCCCGACTGCTGGCGCGAGGCAGTCGCCCGACGCGACGGCCCCTCGTCGCTCGTGTTCACCCGCCAGAGCGTCCCCGTCGTCGACCGCCGGCCCCTCGAGCAAATAGGCGATCCCTCGCGCGGCGGCTACGTCTTCGCCGAGGCGCCCGACGCCGATCCCGACGTCATCTTGCTGGCGACCGGCAGCGAGGTCCCGATCTGCGTCGACGCCCGCGAGCAACTCGCCGACCAGGGCATCGCCGCCCGCGTCGTCAGCCTCCCGTGCTGGGAGCTGTTCGAACACCAGGACGCCGACTGGCGCGAGCGAGTCCTCCCGCCCGACGTCCCGGCCCGGCTGGCCGTCGAGGCCGCCTCGCCGCAGGGCTGGCGAAAGTGGGTCGGCGACGAGGGCGACATCCTCGGCCTCGATCGCTTCGGCGCCTCCGCCCCCTGGACCGACAACTACGAGCAGTTCGGCTTCACCCCCGCGAATGTCGCCGAGCGCACAGGCCGGCTTGTCGAGTGACCGACAGGGCGCGACGCCTCCCCTCGGGCCGGCGTCCACTGCACCGCCGCCGGCTCCCGGGAGCGGGTCTCACGAGCACTCGACGCTCGCCGCCGACGAGCCGGACGCCGGCCCGACGAAACCCTGCCCCTCGTCGAACTCCTCGTCCGACTCCGGCCTCCCCCACAAAAACCCCTGCCCCCGCTCGACCCCCAGCTCCCGCAGCGTCGCCACCTGCCCGCGCTTCTCGATCCCCTCGGCGACGACCTCCAGATCGAGCTTGCCCGCCAGCCGCAAAATCGCCCCGACGATCTCCCGGGCGTCGCGGCTTCGATGCACGTCCCGGACGAATTCCCGGTCGATCTTCAGCGAGTCGACCCGAAACCGACGCAAATAGTTCAGCGACGAATACCCCGTCCCGAAATCGTCGATACAGATCCGGACGTCCATCTCCGAGAGCCGCTCGAACATCTGCTCGATCTCGGCCGGATTCGCGATCAGAATCCGCTCCGTGATCTCGACCTGCAGGTGGTGGCCCGGAAGCCCCGTCTCCTCGAGGATCTCCTCGAGCATCGGCACCAGCCCCGGCGACGAGATCTCGGGCGCCGAGAGGTTGACGTTCATCGACCACTCCGAAGCGAGCTTTCCCTGCCGACGCCACCTCTGCATCTGCCGGCACGCCTCCTCGAGCACCCACCGACCCAGATCGAAGACGATCCCCGTCTCCTCGGCCAGCGGCACGAACTCGCTCGGCGGCACCTCCCCGACCTCCGGATGCTGCCAGCGCGCCAGCGCCTCCACCCCCATCGCCCGCCCGTCTTCCAGGTCGACGATCGGCTGGTAGTTCAATCGCAACTCCCCTTCGTCGATCGCCCGCTTGAGCGCACTCTCCAGATGCGCCTCCCCGCCCACCGCCGAGTCGACGCCCTCCTCGAAGACCGCCACCCGGTTGAGCGTGTCGCGCTTCGCGCTGTACATCGCCCGGTCGGCATCGCGCAAAAGCTCGGTCGGCGTCGCATAGCCCCCCTGGTTGACCACCACTCCGATGCTCGCTGAGATGTACAGCGTCTCCTCGTCCGGGAAAAACGGCTCCTCGATCCGATCCCGGATCCGCGTCGCCACCGACCGCGCCTGCATCTCGCTCTCCACCCCGACCAGCAACACCCCGAACTCGTCTCCCCCGAGCCGGGCGACCGTATCCGAGCGACCCAGACACTGTTCGATGCGCCCCGCCACCCGCTCCAGAAGCTCGTCGCCGATCGGATGCCCGAGACTGTCGTTGACCGCCTTGAATCGATCGAGATCGAGAAACAACACGCCGAATGGCTCCGGCCGGTCGTCGTCCTGGCGTTTCAACAACTGCTCGATCCGGTCGATGAACAGCGCCCGGTTCGGCACGTCGGTCAGCGCATCGTGCAGCGCGTCGTGGCGAAGCTGCGCTTCGGCCTCCTTGCGCCGGGAGATGTCCCGCGCGATCACCACTGCCCCGACCGTCTCCCCTCGCCGATCCTCGATCGGGTTGCGCGAGATGCTGACCACCACCTCCCCGTCGGCCGTCTCGAAGGTCATCTCCTCGTCGCGCAGCGGCGTCGTCGGGTCGCCGAGCAGCATCTCCGAGGCCCGCGCATGATCGTCGACCAGCTGCCCGAGCGTCTTGCCCTCCAGCACCCGACCCGGCACCCCGAACACCTCCTCGACCGCCGCGTTCGTCACCTCGACCATCCCCGACTCGTCGCAGACGACCACCGGGTCGGCCATCGTCTCGATGATCTTTTCGGCGGCGAAGGCCGGCGTCAGCTCGACTAGATCGTAGCGCAGAATCGCCAGCGCCATGATCCCCTCGACGACCGCCACCACCAGATAGCCGAACGGATAGACCGGTAGCGCAAAACTCGGCAGAAAATCGAAAAAGATGACCGGCGCCAGCGCAAAAGCGTTCATGAACCATCGCGCCTGCATCCGCCTCACCTCGGAATCCGCCTGGCGAAACGCACGCCACCACTCGACGACCACCGCCCCCATCCCGAGCGTGATCAACGCGATGAACAGACTGCCTCCCACCACGTCGTAGTCCGGATAATACCCCCAGGGATACTCGTACATCCCGGTCACCACCCAACCGCTGCCGATGATCCCGACCGAAAGCAACGCCCCCAGCCCCCACAACACCGCCGCCACCGGCATCCGCCGGTCGCTCACCCCGAGCAACTCCGCGGTGAACATGTAGCTGGTGGCCGGAATGAACGGAATGCCGAGATACCCGGCCCTCGCCCATCGCTCCGCCCGCTCGGCGTCCGGCGCCGCATACATCAGAGCATACGAGCCGAGCCAGACGGTCACCGCACAGCAGAGCACAAAAAAGAAGATGCTGACCCGGGAGTTGCGCTCCCGCACCAGCACCGTCACGCCCAGCAGCGCCATCAACGCCGCCGTCAGCATCACGAGGGTCGGATGCCCCCCGAACGTGTAGCCGGACCACTGAAAGATCTGCAAAGCGTCGGGCTCCGATACGTGCGACACAACGTCGCGAGGCGACCCCGCTCCCGGCCGTCGCGTGGTTGATGTCCGGACCGCGAATCATCCCACTTCGCCCTTCCGCTTGCAAGGATCACGTACGGCATCGGACGATCGGATTGTCCGACCATCGGACCGTCGGACCATCGGAAATTGAACAAACATTCGTATGACGGTTCGACGTTGGCGCCTCGCACCCCCGGTCGCAGGCGACCCCCGGGAGCCGGAGGCCGGGGATCGCGCAAGACACCAGGAAATTGGTTGTCTTCCGCGTCCCCCGGAGCTCCGCGATCGTCCGATTGTCCGTTTCTCCGATTGTCCGATTGTCCGTTTGTCCAATTGTCCGTTTGTCCGATTGTCGGATTGTCGGATTGTCCGATTGTCGGATTGTCCGATGCCTTCCGCCCCCCTACAATGCCCTCCCATGGCTGTAGAAACCACTCCCCTCCATTCGACCTCTTCTCCCCCGACGACGGCCCTCGCTGTGGCCGCCCTCGCAGCCCTCTGCGCGCTTTTCGCTTGTCCCCCCGCCCACGCCGCCTCCGTCGACGACACCCTCGCCGAGCTGTTCGAGACCGGCGGCGACGACGCCCACCCCTCCGTCGAACTGCTCGAGCGCCTAGGCGCCACCTACGACGGCTACAGCTTCGCCGAGCGCCTCCCCCGCACCGGCGCCTACCTCGTCGACACCCGCCTCGCGTGGCGCGACCGCCACCTGCGCTTCCCCGTCAAACTCCGCCGGAGCGACGACGGCTGGCGGGTCGACTGGACGCCCGACCGGGTTTATGCCCGGGCGCTCGTCGAGCTGCTCGACGGCGGCGACCTCGTCGCCCTCGAGACCTCCGACGCCCCGGGCTGGAGCGACGACTCCCGCATGCCGGGCCTGCCGGTCGTGCTCGGCCCGAAGACCGCGACCACGCCCTTCGGCGAGACCCCGCTCGTCGACCGTCCCGAGCTCGAAGCCTCGAAGGGACTCGGCCGCCACGTCGGCCGCTGGGTCGACGACGTCCTCGAGGGCGACGACGCCCCGGCCGCCCTCGACATCCTCGCACGCGACGACGTCCCCTGGGACCGCCTCTCGCGCGTGCTTTTGACCGCCGCCGGCGCCGGGTTTTTCCGCCTGCACCTGGTCGCCTCCTCGAAGGCCGGCCTGGTCGCCCTCCCCGCCCTGGCGCCCGTCTTCGAGTCCGGCGATCGCCCCGACCGCGACCGCTCCCTGATCGTCGCCACCTCCGCCGACGACCCCGATCGCTTCCGCATCTCGGTCGCCGGCGACCTGCTCGACGCCCCCGACGACTGCCCCGACGACTGGAGCCTCTGCCTCGGCCCCGACGACGAACTCGCCAGCCGCCTCGCTGCGCGCCTCGAGTCGGCCTTCCCCGACGGGCCGCCGAGCGTCTCGCACGTGATGTTCGCCGCCGAGGGGCCGACCCCCGTCGGCGAGGCCCTCCAGCGCGCCGTCCACGTCCCGGGGGCACTCGGCATCCCGAGCCGCAAACTGTACCTGGGGTATACGCAATGAACCGGCCGCCCCTCGCCATCACCGCAACGCTTGTCGCCGCGCTGCTGGCGGCCACCCCGCTCGTCGGCTGCGCCACCGGCCCCGACGAGCCGGCCGACGACGAGCCATCCGCCGCGAGAGCCGACGCCGCCGACGAGTCCGACGCCCCGAGCTTCGGCGACGACCCGATGGGCGCCGCCCGCCGGTTCGCCCACGCACCGCCGGAGTCGACCGACGCCGCGACCCGCGAGACCGTCGCCTCCTGGTCCGACCCCGCCATCCTGCGCCTGTACCGCGAGCGAGACGGGGCCTACCGCGCCGTCGTCGCCGACGCCGACCGCCGCGGCGCCGACGCCCTGCTGTTGAGCCTCTCCCGCGGCGACGACGGCACCTGGCGCGTCGACGACGCCCGCCCGACCGACGCCACCCACGCCTGGCCGACCAACTGACCCGGCCCGGCGGAGTTGAAACACCTACGCCCCGGAGTGCATCCCATCCCTGCCATGAGCGACCGACTCGAGACCGACATCGCCATCGTCGGCGCCGGCCCGATCGGCGTCGAAGCCGCCCTGTACGCCCTCCGCCGCGGCCACCGGGTGCGGCTGTTCGAACGCGACGTCCCCGGCGCGAATCTGCGCCGATGGTCGCACGTCGAGTTTTTCTCCCCGTGGCACATGAACCGCAGCGAGTGGGGCCTGGCGCACCTCCGGGAGCGCGGCATCGAGCTCGCTCCCGACGACGCCTTCCCGACCGCCGCCCGGTACCTGCGCACCTACCTCGAACCGATCGCCGAGTCGTCCCCCGTCGCCGACCATCTGGAGTGCGGCTGCGAGGTCCTCGAGATCGCCCGCCGCGACGCCCTCAAACCCGAGCACGTCGCCTCCCCGGCCCGCGCCGACGGCCCGTTCGTGCTGCGCGTCGACGACGGCGACCGCCGGCGGTTCGTCGAAGCCGAGACCGTCCTCGACACCACCGGCGTCTACGACCACCCCAACGGCCTCGGCCCCGGCGGCACCCGTGCGATCGGCGAACAGCGGCTCGCCGACGCCATCGACTACCGCATCCCCGACGTCCTCGGCGACGAGCGCGACCGCTACCGCGACCGCCACACCCTCGTCGTCGGCGCCGGCCACTCCGCGGTCACCACCCTGCGCGATTTGCACGAGCTTCGGGCCGACGCCCCCGGCACCGAGATCACCTGGCTTCTGCGCGGCGACGATCCGCCGTATACCGTCCGCGACGACGACCCTCTGCCGATGCGCCGACGGCTCGCCAGATTCGGCAACGGAATCGTCGCCGGGGAGGTCGACGGTATCTCGACGCGCTTCGGCCTGGTCGAACGCCTCGAGCGCCCCGACGCCGGCCGGCTGGCCGTCGACTACCGCCGCGGCGACCAGCGCACCCGCACCGAGATCGACCGGCTGGTCGCCAACGTCGGCTACCGCCCCGACCTCGAGCTGTTCCGCGAGCTGCAGGTCCACACCTGCTACGCCACCGAGGGCCCGATCGACCTGGCGGCCTCGCTGCTGGCTCAAAGCGGCGACGCCGACTGCCTCGACCAGTCGACCGGCGGCCTCGAGCAGTTGCGCGTCCCGGAACCGAATTTCTTCGTGCTCGGCTCGAAAAGCTACGGCCGCCACTCGAATTTCCTGTTGCGCGTCGGCTTCGAACAGATCGAGCAGGTATTCACGTCGCCCCCTGAGCTATCGTAGCCGGGAAGCCGTCTGACGTAGATCGTCGGTCGACGGACCGAGGCCGATAGCTTCGAACCCGCACCCCTACTCCCCACCCAATACCCCATACCCCATACCCCATACGCAATACCCAATACTCCATACCCAATACTCCCTACCCGAGACTCCATACACGATGTACAAGCTCCGCACCGACACCGACCCCGCCTGGGCCGAATGCGTCCTCGAGGAGTTCGAGGCGTTTCTGGTCGACCACGCCGCCGAGGAGCGCAAGGCGGGCGCCGTCGCCCGGCATTTCGCCGCGCGCTACCACGACAAACCCGAGCTGATCGACGCGATGCTCGGCGTCGCCCGCGACGAGTTGCGCCACTTCCACGAGGTCTTTCGCCTGCTCAAAGCCCGCGGCGCCACCCTCGGCGCCGACGAAAAGGACCCGTACGCCAACGCCCTGCTCGCCGACGCCCGCTCCAGCGGCGAGGCTCGCCTGCTCGACCGCCTGATCATCGGGTCGATCAGCGAGTACCGCGGCTGTGAACGCTTCGCTCTTTTGTCGCGCCGGCTGGAGGCGCGCGAGGCCGACCCGGAACTGGTCGACTTTTATGCCGATCTGGCGGCCGACGACTCCCGCCACCGCACGATTTATTACGAGATGGCCACCCGGTATTTCGACGCCGGGCGCGTCGACGAGCGCCTCGAGCATTTCCTGGAGCGCGAGGCCGAGATCGTCGACGAGCTGCCCGTCCGCCCCGCCCTGCATTGACTCAAAGCTCGTCGGGCCGCTCCCGGATCACCCGCAGGCTGCACCGCCGGTGCGCCTCGTCGCAGGTATAAAAGCCGAGCACCAGATCGCCGGTCCCGTCGATCGCCGTCGAGACCCCGAACGACGGCTGATCGAAGACCGTCCGCACCGACCACTCCCCGCCCGGCGGCCGCTTGGCGACCCGCAGCTCGTCGTTGTCCGGCGGGTGGAAGGCGACATACAGCGTCCCGTCGTCACCCTCGATCAGGGAGGTCGGGTAATCGTCCGGGATGCGCTGGTCGAGCAGCGTCCGGTCCTGCTGCAGATCGAACATCGTCCCGCAGGTCACCAGAAGCCGCCCGTCGAGCCGCGAGCTCATACACAGCTCGAAGTCGTCGCGGATGATAAACGAGTGGACGTACCCCTGGTTGCGCTGGTCGAGATACTCCCGCTCCGCCCACACGTCGCCGTGCTTGTCGTAGCGGGCGACGCCGAATCGATCGCGGTCGTCGCGGTGGACGAGATACACGCTGTCGTCGGTATCCGCCCGAAGCCCCCGCTCCATCGCCGCCTGCGGGTCGTGCACCGACAGGCTGCGGCGCGTCTGCCAGCTCGGGTCCGCCGCCTGGGTGTCGTACGAGAACAGCCGCAACTGCGAGGCGCCGTCGCCGGCGAAGCTGACGAAAAACCGCCGCCCGTCGTTGGTGAGATCGAAGCCGTCCCAGCGGCCGACGTGGTGGCCCTCCAGATCGTAGGGGTGGAACCGCCAGTCGCGGTCGCCGAACCGATGGGCGACCTTGAACGACCCGTCCGGCGGGTCGGGATACACCACGATCGGACGGTCGCGCTCGATGATGCTCAGCGCGAAGATCCCTTCGTGCGGCTGGATGTCCTCCCGCACCCACCGCCCCCGGAGGCGCTTGCGGTTGACCACGAGCGTCGAATGCTCGCAGTCCGGCCCCTCGTAGCGGTGGTGACCGAGCCACAGCGTCCCCTCGTCGTCGATCACCAGACTCGTCCGGTCGGTCTGAGCACGCTCCGTGCACTCGACCGGCATGATCTCCTCGGGCTGCCAGGTGTCGATGTCGCGACGCCCATCCCGCACGTCGACCACGTCGGCGACATCTCGCACATCGTGCGCATCGCCGACATCCCCCGGATCGGCATCCGGCCCCCCGTCGGCCTCGGCGTCGGCCCCGACCTCGGCGACGTCCGGCACCGGCGCCGACAGCTCCCACCCGTAGCCGACCGTATCCCGACACTGACAACTCGCCAGCGGCAACGCCACCACCACCACGAACCCGAGTCTTCGCAGATGACCTGTCATCACTCGCCCCGTCGCGCGGGCAGAAGAGAAGATGAAGAACACCCCCGACAATAACCACTTCTCCCCCCGATCACAAAACCCACCCCCGACCCCGCCCCCGAGACACCCCCACACCATTTTCACGCAGTTTTCACGAGCTTTCCCCGAGCTTTCCCCGAGCTTTCCCCGAGCTTTCCCCGAGCATTCCCCGAGCATTCCCCGAGCAGTACCCGAGCATTCCCCGAGCAGTACCCGAGCAGTACCCGAGCCTTCCCCGAGCATCCACACATCCCGGCGTTTTACGAATCCCCCCCGACCGTGTACTAAAGTCGCATCGGAGGACAAGCGATCCCCGCCGTACCGCCCCACAACGCGATGCGCATCAACAAAGCCGTCTTTTTTTCGTCGGCAGGCCTGATCCTGCTGTTCGTCACGCTCGGCTCCCTGTTCCCGGAGGCGGCCGGCGAGTGGACCGGCGCCACCCAGACCTGGATCGCCACCCACGTCGGCTGGTTTTATTCGCTCTGCATGAGCTTTTTTGTCGGCTTCGTCGTCTGGCTTCTGTTCAGCCGCCACGCCGACATCCGCCTCGGCCGCCCCGGCGAGGAGCCGAAATACAGCTATCTGACCTGGTTTTCGATGCTGTTTTCGGCCGGCATCGGCATCGGCCTTCTGTTTTTCGGGGTCGCCGAGCCCCTGTATCATTTCACCCACCCGCCGCACGCGACCGGCATGGAGGCCGAGTCGGTCGACGCCGCCCACCACGCCATCGCCACGACCTTTTTTCACTGGGGGTTTCAGGGCTGGGCGCTGTACGTCATCATCGGCCTGTCGCTGGCCTATTTCGGCTACCGCCGCGACCTGCCTTTGACCTTCCGCTCGACGCTGTATCCGGTGCTCGGCGATCGCATCCACGGCCCGATCGGCGATCTGATCGAGGTGCTCGCTGTCTTCGGCACCATGTTCGGCGTCGCCACCTCGCTGGGGCTGGGCGTCATCCACGTCAACACCGGCCTCGAGATGTTCGGCTGGCTGGAGTCGTCGGTCTTCAACCAGGTGATGCTGATCGGGGTCATCACCGCCGCCGCCACCGTCTCGGTCGTCAGCGGACTCGACCGCGGCATCCGCCGGCTGAGCGAGGTGAATTTCGCGCTCGGCATCGTCCTTCTGGTCTGCGTCTTCGCGCTCGGACCCGGCCTGTTTTTGATCCGGGCGTTCATCCAGGACGTCGGCTACTACCTGCAGCACATGCCCGAGATGAGCTTTTATACCGGCGCCTACGCCGAGACCGCCGCCGGGATCGACGACGAGATCGCCTGGCAGCAAGGATGGACGGTCTTTTACTGGGGCTGGTGGATCTCGTGGTGTCCGTTCGTCGGGATGTTCATCGCCCGCATCTCGCGGGGCCGCACCATCCGGGAGTTCGTCCTGGGCGTGATGTTCGTGCCGGTGACGTTCATCACCTTCTGGATGTCGACCTTCGGCAACACGGCCATCTATCTGCAAAAATACGACACCGGCGTCGCCGAGGGTGTCGACCTGGTCGGCCAGGTGACGACCGCCGACGGCACCTTCCAGTTTTTCAAGGCCTTTTATGTCACCCTCGAAGCGCTCCCCTGGTCGACGATGACGATGGCGATCGCGACGATCTCGGGGGTGATCTATTTCGTCACCTCGTCGGACTCGGCGTCGCTGATCATCGACATCCTCACCTCCGACAACGACCCGAACCCGCCGGTCTCCCAGCGGGTCTTCTGGGCGGTGACCGAGGGCGCCGTCGCCGCGGTCCTGATCGTCACCGGCGGCAAGGATGCCCTCAACGCCCTGCAGACCGCCTCGATCACGGCGGCGGTCCCCTTCTCGATCGTCGCCCTCGTGATCTGCTACTGCCTGGTGCGGGGCCTGCGCGGCGACCGGGGCCATCGGTGACCCTCCGATTTCCCGAGCTTTCGACCACGCGACGAGAGAGAAAATGATCCTCGACTGGCTGTTCGGCGGCGACGATGCCTTCACCCACGAGCAACGCCTCCGCCTCGACAACGCCCTGTGCACCTGGCGCGCCGGCCTCGCGCACGCCATCGGCATGAGCTACCGGGCCGACGGGCTCGAGGCCCTGGCCGGCCACGCCACCACCGCCCCGGTCCGGGCCTTCTGGCACGACGAGCACCCGTACGGCGGATGGGGCTCGTACGCCGCCGAGACCCTCGTGCAGGCCGGCGAGATGGCGGGCCTGCACGATGTGACCTACCCGACCGCCGCCCGCCTCGAGATCCTCCCGTTCGCCTTCGACGACCGGGCGGCCGACGCCGAGCGGCTCGACCGCGTGGTGCTGCTCGCGCACTACGGGGGCGTCGTCGACTGGGTCGAACAGCCGGCCGAGGCGCTGGCCGGGGCCGCCCGCGAGATGCGCGCCGAGCCGATGCGCGAGTCGATGGACCGCGCCTGGGGGTTGATCGACGGCGGCACCCCGATCCCGGAGGCGTGCCGCGAGGCGGGGCTGGTCACCGAGCGCGTGCCGGCGATCGACGACGAGCACGCCGGGAGCGCCCCCTCCGAGCACGCCGAGTGGTGCCAGGCTCGGGCGCGCGAGCTGGGTGGCGAGCTGCCGACCCGCCCGGGCTTCGACCCGGAGGCGTGGGCGTGGAGCGGGGAGATCGGCGACGGCGGCGACGCGCCGGACGTCGCGTTTTACCGCACCCTGGCGGCGTGCGACGACGAGCTTTCGAGCGGCGACACCTCGCTCGACGAGCTGGCCGACGCCACCTCGGAGGCGTTCGCCTCGCGGTTCGAGCGGCGCGTGCTGCAAGACCGCGCCGACGCCTCCCTGTCGTTCGACGAGCGGCTGCTGCGCCACTGCTCGAAGGTCGGCCTGCCGTACACTCGGCCCGCCGCCGAACTCGCTGAAATCGCGACCGTCGCCACCTGCCTGCTCGACGAGGCCGACTGACCGGCGACACGGCGCGAACCGACTGCCCGCGCTCCCCACCCACCGCCGCGAGCGCTCGACCGACGTCGCATCGCGTCGACCCCCGCATCGCTCGAACGACCGGAGGCGTGGCACCTCCCCGGCGGATGAAACGCCACGACTCGCTCCGAGTGGCCGATCGCCCTCGACCCGGGCGCTCGATTCGGCACCGGAGTCGCCCCGCCTCTCCACCACCGGCGCGCTCCCGCAACTACAGTCGCCGACCGACCGCTCGATCGCCGCGCGAGGCGCCACGCGAGACCCGGGGTGGGGGATACCCCCCGTATGGGGGTCCCCCCGACTCGAGTCGCGGCTCGCGCGAGGCTCGCGATGCGTCCGACACCACTCGAGTGGCGGAGCGCGCGAGCATCGGGTGAGGCGCGGCGCAACTCGAGTGGCGCGGCGCGCGAGGCTCGTGATGCGTCCGGCGCCACTCGAATGGCAGGTCACGCGTATGCCGGGCGGCGGTCGGCGCCACTCGAACAGTCGGCTGCGCGGCGACCGGGGGCCGCGAGCACGACTCGGCGGCGGCACTCGCGCAGGGATCGGGCTCGCGGCCAGGAGGGGAGGCGCGGTGGGGAGCGGCGGTATCGAATGTCGGTCGGCCGCGGCAGCGACGACGCCCGGAGAGCGGCGGGCGCCACGGTGCGCCGGAGCGATCGTCGAGCCGGCCGCCGCACGCCCGATCGGAGCAAGCGCCGCGACGGCGCTGGCAACGGCGAGGCTCACGGCGCGTCGGTTCGGGCGGGGCGGCGGGACGCGGGCGAACGGTGGGGCCGGGCGGGGCGGCGGGGAGGTCGATCGCGTTCGCGACGAAACGATCGGCGGACGTGCGTCGGTAACGTAGATGGCGGGGTGGGCACGGCGTCCATGGGGTAGATCGTCGGCGGGGACGCCGCCAGTTGGGAACCGTTTGACCGGCGGTCGGTATCGCCCCCCGTCAGGAAGGCACCGGTCGGGGCGGAGCCTCAGGGCTCCCGGAGGGTGTTAGATGGGGTTCCTGTATC
>CAZRLK010000088.1:0-20962 GCA_964600555.1 uncultured Bradymonadales bacterium
AACGTCGACGAAAGTCGTAAACGAAGCTCGTCAACGTCGACGAAAGTCGTAAACGAAGCTCGTCAACGTCGACGAAAGTCGTAAACGAAGCTCGTCAACGTCGACGAAAGTCGTAAACGAAGCTCGTCAACGTCGACGAAAGTCGTAAACGCGAGGATCGTAAACGTCGACGAGAGCCGTCGACGGGCTTCGTAACCGGCCAGAAACCCCGATCGAGGCGGAAATATGGCTCTTAGACCCGAAAATCGGCGATTTTGCCGGTGATCGGTCGCGTAAAACGTCACCGAGACCGTGTCGAACGGACCCCCCGTAGCCCCCTCCCCCGGGTACCCCCCGGTGGGGGTGGCGGTCTCGGGTCGCGAAAAATTTCATCGAGAGTCGGGCCCCGGGGCACCCCCCCCATGCCCGTCCCCCGGGTCCCACCCGGTGGGGTAGCGGTCTCACAGCGCGAGACGACGGTCTCGGCGGCGTTTTTCGCGGTCTCGGGTCGATGTTCGATTCGACTCGGCGACGTTTTACGCGGTCCGAGGCCGGCGACCCCCCGGGTGGGACGGGGTTGTCGAGCGATGTCGGGTCGATGTTCGAGCGACTCGGTGGCGTCTCGAGACCTCCGAGACCGGCGAGCCACCGGGTGGGACCGGGTCGTCGAGCGATGTCGGGTCGGGGGGCGATGCGACCCGGCGCCGACGCATTCAGACGAATCGCTCCGCCCCGCCGCCCGACTCCGACGATCCCTCGTCGGCGAACCGATACCGCGGGTCGAGTAGCCCGTCGATCCGCTCCATGACCATGTCGACGAAGGCCTGGAAGCGCTCGCGGTGGCGGCGCTCGGCCTCGGCGGTAAACGGCTCGTACGGCTCGTCGATCGCGTAGTCGGCCCGCGCACCCTCTCCGATCGGCTCGCCGATCCGATACACGATCTCGCCGGAGCGCCCGACCGGCGAGTCGCCCGGGTAGACCTCGTCGGAGCCGTTGCAGCCGACGGGGACGACCGGCGCGTCGACCTGCAGCGCGATCTGCGCCAGCCCGATCCGACCCCGCGTCAGCCGGATCGAGCGCGTCCCCTGGGGAAACACCAGCAGGTCGAGCCCCCGGTCGAACGCCTCGTCGTTGAGCTCGACGAAGCGCCGCATCATCGCCCGGAACAGCTCGTTGAGCCGCTCCGCCCACCGGTGGCGCGTCGGACGGTACTCGAGCCCCAGCATCTCGCGCGGCTGCTCGAAGATCGCCTCCGGCAGCCCGTCGGGAATCTCGGCGACCTCCCGCTCCTCCCCTTCCGCCTGCGCCGCCGCATCGACCCGGCTGCGCAGCGCCCGGTACTCCTCGTCGCCGGGCCGGCGGCCGACGACGTTCAGAAAATCCCGCCCGATCAGGTACCCGCGCGAGACGGTCGGAATGTTGTTCGTCCACTCCATGAACTTCCCCAACCACGCGTTCTGGTAGTATTTGCCCTTGACCCAGGTGGCGGTAAACCGCCCGAGATCTCGCCACAGCCGGTACTGGAACGGCCAGTAGTTGTAGCGGTCGGTGTGATTCATCGCGTAGATGACCGGCTCGTCCGGGATCGCCTCGGCGCCCTCGAGGTGGATGTCGACGCCGGGAAACAGACGGTAGTTCGGGGCCAAAAACAGGGTCGCGACGGCCTTCTGGCCCCAGGGGTCGGCGGTCAGTTCGATCCGGCGCATTCGAGGGAGATCGAGCATCGAAGGCGCTCGCGAGGTCGGGGAGTTGGAGGCAAACGGTTTCAACGGCGGGGCGGGAATGGTATCGAATCCCGAAGCTATGGTATCATCGGGCGACTGCTCACGTCCACGAGTCGATGAGTCAACAGGGATCGCGACAGCCCGGGGACCTGGTCGACGGGCGCTACCGGCTGATCGACCAGATCGGGAGCGGCGGCCACGGCGTCGTCTACCGGGCCCGCCGCGAGGGGCTGGGACGGGCGGTCGCCCTCAAGATCATCTCGCCGGAGGGGGCCCGCGAAAACGATCTCGACCGGCTGCGCCGCGAGGTCTTCCACGCCAGCGGGCTGACCCACCCGAATACCGTCGAACTGCACGATTACGGAACGACCGCCGACGGCGACCTGTACGTGGCGATGGAGTATCTGCCCGGGCTGGACCTGTGCGACTGGCTCGCCGAATTCGGCGCGATGCGCGTCGAGGAGACGGTCGATGCGATCTTGCAGGTGCTCGGGAGCCTCGCCGAGGCGCACCGGCTCGGGATCGTCCACCGCGATCTCAAGCCCGAGAACATCATCGTCCAGCGGCCCCCGGGGCCGGGCCGCGAGTTGCAGTTGAAGCTGCTCGACTTCGGCCTCTCGAAATACGTCGGCGACGACTCCTCGTCGGTCCCCGCCACCCGCGTCACCCAGGAGGGCCGCGTGTACGGGACTCCCCAGTACATGGCGCCCGAGCAGGCCTGCGGCGACGCGGTCACCCCCCGGACCGACATCTACACCGTCGGCCTGATCACCTACGAGATGCTGACCGGCGAACCGGCCTTCGCCGGCGAGTCTCGCCAGGAGATCATGCGCCGCCAGATCGTCGAGGATTTGCCCGACCTGCCGCCCCGCGCCGAGGGCTCGGCGCTGGAGGGCTTCGTCGCCAAGTGCACTCAAAAAGACCCCGAGGATCGCTTCGACAATGCCGGCCGGGCCCGCCAGTGGCTGTCGAATCAAAAACGGGAGTACGACGAGCTGCGGGATCTGTTCGGGTTGTCGGAGGACGGACGGCCGACCGAGGAGTCGTCGGGCCGGGACGAGGTCGATCCGACCGAGACGCTCCCCCCGGTCGACGAAGACGGGTCGTTGAGCGGGTCGCGCCTCTCGGAGCGCATCGCCGACCTGCCGTTGATCGGGCGCGAGGCGGAGCTTCGCCAGGCGAGGGCGTGGGCCGAGGGGCTCGAGGCGCGCAGCGGATGGCTCTGGGTGTGCGGTCCGCCGGGGACGGGCAAGACCCGGCTGGTGACCGAGCTTCGCGACGAGTGGATCGAGCAGTCCCTGCGCGTCTTCTCGGCGCGCTTTCGGCGGACCAGCTCGACGGTCGGCACGCTGGCGGAGCTGCTCGGGCCGCTTTTGGCCTCGCCGAAGTCCGGGCGGTTCGACCGGGCGGCGGAGGCGGTCGATCCGACCACGCTCCGCCGGATGCGCCGCGAGCTCGGCGTCGAGCTCGCCGAGGAGACCCTCGAGGAGACGTCGAGCGCCGGGCCGATGTTCCCGGCCGTCCGCGAGGTGTTGCTGGCGCTCGCCGACCACGAGCCGACGGTGCTGTTGCTCGACGACCTCCACCGTGCGGGTGGGCGGGCGGCGGGCTTTCTGCAGCGGCTGTTCGCGCAGGCGGCCCGCCGGGAGGTCTCGCTCGGGATCGTCGTCGCCGGCCGCTCCCAGGAGCTGCGCGCCAATCCGCCCGTCGCTCAGTTGATGGACCGAATCGTGCCGAACCGCGACGAGGCGCCGGCCGACGAGCGGCGGGCGATACGGACGATGGAACTCGGCCCGCTCGACGAGCCGGTCGCCGAGGAATTTCTCGATCACGTCCTCCCGCTCGAGCCGCCGTTGCGCGAGAGCATCGTCCGCCACGCCTCCGGCAACCCGCTGTATCTCGCTCAGCTGGTGCGCTACCTGACCGAGCGCGACCTGCTCGTCGAGCGCGACGACCAGACGGTCGGCCTCGCCGAACACGACATCGGCCTCGACCAGCTCGTTCCCCCGTCGCTGACCGGGCTGTGTCTGCGCCGGCTCAAGAGCCTGGCCCGCAACTCCCGGGCGGGCCGTGCCCCGATCCAGCTACTCGCCCGGATGGCCATCCTCGGCGATCGCTTCGAGGCGTCGCTTCTCGAGCGGATGCTC
The DNA here is from genome assembly GCA_964600555.1 of uncultured Bradymonadales bacterium. GTDB lineage: Bacteria > Myxococcota_A > Bradymonadia > Bradymonadales > Bradymonadaceae > CAJXPB01. Next base: position 3,851 of record CAZRLK010000088.1, read on the forward strand.
GAGGCGGAGGCCTCGCCGGCGACCGACGCCCTGGCGGCGGCCCTGGAGACGTTGACCGACCTCGACATCGTCCGCCGAATCGAGTTCGGCGACGAGCCGGGGTTCGCCTTCTCGGATCCGGTCTTCCGCAAGGCCGTCCTCGAGAGCCTCGACGCCGGGTCGGAGCGGGCCCGGCAGCTTCACATGCTGGCGGCGCGCACGAAGGTCCGCCACCTGGGAGCCGACCGGACGCGCCGCCTGCCGGACCGGGCCCACGAGGTCGCCCGGCACCTCGAGCGCGCCGGCGAGTCCGAGCGGGCCGTCGACTGGTATCTGCGCGCCGCCTCCCAGTTCGAGTCGGTCGGCGACCTGGCGACGGCCCTCGACGATTTGCGGGCGGCGGAGCGGCTGGTCGGGGCCGGCGACGAGCTTTCGGCCGAGTCGCGTCGCCGGCGCACCGACATCCGGATGAAGGTCGTCGCCGTCGCCCGCCGCGACGGGCGGTTCGGCCCGGCCGAGGATACGCTCCGCCAGGTGCTCGCCGAGATCGACTCCGGGGAGCCGTCGTTTCTGGAGGCCGAGATCTCCCGGCAGCTCGGGGAGGTGCAACTGCACCAGGCTCGCTTCGAGCAGGCCCGCTCGTCGTTCGACCACGCCCGGCGGCTGTTCGACGTGCACGGCGACGAGGTGCGGGCGCTGCGCGCCGCCATCGGCCACGCCAACTCGTTTCGCTACCAGGGCCAAAACGCCGAGGCGGACCAGCGGTTTCGGTCGCTGCTGGAGCGGGCACGCCGGCTGGGAGCCACGGAGCACGAAGCGAGGTGCCGACTGGCGCTCGGCCGGAGCACCTATGCGAACGGGGCGTTGCGGGAGGCGCGCGAGCACGTCGAGGCGGTCTTCGAGCTGGTCGCCGAGCCGTCGGAGGTGTACGGCGAGGCGCTGATCGACTGCGGACTCGTCGAGCTGTTTCGGGAGGGCCCGACCGCCGCGGTCGAGACGCTGCGCGAGGCGGTCGAGCACGCCCGGGAGCGCGGCGACCTGTTGAGCCGAGCCCGGGCCCGCCTGTCGCTCGGGATGGCGCTGCGGCGCACGAGTGTGCTGGTCGAGGCGGCCAGCCACGCCGAAAAGGCCCACGCTCTGTACGAACGCGCCGCTCACCGGTGGGGCGTCGCCAAGGCGGTGTTGCTGCAGGGCGAGATCGCCTGGTCGCGCGGGGACGCCGAACGGGCGGCGCACCTGGCCGGCGACGCCCGCAAGTTGCACCGTGACCTGGAGGATTTCCACGGCCTGGCGCTGTCGCTGACCTACGAGGCGCTGTTTTTGAACACGACCGGCCACGCCGAGGAGGCGCGCGATCTGTTGATGCGGACGCTGGCCCTGGAGTCGCGCTCGGAGCTGGAGCTGTATCGCTCGCGCGCCCTGTTGTTTCTGGGGATGGTCGAGGAGAAGGAAAACGAAATCGAGCGCGCCGAGAGGTACTACGACGACGCGCTCGGAATCGCCCGCCGCCAGGAGCATCGCGAGGTCGAGCTGCTCGCCGAGGTCAGCCTCGTCAAACTCGAGCTGGTCGTCGGTCCCGACCAGGGCATCGCCGAGCGCGTCCGTTCGGTCCGCCGGCGCGCCAGCTCGCGGGGATTTCTGTACGCCGAGCTGTTTGCGCTGACCGTCGAGGCCCTGTTCGCGATCCGGGAGGACGACCGGCAGCGCGTCGACGAGATCGTCTCGCGGCTGCGGGTCGGGATGAGCGGGGGAGGCGGCCCGGATCTGCGGATTCCCGAGCGGCTGTTTCGCCTCTCGCAGATGATGGCCCGCCACCGCGACAGCGAGGAGAGCGCCGCGGCGCTGGAGGCGGCCGAGGGGCTGATGCGTCGGCTCGGGGGCGAGGAGTTCGCCCACCGGCTCGGCCTCCAGCGCCGGACCATCTCGGAGGGCGAGGTCTCCTGACTCGGAGGTTGCCGTGCCGCGCGACAGTTCGTACGCCGCCTATCGGCGCCGGGAGATGAGCGAGGCGGCGGATGGCCGGTCGGCTCACCGCGATTCGTCGGTCAGCACCGGCGAGCCCTCCAGCTCGGCGAGTGTCTCGCTGACGACGTCGAGTTCGTCGTCGACCTGCGAAGCGAGCGACTCGAGGCGAGTTCCGTCGGTGGCGTGGCGCCGGTCGGTCGTCGCGCCGATCGTCCGCGTGCGAAGCTTTTCGAGCGAGCTCGCCATCTGCGCCAACTGCCGTCGGAGGGTCTGTTCGGTCTCTCGCAGCCGCGAGGTCTGCTCGTCGTCCAATTCACCGGCCTCCGTCGAGTCGCTGCGGCTGTCGAGCAGAAGCCAGACGTCGGTGTAGTTGTCGCAGCAGCGCACGATCTGCCTTATAAGATCCCGCGCCGTCGAGCGCGCACGAGCGGCGACGACGCCGCTCGCATCGCCCCGGGGAGCGAGCCGGTGCCACAGCGCGTAGTACTCCATCAGACACGTCGACAGGTACTCGCGGACCTCCGAGCCGCGCAGCGATTCGAGCAGGTGGCGGCACCTGGCCCCGATCGACGGGTCCAGGCCGGCGAACCCGCTCAGCAGCGCCTCGGCGTCGAAGCGGTAGGTGTCGAGGTACCACTCGCGGCGGCGCCGAAACAGCCACCACGCCAGCCCGAGTCCGGGCGCGAGCAGCCACCACGAGACCAGAAGACAGGCCGAGAGCGTGCCGACCCCGAGCGCGCCGAAAAGCCCGGCCTGGCGTCGGTTGCGCACGATCGATTCGGCGATCTCGCGCCGCCACCCGCCCCGGGGATCGGTCGGCGCAAGGACGCGGACGTCGACCCCCAGCTCGCGCAACCGTTCGGCCAGCGAGTCGAGCTGGCGCGGGTAGCCGCCGACGATGAAATAGGCGGGAGGATCGCCCATCGCCGCCTCGATCGCCGCCGCGTCGAGTTCCGGCGCGCCGCCGGCGAAGATCTCGGCCAGGTACTCGCGGACCGTCTCGTCGACGTCGGTCTCGAGGACCAGCAGGTCGCGCCGCTCGTGCAGGTGCCGCGGGGGCGGGTTGCCGCAGTGGACGCAAAACGGCAGATCGGCGGGGTTGTCGCCCCGGCAGTTGCTGCAGCGAAACGAGTGGGTCGTCGGCGAGAGCCCGGCGTCGGTGTGGCTCGGACGCGAGACGTCCTGCAGCTCGAGGCCCGTCTCGTCGCCCCCGCCGCCGTCCGCCTTGCTCGGCTCGTCGGTCTCCGGTTCGCTGCCCTCCCGGTCGAGAAACTCCCACCATTGCTCCTCGCCGGTGACGAACTGATCAGATGTCGGTCGTCGGTCGTCGGTCATCGGTCGTCGGGGACGGCGTCAACAAGGCGTCGGTCGTCGGTCATCGGTCGTCGGGAACTGTGGAGCAGGGTAGGCCGTACCTCGGTCCGATGTCACGTCCCGGAAGGCGATCTCAAAAATCCGAGACCTCTCGCTCGCGATCGACAAATATGTCCGTACCGTCGACCCGGATCTCGGTGACAAATCGGCGAAATGGTTCGGAACGGGGCTTGCAAGAACATGATGACGAGTGATGCCACCTGGATGTCTCGCACGGAGGTTCGGTCATGATGGATGCGACCGGAAGCTGGAGCCGACTCGTCGTTCTCTCGTCGCTCGTCGTGCTGGCGGCCTGCGGTGCGCCGGCGGACGGCGGGGGAGGAGGCGACGACGGAGGTTGGACGATCGGACCCGACGCGGGGTCGGGCGACGGCGGTTCGGGCAACGAGCGCCACCGGACGGCCTTTCGGCTCGAGAACACCGGCGACGCCGAGATCCGCGTGCAGGCCACCCGGGAATGCCGCACCGATCCCCCGGCCTGGCTCGAGCTCGACGTCGGCGACGGAGCCCCCGTCGAGATTGGCTGCCAGCCGTGCGACTGCGAGACGCTCGAGGCGGGGGACGAGTGCGGGCCGTGTCCGCTCGCTGGTGCGTGTGCTCCGCCGAGTGTCGAGACGGTCCCGGCCGGCGAGTCGATCGCGTGGGAGTGGTCCGGCAATCGATACGCCGACGACGAGGTCGGCGGCCAGACCTGCGAACGCCGCGAGATCCCCGAGGCCGGCACACCGATGCAGGCGACCTTTTGCTGGTCGGCCGAGGCCGGCCCCTCCGGCCAGAACACCCAGCTCGAGGAGCCGACCTGCGAGACCGTCGAGTTCGCCTACGCCGAGCAGACGAGCGTCACTCACGAGGTCTCGCCCGAGAATTCCGAGCCGCAGCCGACGGACTTCGTGCTCGAGAACGACAGCGGCCGCGAGGTTCAGATCCTGCAGCCGAGCGTCTGTCATTCCTCGGAGTATCCGTGGGTCTCGTTGCGCGAGGAGGAGATGGATCTGGCGACCGACTGTACGGTCTGCTCGTGCGAGGATGCCCGATCGGGCGTCTGCGGAGTGTGCGAGCGGGGATGTCCCAGACCCGCGCCAGTCGCCCTCGAGCCCGGTGACTCCGAGAGCCTGGAGTGGGACGGCGTCGGCTGGACTCGACGCCAGATCGAGGGGCAAACCTGCCACGAGCGACGCCAGCCCGAGCCCGGCGAGGAGTTGAGCGCCCGGTTTTGCTGGGCCGTCTCTCCGGACCGCGATCCGATCTGCGAGACGGTCGACTTCGAGTACGGCGAGGGGACCGTTCGGCACGCCATCGAGGAGGTCCGCGAGCTGCGCTCGAAGACGTTTCGGCTCGAGAATCAAACGGACGCGACGCTGCGGGTGCAATCCGTCGGCAACTGCTTTGCGACTCCCCCCGGATGGATGAGCGTCCACCAGGAGGGCGAGCCCCAGCAGATCACCTCCCGGTGTGGATGTAGCTGCGGGACGCTCGAAGACGAGGGGACGTGTGCGGTCTGCGACGTGGCGTGCGCGATCGACCGGGTCGAGGCGGTGGAGCCCGGCGGGGCGGCGAGTTGGAGTTGGGAGGGGCGGCATTTCGTCTCCGACGAGGTCGACGGGCAGTCCTGCACCCGCGAGCGGATTCCGGCGCTCGGCGAGGGGTTCGAGGCCCGGTTTTGCTGGAGCGGGGAGGAGGGGCCGACCGGCGAAGAGGTCGTGCTCGAAGAGGAGACCTGCGAGACGGTCGAATTCGGGTACGGCGGCATCAACAACCGGGTCGTCCACCGGGTCGGCAGCGAGTAACTCGACGGGACGAGCAGTGAGGCGGCCGGAAATCGAGCATGTCAGACGACAGGTTTACGCAAGAGGGTGCCATGAGTGACTGGACGTACGGGACGACGCGATTCGCGATCTCGCTCGCTGCCCTTGTACTCGTCGCCTGCACCGGGCCACCCGCCGGCGGGGACGACGACGGAGGAGACTGGACGCTCGGTGAGGACGCCGGCCCCGAGGCCGACGCCTCCGCCGACGATGCGGGAGGACCGAGCGACGACGGGGGAGGAGTGACCGACCCGGAGTCGACGACCTTCGTGCTCGAAAATCGCGCCGAGGAGACGATGGAGATCGTCGAGCCGAGCCACTGCCAGGGCACCGAGGAGGCCTGGGTGTCGGTGTTCGACGGCGACGAGCAGGTCAACTTCGACACCGACTGTACGATCTGTGCGTGCGAAGAGGCCCGCGAGGGGCTGTGCCCGATCTGCGACATGGCCTGTGTGCCCGGCGAGACCCGCGAGCTGGGAGGCGGCGAGACGCAGGCCTACCAGTGGAACCACGTCGGCCACGTGCGCCGGGAGGTCGGCGGCCAGCAGTGTCACGACGAGACCCGCTTCGAGCCGGGCGAGGAGCTGACCGCCCGGTTTTGCTGGACGGAGCCGTACGGGCGCGGTGGGCGTCAGGCTGAGACGACCCGCTGTACCGAAAAGCAGTTCACGCCCGGCGACGGCGAGGTTCGCCAGGTCATCGAGCCGTTCGACTCGCCGGCCGGGGCGACCTTCCGGCTCGAAAACGACTCCGGCGGGCCGATCCGCGTACAGAAGACGGAGAATTGCTACGAGGAGCCGCCCGGGTGGATGAGCGTCGAGCAGGACGGCGAGCAAAAGCAACTCGTCGACCGGTGCGGCACCTGTTCCTGTGAGAAGGTCGAAACGGGTGACGGGTGTGCGGTGTGCCTGCCGGAGTGTGTGCCCGAGACCATCGAGGAGATCCCGGCGGGAGAGGCGACGAGCTGGACGTGGAGTGGCTACCTGTACGAATCCGACGAGGTCGACGGGCGAACCTGCACCCGCCGACGTACGATGACCGGCGGCGAGGGCCTCCAGGTCGAGCTTTGCTGGAGCGAGGGCAGCGGGCCGACCGGCACCGTGGGGACCCTCGAGGAGGAGACCTGCTCGACGCAGCCGTTCGTCTACACCGGCTCCGAGCAGGAGTTCAGCTACAGCGTCGGCAGCGAGTAGCGGTTGTCTCGTCGCCCGGCCTGTCGCATCATTCGGGCGTGAGGCGTCGCCGACGCACCGCGACTCGCACCCGGGAGAAGCCATGACCGAGCAGCGCACGTCACCGCCGATCGCGAATCTGAGCTGGGGAACCGTCGAGGTCGACGAGCCCGGCGAAGCGCCGTCGTACAAGGATGCGAAGCTGTGGCCCGGGGGCTCGCGCGGCTGGGACTGGAACGAGACCGGCACCAGCCACGTCCCCGGCGTCCAGCCGGCCGACGTCGAGGAGCTGGTCGAGCGCGGCGCCGAGGTCGTGATCCTCTCGCGCGGCCAGAACCGCCGGCTGCAGGTCAAAGACGAGACGCTCGAGTGGCTCGACGAGCAGGGCGTCGACGTCGAGGTCCTCGAGACCAACGAGGCCGTCCGCCGCTACAACGAGCTGGCGGGCGACCGGAAGGTCGGGGCGCTGATCCACTCGACGTGCTGACCGCCGCGACCCGCCACGCCATCTCCAACCTCCCTTCCGCGACCCGGAGACCCGCCGAATGGACATCCGCCACTCCGACGCCTGCGAGCGCAACAAAGATCCGATCCTCGAGGTCCTGCGCGACGTCCTGCCCGACGCCCCGCGGGTCCTCGAGATCGGCAGCGGCACCGGCCAGCATGCCGTCTATTTTGCGGAGCATCTCGACGGCGCGGAGTGGCAGCCGGCCGACCGGCCCGGGCATCTCGGCAGCGTCCGCACCCGGCGGGAGCGCGCCGGCCTCGACAACCTCCTCGAGCCGCTCGCTCTCGATCTGTTCGAGGAGCGCTGGGAGGTCGACCCGGTCGACGCTCTCGTCGCCATCAACGTCCTGCACATCGCCCCCTGGGAGGCGACCGACCGGCTGTTCGCCCACGCCGACGAGCTGATCCGCGAGGAGGGCGCGTTGTACGTGTACGGGCCGTTTCGCTACGAGGACCGGCCGCTCGAGGAGAGCAACCGGCGCTTCGATCGGATGCTGCAATCGCGCGACCCGGAGATGGGCCTGCGCGTCGTGAGCGACATCGAACGAAAGGCCGCCGACCACGGCTTCGAGCTGGCCGACGACCGCGCCATGCCGGCCAACAACCGCTCGTTGATCTGGCAGCGAGCGTAGCCGCTCGACCCTCGACCGGCAGCGCCGAGAGTCCGTGCTCGACGAGCAGATGGCCGCGTCGAACGCCGTCCGGATGTGGCGCCGATCAGCCCTCGCGCATCGAATCCGTCATCGAATCCTCGATGTTCGAAGCCTCCTCGTCGTCGACGTCCTCCAGGCGGCGCACGACGTAGCCGTACCCCTCGCTCTTTTCGATCGCCTCGGCGAGGTCGAGGTCGAACGACGAGACCCGTTCGCCGTCCGGATTGCGCACCAGGCGCACCTCGGGCAGATGAAAATCCGTGACGTGGTCGTTCGACGCCAGGACCACCCCGCGCCAGCCCGACGACAGCTTCACCGGCATCCCCCGGGTGAACAGCCCGAGCGTGTCGACCAGCAGGTGCAGCAGATACCGCTCGACGCGCAGCGTCTTGCCCTCCGAGATCGACTCGACGATCGCGCGGGGCGACGCCCCGGCCTCCGCTCCGATGCCGGCCGAACGGGCGACGTATTCGCGGGCGATGCCGACCAGCAGGGTCTCGACGCGCGGCTTGATCGACTCCCGGTACGGCAGCTCCTCGGGATGGTTGTCGAACAGCCGCCCGATCTCGAAGACGCCGACCGCCCGGCGCAGGGTCGCATCGTCGGTGCGGGCGTTCGCCAGCAGCGCCGAGGCGCACTCGGCGGCGGAGTGCCACCGCAGCGTCGAGTCGTCGTCGGTGCGCAGGTCGAAGTCGGCGCACAGGGCGCCGAAACCGATCCGCCGGAGCGTCTCCGTGCGGCCGGTCAGCCGGCGGGCCATCGAGACCGCCAGCAGCGTGCTGTCGAGCACGATCCGGGCGGCGTCGCGCCCGGGCGAGGTGTCGTCGCCCCGGAGTCCGGTCAGTGCCAGGGTCGCCCCCCGGCTGCGTCGCGACAGCCGGACCCAGGTCTGACTCATGCGCTTGAGCGTCGACAGCCATTCGCCTCGCTCGGCCGGCGTCGTCCGAAGGAACTGCCGGAGCGTCGTCACGCAACCGGCGTAGTAGCGGCCCATCCGCGTCTCGATCGGCTCGTCGCCCACCAGCGGATCGACCATGCCGAGCCGGTCCGCCGGGTCGGCCCGGTGAAGGCGCACCCGCGGGCTCGGCTCGAGTGGCGGCTCGGAGGGGGCCTCGTCGCCGGCGAGTTCGTCGAGCAGATCGACCAGCGCCTCGACGTCCCCCGCCTCGAGATCTCCCTCGACGGTGATGGCGTTGCAGTCGAACGGGTCGAGAAATTCGGCGACCGACCAGAGGGCCTCGTACGACGAGGTGCTGCCCCGCAGCGGCAGGCCGTCGACGAGGATGCGATCCTCGGCGAAGATCACCGTCAGTCGGTTCGACGCCAGCTCCAGGAGTTTGCGCACCCGCCGATGGAAGGCCCGCGTGAACTCGTCGCGTCGGTCGGGCTCGGTCTCCTCGAAGACCGCCACGCGAAACAGCCGGTAGACCTCGCCGGCGAAGGCCCGACGCCAGTCGATCGTCTGCTCGGCCTCCCCCTCGTCGCCCTCGCTGTCCGGTCCCGCCTCCGCCTGCTCGTCGTCGTCTCGGGCCTCGATGTTGCCCCCCTCCGAGACCTGGAAGCGCTGGCGGTACGGCCGCAGGATGCGTCGCGTGAAATCGTCGCCGAACTCGTAGGTGGCGATGATCTCGGCGCGCCGCGAGGCCGGAAATTCCTCGGCGATGTCGGCCAGCACCCGGGCGAACTTGTCTCGCTCGGCCTCGTCGCCGAAGGACCGATCGACGACTTCGATCAGGCGCTCGACGTCGACCCCCTCGATCGCGGTGGCGACGAACGCTCGACGGGCGTCGGTGTTCGGCAGGTGCCGGCAGGCGGTCCCGATCACCTCGATCGTCCGGCGCCCCAGCTCCCGGTCGAGATACGAGGCGATCAGCTCGCGAATCGTCCGGCTCGGGCGGGGAAACGACGAGCCGTCGTCTCGCCAGATGGCGGCCAGGACGGCGCCGATGCGGCGGGCGCCCGCCCGATCCTCGGCGGTGATCGCCTCGTCGAGCACCGAGGCGACCTCGAGCGACAGGACGCCCTTCGGCGTGCGCAAAAAGTCGTCGGCGTGAGAGACGAGTCGGCTCGAGATCGAGGCCCGCGGCGAGGCCTGCCGGGTCGAGTCGCCCGCCCAGTCGCCCTCGTCGGCGAGGGTCTCGAGCCCCTGCCAGGTCCCCCGGGCGCCGTGCAGATAGCCGACCGCCCGATCGACCAGATCGGCGTGCGCGTCGGCCTCGGGCGGGGGAGCGTCGCCCCGGTCGTCCCACCGAAAGACCGGGTAGATCCCGGCGCCGACCGACTGCAACTCGAGCTCCCGGAACCGCGTCGCCAGGTCGTCTTCGCCGGGGAGGCTGGCGCGCGGGTCGGTCGCCAGCCACTGCACGAACGTCGACAGCGCCTCCTCGTCGATCGAGGTCTCGACCATCAGGCGATGAAAGCCCGCCTGCTGGAGCGCCGGCGGGAGGTCGGCCAGCTCGTCGTCGAACCGGTGGCGCGTCCCGTCGTCGGCCTCGAAGGCGTGCGGGTGGATCCGCCAGGTGACGCGTCGCACGCCTTCGGTCCGCGCCTCGTGCAACTGCTCGAGGACCTCGTTCATCGCGCGCAGAAACTCGCCGCCGGCGCCGTCGCGCCGCACCGAGGCGAGCATCCGCTCGAGCTCCGGGGTCAGGTCGGGAGGCGTCGGGTCGAGCGACTCCGTCTCGGCGGCGGGGGGCTCGTCGCCGTCGTCGTCTTCCTCCTCGTCGAGCAGGCCCTCCAGCTCGTCGGCCTCGACGATGATGCTCGGATCGTCGTCCGGCGCCGCCACGGGGCTCGACTCCTCGCGCGTCTCCCCGGCCGAGGCGGCGGATTCGTCGTCGACCATCGGTTCTCCGAGATCCGTCCCCGGCTCGCCACCGGTCGCCTCGTCCGGCTGTTCGACGCGCAGCCCCCCGGACTCGCCCGGCGCCACTCCCTCGCGGGTCGAGCTGCGGGTCGCGTCCGGGTCGGGCTCGCCCCCGTCGGCCGCGAGCTCGGGCGAGGAGCTCGGAGAGTCGGTCCCGCCGAACGCGCCCAGCCTCGGCGAGTCGGCCGGCAGGAAATCGTCGCTCGAGGTGTCGCCCCTGTTCGATTCGGCATCGGACTCGGCGTCGGACTCGACGTCGGACCCGGCCTCCGATTCGGCGCCGCCTCGCTCGACTTCCCCCGCACTCGCGTCCGCCTCGGATTCCGGGGGCTCGACGGACTCGGGGCTCGACTCGGCGCCGCTCACTTCGGGCACCACCTCGATCGCCTCGCGGACGGCGTCCCGCATCTCGGCCGCCGACTGGTAGCGATCTTCGCGCTCCCGGGCGACCGCCCGGTCGACGATCTCGGCGACCGCCTCCGGCACGTCGGGAGCGTGCGTCTGCAGCGGGTCGGGCTGGGAGGTCGCCGCCTGCACCAGCGTCGCCTGCACCGACTCGATGTCGTGGATCGTCCGCCCCGACAGCAGCCGATACATCACCGCGCCCAACCCGAAGACGTCCGTCCGCTCGTCGATCTTGTCCTGGTGGCCGAGCGCCTGCTCGGGTGCCATGTACGCCGGCGTCCCCATCGCCGTCCCCGCCTGCGTCGGGTCGCGCTGGCCGGTGCGAAACCGCGCGAGCCCGAAATCGAGCAGCTTGACCACGCCCTCGCGGGTGACGAACAGGTTGGCGGGCTTGAGATCGCGGTGCAGCACCCCGGCCTCGTGGTAGGCCTGCAGGCAGTCGAGCGACTGCTCGGCGATCCGCAGCGTCTGGGCGACCGGAATGCGATCGGCGCGCTGTTGGAGTGCCCGCAGCTCCTCGCCGTCGAGATACTCCATCACGAAATACGCCTCGCCGTCGTTCGACTCGCCGGTCCCGTAGACTTCGACGGCGCTCGGATGGTCGGCCTGGTCGAGGATCGTCGCCTCGCGCAGGAACCGGTCGCGGAGGCTGTCGTTGGACTTGATGTGCTCGTGCATGATCTTGACGGCCACCGACTCGCCGGTCGGTCGCGACGCGCGATACACCGCCCCGATCGTCCCGAGGCCCACCAGCTCCTCGAGCCGCCCCACGTCGCTCAACACCTCCCCGATGCGCTCTTTGGCGATCTCGCGAAGCTCGGCGAGGTCGAGTTCCTGTTCGACCGTTCCATCCATGACGACTTCCACACTCGCCCGACTACAGACCTGTATGGCGTACGGCGTCGGTGCACCGCCCCGCCGCGACTCTAGCGACAGACGTCCCGAGGATACGGGAACGCCGCGGCCGACGAAAGATCACCGCGGCGGCCCGGGGGTCTGATCGGAACCGGTGGGACGTCCTTTCCGCTCCCGTCGGCCCGGGATCCGTTACGCCAAGCTCGCCAAGATCGCCAAGATCGCCAAGGCGCGCTCGTGCTCCCGGCGCGAAGCGCTCGATCGAGGCACCGGCCCGGGAGACGGCGTCTCCCGGGAGGTCGCCGCAGCCGGAGCGCAGTGAAAAGCTGGAGTTCGGCTTTTCATCTGCGCCCGCATGCGGCCGACCCGGGCGGCTTCGCCGCCGGCCGGTGCCGTCGGTCGGGGGAGGTGCGCTGGCGTGGTTTTGGGTTTCTTGGCGTCATGGCGTCTTGGCGTCTTGGCGAATGCGACGCGGGACGCCGGCACCCCGATCCCACGGAGTTGGATCACACCCCCGGCCCGGCGCCTCACGGTGCGCCGTCGTTGGCGAACTCGATGAGATTCCAGGAGTTGCTGCCGTGGTTGTGCAGGTGGAAGACGACCGGCGTCCCCTCCGGGTAAGCCTGCTCGGCGGTCCACTCCGGCGCCCACAGATTGCTGCCGGACGGAATCTCGACGGTCTCCTCCCAGACGATCTCCCCGCCGACCGCCAGGGCGACGTGCGCGGACTCTCCCTGGCTGGCCGTCAGCTCGAAATGCCAGACCCGGGCGCGCAGCCGGTCGCCCTCCGCGATCGCCGCCCGGCTCGGCTGCCCGGCCGCGAAGTAGTTGCACCCGCCGGTCGAGACGGTCAGCGTCGGCTCGCGGTTGAGTCCCTCGGTGCCCCAGGCGTCCGACGGGCAATCGACGCTGTCGGGCCGGTGCTCGGCCAGCGGATCGTCGCCGGCCTCGACCTGCGAGAACGCCTCGACGTCGATCAGCGACTCCGCCGCATCGGCGTCGGCGGATGCATCGCCGGCAGCCCCGTCGCCGCCGTCCTCTCCCGCATCCGCCGTCGCATCGCCCCGCGCGCCGGCGTCGACCGCCGCATCGGGCTGGCCGGCGTCGGCTCCGCCCGTCTCGTCGGGATCGGCGTCCGACGGACAGCCGGCCGCCGCGACGGCGACAGCGAGCAGCACGCCCCACCACGCCGACCGACGAGCGGGGCGACGAGATGCGTCCGACATGCGAGCCATCCGTGAACCTCTCGTATCGAGTGGATCGGGGGCATCGAGTGTATCGAGGCGTCCTTCTAGTTCAACGATCTACTCGTCGTACAGTGCCAATCCGGTCTGTCGATTTCTCCCCTCCTCGGAGCACCGCCGGACCTCCTCCGAGAGAACATCACCGGGAAGGCCGCTGTCGACGGTGTCCAGGAGAGGCCGACCCGTGCCGTTCGGGGCGGAGGGGGTCCGGACGGTGCGATCACGCGATCACTCGTGACCGCTTTACTCGTCGTGCTCCAACGCGCGTCGCTGCTCGGCCGCCAGCTCGGCGGCGCCCCGCGCCAGCTCCGGCCGCTCCCCCTCCCGCGCCGCCTCCACCAGCGACTCCGCCAGCAACGCGAAGTCGACGCTGCAGACCCCCCAGCTCGCGATCCGCTCGACCGCCTCCTCGAACAACTCCCCGGCCCGCCCCCACTCCCCCTCGCGCGCCGCACAGACGGCCAGCCCCAGGTCGACGGCCCCGCGCCACTTGCCCAGGTTGACCGGCCGGAGCCGCCCCCGAAACGACTGCAGCCGCTCCCGGGCCCGCTCGGTCTCCCCGGCGAAGACGTCGATCAGCGCCAGGTTCGACTCGGCGACGACCACCTCGCGTTTGCTGACCCGCGTCAACAACTCTCGAGCCTGCACATACGCCGCCCGGGCCTGCTCGAAGTCCCCGAGATCGCGGTACGCCTCGCCGAGCCCCAGGTGCAACTGCCCGCGGGTGCGGTGCGTCTCGTCGACCCCCTCGAGCGCGAGCGCCTCGTCGAGCATCTCGAGCGCCCGCTCGGGATGCCCCTCCATCTGGTGCGTGTACGAGAGGTTCCACAACAGATCGGCGAGCCGCAGCGTCGCCCCGTGCTCCTCGGCGATCTCGATCCCGCGAGCGTACATCTCCCGGGCGCGGATCAGCTCCCCGGCATCCCGCAAAAGCCCCGCCAGCCCGATGATCTCGGCGATCGCATCGCGCGGGTGCTCCCCGGCGTCGATCAGCTCGACCGCCCGCCGGTACAGTTGCTCGCTGCGGTCGATGGCGTGCTCGGCGCGGTGGCCGACCGCCTCGCACCACAGCGCGACGCTGCGCTCGTAGGCCCAGTCCGCATCGGCCCCCTCGCGCACCTCCCGTGCCTTTTCGGCGCAGTCGGTCATCCGGTTCGAGAGCTTCAGAAATCGCGCCTCGAGCAGTCGGTTGCGCGCCTCGTGGCGGTCGCGCTTCTCGCGGGGCAGCCCCTCGAACAACTGCCGGCGGTGCCGCAGGATCTCGCGGAACCGACGCTCCCGGCGCTCCTCGGCGTAATACACCGCCGCCCGCCGGTAGTGCGCCAGGGCGCGTTCGGCCTCGCCGGCCTCGGCGAAATGCCCGGCGATGCGCGCGCAGACCTCGCCGGAATTGCTGTCGTGCAGGTCGACCAGCCCCTCGGCGCAGGCCAGGTGCATCCGCTCGAGCGCCGCGGCGTCGGCGACGTGCGTGACCAGAAAGTGGCGCAGCAGGCCGTGCGAGAACGACCACCGCTCCTCGTCGGGCACGACCAGCCCGTGGCGGCGCGCGACCTCGATCAGCCGGTCGAACGCGTAGCGGTGCTCGGGGTGGTGACGGGCGGCGGCGCGCCACTCCCCGTCGTCGACGGTGCGGCCCAGCACCGCGCCGAGGACCAGCAGGTCGCGCGCCGGCTGCCGGGCGTCGGCGCCGAGGTCGTCGAACAGCCGGTCGAGCCGCCAGCGCCACAGCCGGTGCAGGCCGTCGGGCATCTCGCTCGGCGCGGAGTCTTTCAGCGCGTAGCCGTCCGGCACCCGCACCAGCCGGTCCGACTCGGCCCAGTGGCGGATCAGCTCGATGGCGAACAGCGGGTTGCCCTCGGTGTGTGCGGCGACCTGCCGGGCGCTCGGCTCGACCAGCCCCAGGCCGCGGTGGGCCAGCTCGACGAGCTGCTCGTCGGACAGCGGCGGGACCTCGATCGCCTCGATCGCCGGCCGGTTCTCGAGCCCGGCGAGGCGTTCGGCGAGACCGGGGTCGTCGGGGCGGTGCAGGTCGTCGACGGTCATGACGACGAACAGCGGGCAGTCGTCGCCGTGGCGCTCGAACATCCGCTCGGCGAGCCAGGCGGCGGTCGCATCCCACTGCAGGTCGTCGAGCCAGACCAAAAGCGGGCGGGTCTCGACCAGCTCGTCGATCAGCACGTCGACCAGGTCGAGCACGCCGGTCCGGGCGGTCGAGCCGTGCCGGTCGCCCTGCTCGTGATCCGGCTCTCGCATCGCCATCATCCGGGCGAGGGCGAGCCGGCGGTCGGGGTCGGCGGGGCCGGCATAAGCGAGTCGGCCCTCGCGCGAAGCGAGTTCCTCGAGGATCTCGGCCTCGGTCATCTCCGAGCAGCGGAAAAAGCGCGCGAGCATCGGGCCGAGCCCGTCGTGGGGGCCGGTGGCGGGCTGGCGGCTGTGGAACGCCTTCCAGACGTGGGCGGCGCCGGTTTCGTGGGCCCGCTCGCAGCACCAGGCCGCCAGCCGGCTCTTGCCGTGGCCCTCGTCGCCGGAGAGGACGATACCCCGCGGGCGCCCCGTCTCGGCGGCGTCGCGAAGCCCCGTCCACAGCGCATCGCGGATCTCCTCGCGGCCGACCAGCGGGGGGCGGCGGACGGCAAAGAGCCGCTCGCCGATCAGGTTGCCCGTCGGCGCCTCGTCGCCCCCGTCGCGAAACGGCCGCCGCCAGTCGGCCGGCACCGACGGGCGGGCGGGGGCCGGGGCGTCGGACGCGGGGTCCGCCTCCTCGAGCGAGGCGTCCGGGTCGAGCTCGTCGAGCAGGACCGTCTCTTCGATCGCCGGGCCGGGGCCGTCGTCGCCGAGCCGCACCGTCGGGGCATCCGGCGCGAGCTGCTCGGTGGGGGCCGTCTCGCCGGTCGCCTCGCGCGACCCGCCGTCGAACTGCTCCGGGGCGCTCGCCGACCCCGGCATCTCTTCGAGTCGGGCGAGCTCGTGGAGGGCGTCGGCGGCCCGCTGGAAGCGATCGCCGGGGGATTTGCGAAGCGCGCGGGTCAGCCACCGCTCGAGGCCCTCCGGCACCGGCATCGTCGGGCGGTAGGTCGGCAGCGACTCGACCAGATGGCCCCGCAGCGTCCCGACTTTCGTCTCCGCCTCGAAGGGCGCCTCGCCGGTCGTCAACTTCCAGGCGAGTACCCCGAGCGCGTACAGGTCCGTCCACGGCCCCTGCTCGCCGAACTCGCGGTCGATCTGCTCGGGCGCCATGAAATTCGGCGTGCCGAGCACCCGGTCCGGATTGCGGGTGATCCGGTCGGCCTCGCCCCGGTCGTCGGTCACCCGGGCGAGCCCGAAATCGACGAGCTTGATGTCGATCGGCCGCTCGCCGCGCACGGCGATGATGTTCGCGGGCTTGAGGTCGCGGTGGAAGATCCCGTGGGCGTGGCTGTGAGCGAGGGCGTCGAGGATCTGGCCGAGGATGCGCCGAAGCGCCGGCCAACTCCAGGCCGCCGGGTCGATCGGCAGCGGCCGCCCCTCGGCGTACTCGAGCGCCATCCACGGCGAGCCCGGCGAGATGGCGAGCTCCGCCGGCAGCTCGTCGCCCTCGGCGATCAGCCCGAAATCGTACACCCGGGCGATCGACGGGTGGTCCATCTGCGCCATCGCCCGGACCTCGCGCTGGAACCGCCGGCGACGATTCTCCTCGGAGGCCCGCGGCCCCGCCAGCGCCTTGAGCGCCAGCCGCCGGTCGGTGTCCGGCGTCCGCGCCAGAAACACCGCCGCCATGCCGCCGCGCCCGAGCAGCCCCTCGAGGGCGAACCGGTCGATCTGGCCGGTGTATGATGGATCGTGCATCGTGGTCCCCGGAGACGGCGGTTTCGTTCGCGCGACGCCCGGAGCGTAACATCGGGCGTCGGCGGCTCGCCACCCCCGATCGGGGGTCGGAGATCGGAGCTCGGAGGTCGGAGATCCGAGAGGTGGCGGTGAGGCGCGGAGGCGGCCTCGCCCCCTACCCCACTATTTGGAGCGCGGGCGGCTCGCCGGCGAAACGTGGAGGCGGTGAGGCGCGGAGACGCGGAAGGCGGTGAAACGCGGAGACGGCTTCGATTGGAGGTCGGAGATCGGAGGTCGGAAATCGGAGGTCGGAGATCGGAGGTCGGAGGTCGGAGATCCGAGATCCGAGAGGTAACGGCGCTGAAGCACAAAACGACCCGGCGTTCCGGGGTTGTTAGACCTCCAATCTCCGACCTCCGATTTCCGACCTCCGATCTCCGATCCCTGCTCGTCCGTTCGCTTCAGCCTCCGAGCGATCGATCC
>CAZRLK010000089.1:0-20951 GCA_964600555.1 uncultured Bradymonadales bacterium
GATGACCCGTCCAACGCGGAAGACGCATTGTATGCGCACCGCGCCGCCTGTCAAGCCGAAAGGCGAAAATCGCCGAGCCGGCGAGAGAGGCGAAGTCGGGACGGACTCTCCGTCGAGCGACCCCTAATCATAGGGATCGATTCGCTTAGGTCAAGGGTGAGAGCGCCAAAGGTCGGCGAGCTCGGCTCGCGCGAGCGCTCGGATACTAAGTGGAGGGCGAGGGGAGGGTCCGATGCGGCGATCGCCGCCGGGCTGGTTGGTTGATTGGCGCCCGGGAATCGTTATGTTGGGGGCGTTCGACCCAGCCATTTTGACGTTTCGACGGGAGATCGATGCGCATCATTGCAGGAGAGGCCGGTGGGCGAAATCTCGAGAGTCCCGAAGGCCAGGAGATTCGCCCGACGCCGGAGCGCGCCCGGGAGGCTCTGTTTTCGACGCTCGGCAACATCGCCGGCGCGGTCGTCGTCGACGCCTTCGCCGGGACGGGAGCGCTCGGCTGCGAGGCTCTGAGCCGCGGGGCCGATCTGTGTTATTTCATCGATACCAGTCCCGAAGCCATCGAGCTGATCGAAGAAAACCTCGAGCGGATCGACGCCCGGGACCGCGGGATCATATTGGAGGGGGACGTCGAAGCGAGTCTGCCGTTGATCTACGACGACCCGGATCTGTGGCTGCTCGATCCCCCTTACGACACGGAACTCGGGGCGGCGGCCCTCGAGGCGATGGTCGCAAGCCCGGTCGTCACCGACGGGGCTCTGGTCGTCCTCGAGCAGAGTACGCGGGCCGAGCTTCCGACGACCGAGGGGTTTCGCCGGGAGGACGTCCGGGAATACGGGAAGACGCGCCTGGTGTACCTTCGGCGAATCACCGACCGGCCAACCGACGGCTCGGAGTCATCCGACGATCCAACCGTTTCTCAACAGTAGTGTGAGTATATGGAGCGCGTAGCAATCTATCCCGGCAGCTTCGACCCGTTGACCAACGGGCACATCAGCATCATCGAGCGGAGTCTGCGCATCTTCGACAAAATCATCGTCGCGGTCGCCTCCAATGTCGACAAGGAGGCGCTTTTCAGCGTCGACGAGCGCCTCGAGATGATCGCCAGGCAATTTCCCGACGAAAACATCGAAGTCGATCATTTCAACGACCTTCTGATCCGGTACGCCCAGTCGCGGGAGGTCAACGTCATCGTCCGAGGGCTGCGGGCCGTCAGTGATTTCGAATACGAATTGCAGATGGCGAACATGAACCGCAAGCTCGACGATTCGATCGAGACGGTCTTCATGATGACCGAGGAGAGCGACTTTTATGTCAGCTCGAGTCTGGTCAAAGAGGTGGCCGGCTTCGGCGGAGAAGTCACCGGGATCGTGCCCGATCACGTCGAGCAGGCGCTCCGGGAGAAGTACGAGCAATCCGAGTAGTGCGTCACGGCACCGACTCTCGCACCAGAGTGGACTCCATGGATCTGAGTGAACGCATCGACCGGGTCGCCCCGTCGCCGACGCTGGCGATCACGGCGAAGGCCAATGCGCTGAAAGCCGACGGCGTCGACGTCGTCAGCTTCAGCGCCGGCGAACCCGATTTCGACACGCCGGAGACGATCGTCGAGGCGGCCAAGCAGGCCCTCGAGGAGGGCAAGACGCGCTACACCGCCTCCCGGGGAATCGAGCCGTTGCGGGAGGCGATCGCCGCCGATTACGCCCGGCGCGGCCGCCAGGTGAGCGCCGAGCAGGTCGTCGTGACCGTCGGCGGCAAGCAGGCGCTGTACAATGCCAGCCAGGTGCTGTTCGATCGAGGCCAATCGGTGGTGGTCCCGAGTCCGTACTGGGTGAGCTATCCGGCGCAGTTGAAGCTCGCAGGCGCCGACCCCGTCGAGGTCGAATGTGGGCTGGAGGCGGATTTCAAACTCGCGCCCGAACGCCTCGATCGCGTCCTGTCGAACTCGCAGGCGGCCGGCCTGATTTTGTGTACCCCCTCCAATCCCACCGGCGCGGTCTACAGCGCCCAGGAGCTTCGGGAGCTGGGGCGGGTTCTGCAGGATCACCCCGAGGTCTCGGTACTGTTCGACGCGATCTACGACCAGCTGTATTACGAGGGGGAGCCGGGAGAGCTGAGTCCGGATCTGGCGGAGGTCGTCCCGGAGCTGGCCGAGCAGGTGATCACGATCAACGGATTCAGCAAGGCGTATGCGATGACCGGATGGCGACTCGGATACGCGCTGGGTCCCTCGGAGACGATCGACGCGATGGCGAAGCTGCAGAGTCAATCGACCTCCAACGCGACGACCTTCGTCCAGCACGCCGCCCTGGAGGCCTTCGATCTGCCGGAGGATCTGCTCGCCGAACGCCGCCGTACCTTCGAGCGGCGCCGCAACCGGATCGTCGAGGGGCTGAACGAACTCGAAGGCGTGACGTGTCCGACGCCGGGCGGGGCATTTTATGCCTTTCCCGACTTTTCGAGCTACATCGGCGAAGAGCGCCGATTCGAGGGGGATTTCGACCTGGCCGACTATCTGCTCGAGGAGGCCCACGTCGCGGTCGTCCCCGGCTCGGCGTTCGGAGCCCCCGGGCATCTGCGATTGTCGTACGCGACCGGCAAAGCGGTAATCGAGGAGGGGCTCGAGCGGATCGCCGACGCGCTAGGCGGATGAGAGCCGGTGTCACAACGCCCGGGAAGGAGGGCCGGGGCGAGCGAGCTCACTCTCCCTTTCGGCACGCCTCCGAGACCTCCGTCCATTCGCCGTCCTCGCAGACCCCTCGGCGGTTGTCGGACTGGCCGCACTCGGGCGACCCATCGAAGCGCCCCCGGATGACGCACTGGGCGGTCCCGTCGACCTCGTCACACGTCGCCTGGGTGCCGTCGGGGGTCTCGAGCCCACTCGGACAGGACGGATCGTCGTCGGTGCCGCACGCCTCCGGCCCCTGGCCGACGTCGTCGATCGTCCCGCTGCAGTTGTTGTCGACGCCGTCACACAACTCGGTGGCGCCGGGGTTGATCTCGGAGGCGGTCAGGTCCCCGGGAAGATCGGCGCTCGGGTCGTCGACGCAATCGGGCTCGCAGCCGCCGGGAAGGTCGTCTTCGCAGGCCGGACACCCTCGGAAACTCTCGTTGTCGGGGCTCCCGTACCCGTCGCCGTCGCGGTCGGTACACGGGATGTCGGTGGTGCAGACGTGGTAGTCCTCTTCCTCGTGTTGCTGGCACGACTGGTCTTGCCCCAGGCACTCGCCGGCGTCGGGCTGGCATTTGAACTTGCCGTCGGCGGTCGGATCTCCGTCGAACGAGACGGTACAGCCGCCCAAAAGGGAGAGACCGACGAGCGAAGCCAGTACAGTGGTCGCGAGGATAGATCGCATGTGCGGTGAGGGGAGACGAGGAGAGATTCCAGTCGCTCAAAACTCGATGCGGGCGCCGAGGCCGGCCCCGTTACGGCTGAAGTTCGGCGAGATCTCGAGGCGCTCGAGCAGGCCCGCACGGCGGGAATCCTCGGCGACGTCGCTGCCGGAATCGATCAGGAACAACACGCCGCTGGCGATGGCGAAGGCACCGCTGAGCCCGTACGAAATGTTCGCCAGCTCGGCCCGCCCCTGCGCCTCGTCGAGCATGTTTCGGGCTTCGTTCTGGGTGAATTCGGAGTCGTCGTAGACTCCCTGCTCGTCGGTTTGATGGCTGTTCAGCTCGGACTCGATGCTGGCGGCCTGGTTGCCGAAGACGATACCTCCAACCAGAGCGCCGGCCGACAAGGCTCCGCAGCCGACGGCGATGACCGTCTGTGCGGCGCCGGTGTTTTGATCGGCGTAGTCCGGATCGTCGCGCTCGCGGCGAATCTCGAAGATCTGCTTGATCGCCGGATCGATCTCGCCGAGCACCTTGTTGAAGTTTCGCAGGTCTTCAGCGGATTCGTATTTGGGGAAGGCACGATTTTCAACGTCGAAGTAGTCGACATCGAGGCTGAAACCAGCCTCCTGTTTGTCGACGCTCGCCAGCACGATCCGATCGACCCCGGCGTCGTCGCCGATGCTTCCGAGACACAGCGGTTCGGTCACGCAGGTGGCGACGGTGCGCTTTTTGAGGGCCTGGAGGACGGCGTCGCCGGTCTGGACCTCGATGTCGGGGACCTGCTGGAGCGACTCAGCGAGTCGTTTCTGCAGCTGCCGGCGCTCGGAATCGGAAATGGCGTCGGTGGGGACGGCGACCAGGCCGACCGTCGGCGCCTGCTCGCCGGATTCGGTCCCTTCGGAGGCCTCCTCTTCGCCGAAGGTCATCGTCCCCTCGTCGGAATCGCCGCCGGAGGAGGCTGCCCCGTCGTCGTCGTCACTCTCGTCGTCCTCGTCGCTGACATCCTCGGCTTCCTCTTCGCCGAAGGTCATCGTGCCGTCGTCCTGGCCGAAGGCCGGGCCCGCCGCAAACACGACCAGCAGTGTGGCAATCATCGCAAGCACCGAATGAAACCGGGTCATTTCGCCTTTGTCCTCTGGCACGCAACGATACGAACGACATCGGTGGACGGTGTATGCAAATATCACAGCGGCCAGGCGGGCGCAACGTACGGGGAGCCGGTGTCCCGCGGGGACGGGACGCCTTCCGAGCACTGGCCACGAGGGGAAGTGGGCCGTATAACGACGGCGCGAGGCATGACGAGGGAGGTTCGGTGACAGCCGATTTCGACCACGACACACAGGGGAATGCCGAGGAGGCGGACGAGCAGCCCGGTTCACTTTTGCCCGACGAGGTGCCGGTGCTCGAAGAAGAGTCGGCGGGGCTGGCCGAGGAGACCGACACCGACGAGGATCTCGGCGAAATCGTCGAGGCGACGCGCAACCGGACGCTCGCTTCGGCGATGTTGCGCAAGGTGGGGATTTTGCTGAAGCTGCTCAGCTCGATCCTCTTCTCGCACGTATTGTTCGAGAAGCGCTGTCGCGACAACATTCGCGATGCGGCCGAGCGCGGCCGGGTGGTGTATGTGATGCAGTCGCGCAGTCTGCTCGACTACCTGTATTTCAACGACGCCTTTCTCGAGCACGATCTGCCGCTGGCGGATTTTGCCAACGGCATCTCGACGGCCTGGCTGCGGGGGCCATTTGCCTGGCTGAAGAGTCTGTTTCGGGGGATGCCGGGAGACCGGCCGGAGCGGACCCTCCAGGCACTGGTCTGCGATGACCGCCCGGTGTTTTTGTTTCTCGAAAAACCGAAAAACAGCCGAGACGACGATCTCGCCTTCAGCCAGAAGTACGTGACGCGACTTTTGCGCGCGCAGCGCGAAGTCGAAGAGCCGATCTACGTTCTCCCTTTGTTGTTGATCTGGGAGAAGCGCCCGGATCCGAAGCGGGCGGGGTTCGTCGAGGAGATCTTCGGGACGGCCCAGTCGCCGGGGTATTTTCGGAAGTTCATCGGTTTTTTCCAGACGTTCTGGCAGAGTTTTTTGAAGCTCGGCCAGCCGACCGTCCAGGTCTCGAGCGGCGTCGATTTGCGCCAGTTTCTCGCCGAATATCCGAGTGCCGGAACCTCGGATGTCTCGGAGTTGCTGCGCGAGCGACTCGAGGAGGATTTTCGCCGGGAGCGCCACGCGATCCTGGGGCCGACCGGCGAGCCGCTCGGTCAGTTTTACCGGGAGGTCATCCAACGGCCGGAGCTGGCCGACAAGATCGGGGAAGTGGCCGACCAGGAGGAGGTCCCGGAAGGAGAGGTCCGCGATCGGGTGCGCGAGCATCTCGAGGAGATCGCGGCGAACCCGAGTCTGCTGGTCATGAAGTTCTTTTCGTCGATTTTGAGTCTGGTCTGGTACCGAATCTACGACGGTTTCGAGATCGACCACGAAGGGCTCGAGCAGGTGCGGGAGGCGGCCCGGGAGAGCTCGGTGGTCCTGGTGCCGAGCCACAAAAGCCACATCGACTATCTGGTCATCAGCTATCTGTTTTACCAGCACGGGCTGACCGTGCCGCTGGTGGCGGCGGGGGCGAATCTGAATTTCTGGCCGCTCGGGCCTTTATTTCGTCGGGCGGGGGGTTTTTTTCTGCGGCGGACGTTTCGCGGCGAAGAGCTGTATCCAACCGTCTTCCGCGAATATCTCGTCCGCCAGATGGAGCAGGGCTATCCGATCGAGTTTTTCATCGAGGGGACCCGGAGCCGAACCGGCAAGCTGGTCAAGCCGAAATACGGGATGCTCGACATGATCGTGCGGGCGGCGGCTTCGGGGCGAGTGGAATCGGTCAAGATCGTGCCGATCTCGGTCGGCTACGAGAAGATCATCGAGGAGCGGTCGTTTCGCCGCGAGATGCTCGGGGCGGAGAAACAACAGGAGAGTCTCGGCCAATTGCTGCAGACGCCGAAGTTTCTGACCAGCGAGTACGGCCGGCTGTACGTGCAGTTCAGCGACCCGATCGATCTCGAGGAATACCTGGCCGAATACGACCTCGATCCGGTGGTCGACGAGAGCGAGCGCGGGGAGGAGTTGCGCGATCTGACGGTCCGGCTGGCGCACCGGGTCAACTACGAGATCAACACGGTCACGGTGGTGACGGCGAGCGGGCTGGTGGCGGCGGTATTGCTGAACAGTCCGGTCCGGGGGACCGACCGGCGGCGGTTTTTGCGCTCGGTCGGATTTTTGCTCAACGTCTTGTCGCAATCGCGCCGTCAGGCCCGGCTGTCGAACCCGCTCGAGGAGGCACTCGGGCGAGTCGAGCACCTCGAGTCGGAATCGCCGGGGGACGAGCAGCCGAGAGAGGCCCGGCTCGGGCAGGCGGTCGCCGAGGTGGTCGACGAAGCGGTCGGATTGTTCGAAGACAACGACCAGGTCGAGATCGTCGAGCGGGCCGACGGGCAGTTTTACAATGTGCCGGACGAGACCCGCCTGGAGTTGTCGTATTACCGCAACAACATCGTCCACCATTTCGTCCCCGAGGCCCTGCTGGCGATGGCGATCCATCGGTTTCGCACACCCGCGATGGCCCGCGAGGAGTTGCGCGAAGAGACGCTGTTTTTGAGCCGCCTGTTCAAATACGAGTGGATCTACGAGGAGCGGGCGGAATTCGACAACGTCTTCGAGCGGACCCTCCGATTTTTCGACCGGTGCGGCTGGATCATCCATGAAGACGACCACGTCCAGATCGGCGGCCCGTTTCCTGTCGAACTACACTTTTTCCGGCGGATGGTGCTGAGTTTTCTCGAATCGTACGCCATCGTCGCCGGCGAGATCGGCGAGGTGGACGAGGAGACGTTCACGCGCGACGAGATCGTCGAGCGGGCGCTCGATCGGGGGAAGCACGACTATCTGCGGGGCCGCATCCTGTACCACGAGAGCATCTCGAAGCCGACGTTCAAAAACGCGGTACGGCTGTTCGAAGACTGGGGATTGCTCGAGCGCATCTCGGAGGCCGAGGCCGACGTGCGGCGGTACCGATTCGTCGAGGAGCCGGAGGAGGGGCGATCATTCGGGCAGTTGCGCCGCCACCTCGATCACCTCGTGTACGGCGAGCGGATCGTGCGGGCCCCCAGGGTGCGCGGCGGGGAGACGAGCTGAGCGGGAGGGGCAACTTTCGCGGCGATCGGCCGATGTGCTAGCCTGCCGGCCAGTCTGGAAGCGACGATCCGAGCGGAGACGGGCGGCGAAAGGCGGGGCGCTCGAGCAGGCAGGGGCACATGGAACGCATCGACACACGCCACGCCATCGAGACGCCGGAGGGAGTGACCTTCGCGATCCGCCCCGCCGGTCCGTACGTCCGGGCCCAGGCGGCGGCCGTCGATACCGCCCTGCGCGGCGCTGCCATCATGATCGTCATGATCGTCGCCGGCGCCCTCGGACAAATCGGCCAGGGCCTCGCCCTGATCGCGACGTTCAGCATCTACTGGGGATACTACATCGTCTTCGAGATGTATTTCGAGGGGATGACGCCGGGCAAGCGCATCTTCGAGATCCAGGTTCGAAGCGCCGACGGGACCCCGGTCAACTGGCGGGGTTCGATCGTGCGCAACCTGCTGCGGCTGGTCGACTTTCTGCCGTTCGGTTATCTGGCGGGACTGGTCTCGATGAGCGGCTCGGAGCGATTCCAGCGGCTCGGCGATCTGGCGGGGGATACGCTCGTCTGCTACCGCCCGAGCGGTCAACTGCCGAACCCGACCCATCTGCCCGACGTCGACCCGGTCGCCCCGCCGGCCCGCCTCAGCGTCGACGAACAGGGGGCGATCGTGCGATTCGCCGCCCGCACCCGGGGATGGACCCCGTCGCGCAACCGGGAGCTGGCCACCCTCGCCGAGCCGGTGACCGGCACGCAGGAGGCCGACGAAGGAGTTCGGCGACTGCAGGGGATGGCGGTGACGATTCTGCGCGGTTCGTAGTGACGAGCGGCATCGAGGCAGCATGAACGAGACGACCTTTATCGAGCGATACGAGCCGACCTGGCGGCGCTTCGAGCGGCTGCTCGCGGAAGCCGACCGCACCCATCCGGCCGAACCGATCGACGAATTCCCGGAGCTGTACCGGCAGGTCTGCCAGCATCTCGCGATCGCCGACGAGCGGGGATACCGTCCGGCGCTCGTCGACCGACTCAACGGGCTGGTCGAGCGAGGGCACGCCGAATTGTACGGCTCTCGGCTGGGCCAGTGGGGGCCGATTTTGGAGTACGTTCGGGGGGGCTTTGCCCGCGATGTGCGAGAAGACTGGCAGTTGTTCGTCCTGGCGGCGGTGCTTTTCGTCGGCCCGTTCGTCGGGATGATCCTCTGGCTGCAGGAGGCGCCGGAGTGGAGCTACCACGTGCTGGGGCCGATGCAGGCGGCCCAGCTCGAGCAGATGTACGCCAGTCCGGCGGTCCGGCCGCCGGACGCCTCGGATTCGGATTTCATGATGTTCGGTTTCTACATTTTCAACAACATCGGCATCGCGCTGCGGACCTTCGCCTCGGGGATGGTCGCGGGGCTGGGAGCGCTGGCGGCGCTGGTGTTCAACGGCACCTACCTCGGGGCGGCGGCCGGCCACGTCCAAAACGCCGGGTACGGCGCCCATTTTTGGCAGTTCGTCGTCGGCCACGGCGCCTTCGAGCTGACCGCGATCGTGCTGGCCGGGCAGGCGGGCCTGAAGCTCGGATTCGCCCCGATCTGGCCCGGGCGGCGCACGCGCCTGAAGGCGCTCGAGCAGGAAGCGCGTGCGAGCGTCGGTCTGATCGGCGGGTGTTTCGCGATGCTACTGGCGGCGGCGTTCATCGAGGCGTTCTGGTCGCCCTCCCCGGCGCCGGCGCAGACGAAGTATCTGGTCGGGGGGCTGATGTGGCTGGCGGTACTCCTGTATTTCGGCTTTGCGGGGAGGGGCGATGGATCTCGATGAGCTGGCCATCGAGTTGCACACCCGAGAGGGCCCGGAGGCGATCGATCTCGGCATGGCGATCAGCCGGCAATTCTGGTGGGCAATGCTCGGGCCGTGGCTGCTGGTGGTCGGCGGCGTCTTCGCCCTCGCGGCGACCGCCGCGGCACTCGCTCCGACGCTCCCGGCAGCGGGGCTGTTTGCGGCGATCCCCTGGTTGTTGAAGCCGGCCTTCGATCGGATTCCGCTGTTTGTCGTCAGCCGGGCGGTCTTCGGCGAGGTCCCGTCGTTCGGGCGCACGTTGCGCCACGCCGGCTCGCGATGGACCTCGATGCCGGTCGTCTTCGACTGCACGGTCCGCCGGCTCAGCCCGTATCGCAGCCTGACGATGCCGATCCGGGAGCTCGAGCGACTCGACGACGAGCAGTACGGGGAACGCAAAAGCGCGCTTTTGCGCCACAACGTCCAGTGGCCGGCGATCGCGCTGACGGGCATCGGACTGGCCGCCGAGCTGGTCGTCGTGCTCGGGCTGCTCGCTGCCCTCGCGATGGTCCTCCCGTCCGGGAGCGCCACCGGGGTCCCCGTCGATCTGGCGAGCCTCGAGGCCTCGAGCGAGTTTGTGACCGTCGCGACGGCCATCGCCATGGCGGTGTATTTCGTCGCGGTGACGCTGGTCGAGTTGTTTTATGTCGGCGCCGGCTACGGGCTGTACATCAACCGACGCATCGATCTCGAGGGCTGGGACGTCGAGCTGACCTTCCGCCGGATGGCGCGCCGGTTTGCCGATCGGCCGGGGCGGCGCGCGGCGGGGCTTGTCGTGGCGGGCGGGCTGGCGGCGCTGGCGTTCACGTTCGGGGGAGCGCCGGTGGCGACGGCCGCCTCCCCGCCCGCCTCGACTCCCGACCCCTCGGCGAGCGACCCGGCCCGGCAGACCGAGCGGGGCGAGCCGGCGCAGCACGCTTCCCGCCCCGACCCGCAGGCGACGGTCGACGAGATTCTCGAGGCGCCGGAGTTCGGCCACACCGAAAAGCAGTGGACCTGGGAGCTTCGCGACTTCGACGAACGGGAACGCTCCGAGCGGCCCGACTGGGTGGGGGAGCTGCTCGGTACGCTCGGCGGGTTGTTCGAACTTTTGCTGTGGGTCGCAGCGGGGATCGGCGTCGGCGCCTTCGCCTACGTGCTGATCCGCCGTGTCGCCCCCGACGACGGGACCGCTCCCGAGAGGCGGCGCTCGTCGCCGCCGGAGCCCGATCCGCGCGAGCGGCCGGCGGCTTCGCCCGAGATGTCCCTGCCGACCGATCTGGTGCGCGAAGCGAGCCGACGCTGGGAGGCGGGCGAGCCCCTCGCCAGCCTGAGTCTCCTGTACCGCGGGACGCTCGAGGGTCTCGAGGAGCGGTACGCGATCGAGGTGGCTCCGCACATGACGGCCCTCGAGTGCAAGCGACGCGTCGAAGCGGCCGGCGGGCCGGGCCATTACGTCGGTCGGCTCGCCGAGGCCTGGACGTCGGCCGCTTACGCCGGCCGGCTCCCGTCCGGAGAGGATGTCGAGGCGTTGTTCGACGACTGGCGGCGGTATTTCGGGGGAGGGGAGAGATGAACCGTACGGCCGTGTACACCGCGATCGCTTTTCTCGTGTTGCTCGCTGTCGCCGTCGGCGGGTTTCTCGGAAGCTACGAACGCGTCCAAAAGGACGTCCGCGTGCCGCCCTCCGGCGAGGCGAAGACGAACCCGTATCTGGCGCTCGAGCGGCTGCTCGGGGAGTACGGCCTGTCGGTCGAGACCGTCAATCAGGCGGCCGAACCCGACGAGACGGCGGAGCTGATCGTGTTGGCCGACACCAGCCCCCGGCTGAGCCCCGAACAACAAGATCGGTGGCGCGCGTGGGTCGAACGAGGGGGCCACCTGGTCGTCGAGGCGCCGCCGTCCGGCCGGGAGACCGCGCCGATCGTCGAGTCGCTCGGCTTCACGAACCGCGGCGGGGAGGAAGGTGAGCCGGCCGGTACGGAGGCGACGCGCCAGCAATACGCGTGCGACTGCGAGGCGGGCTCGAAGCTGGGATGGGGGAGCGCCGACAGCAACTGGGTGGCCGTCGCGCGGCGCGAGGAGACCGAGACGACGGGCGACGAGGCGACTGCCGGCGGCGGCGACGCGGCTGGCGACGAAGGGGCCGCCCGCGACGAATCAAACGACGGCGGCGGCGACGAGCAGGACGGATCCGCCGGGCCGGACGACGAACCGGCCGACGACGGCCCGCGACACCTCGCCGTCAGCCGCCCGCTCGACGAGGGGCGCGTGACGCTGATCGACGGCGTGTCGGCCCTCACCAACCGGAAGATCGGCGACGGCGAATTCGCGGCACTCGCGGTCGACGTGGCGACGATGGGCCTCGACGCCACGGAGGCGCCCCGCGCCGAGATCGTCCGATTCACCACCGAGCGTTCCTGGCTCGCGTACGTGCTTCGACACACCTGGCCGGGCGCCGTCGTCCTCGGTGTACTCGTCCTGCTCGCCCTGTGGCAGAGCCGCTATCGATTCGGTCCCGTCGCTCCCCCTCCCCCCGACGAGCGACGCAGCCGCGCCGAGCACGTCCGCGCGGTCGGCGAGTTTCTCTGGCATCACGGCGGCTCGAAGCGGCTCCTGGAGGCGACCCGCCGATCGCTTCTCGACGAACTCGAACGCCACTCCCCCGGCCTGCGCCAGATGCCGGAGCCGAAACGACGCCGCCAGATCACCGACATCCTCGATCTCGAGACCGACCACTACGAGACCCTGTTCGGAGAGATCGACAACCCCACCGCCGACCAGTTCGTCCACCGCATTCGACTGATGGAGCATTACAGGAGGCAATTGTGAGCGAGGAGTCCGAAGGTGTGTCCTTCGAGCGCGCCGCCCACCAGGTCGGGGCGATCCGCGAGGAGTTGACCAAGGCGGTCATCGGCCAGGACGAGGTCGTCGACCAGGTCCTGCGCGCCTTTCTGGCGAGCGGGCACGTGTTGGTCGAAGGCGTGCCGGGGCTGGGCAAGACCCTGCTGGTGGTCGCCCTCTCGAAGACGATCGGCGTCGAGTTCAACCGGGTGCAGTTCACCCCCGACCTGATGCCGAGCGACGTCATGGGGCACGCCATCTACGAGGGCACCAGCGGGGAGTTTCGCATCCGCAAGGGCCCGGTGTTCACGAACCTCCTGCTCGCCGACGAGATCAACCGGGCGCCGGCGAAAACCCAGTCGGCGCTGCTGGAGGTGATGCAGGAGCGGCAGGTCAGCATCGAGGGGACGACCTACGAGCTCGAGCCGCCGTTCATGGCACTCGCCACCCAGAACCCGATCGAACAGGACGGCACCTACCCGCTTCCCGAGGCCCAGCTCGACCGGTTTTTGTTCAAAATCCACATCTCGTATCCGCAGCAAGACGAGGAGTTCGACATCGTCGAGTCGGTCACCCGCGATCGCATCGGCGATTCGTTCAAACTCGACCAGGTCGATCGGGTGATGGACCGACGCGAGGCACGCCGCCTGCAGGAGGTGGCGGCCCGGGTGACCGTCGACCGCCGGATCGTCGAGTACGCCGTGCGACTGGTCCGGGCGACCCGCGAGTGGGGAGGCGTCTCGACCGGCGCCGGGCCGCGGGGCGCCATCTCGATGGTCCGGGGGGCGCGGGCGGCGGCACTGATGGGGGGCCGAGACCACGTGCTGCCGGACGACATCCAGGCGGTCGCCGTCCCGGCGCTGCGCCACCGCATGGTGCTCGCCCCCGAGGTGGAGCTCGAGCGGATCACGCCCGACGAGATCCTCGCCGAAATCATGCGCGAGACCGAGGTCCCCCGAAGCTGATGATCCCGACCCGACGCCTCTACATCCTCGCCGGCGCCCTCGCCTGTCTGGGCGTCGCCGCCGGCCTCCAATCGTGGCTTCTCCCGGTATGGGCGGGGGCGGCGGCGGCCCTCGCGATCGCCGCCGGCACCGACCTGTGGGTACTGCGACGCGGGAGGCTTCCGACCCTGCGCCGCGACGCCCCCCAGTCGGTCGCCGTCGGCATCTGGACGACGGTGACGATCACCGTCGAGAATCCCACCGGCCGGGACTGGAAGGTCGAGGTCTTCGACCACCCGCCCGGCGAATTTCCGCTGCGCAGCCTCCCGTTCACCACCCGGGTGCCCGCCGGGAGGGAGACGTCGTTCGATTACGGCATGAAGGCGACCGAGCGCGGCGCCCGCCGATTCGAGCCGGCCGATCTCCGGGTCACCGGTCCGCTGGGACTGCTGAAGCGGCACCTCGAGCGGGGCGACGAGCAGGCGTTTCGCGTGTATCCGAACTTCAAAGCCGTCGCCCGGTATGCGCTTCTGGCCCTGGCGGACAAGGCCGGCGCGATGGGCATCCAGCAGGTCCGTCGGCGGGGCAGCGGCATGGAGTTTTCGCATCTTCGGGAGTACCGCGAGGGCGACCACAGCCGCCAGATCGACTGGAAGGCGACGGCCCGCCACCAGAAGCTGATCGCCCGCGAATACGAGGACGAGCGCAACCAACAGCTCGTATTCATGCTCGACTGTGGCCGCCGGATGCGCGCCTCCGACGGCGATCTCAGCCATTTCGATCGGTGCCTCAACGCCTCGCTGTTGCTGAGCCACGTGGCGCTCGATCAGGGGGATTCGGTCGCCTTCGCGACGTTCGGCGGCGAGGAGATGTGGATCCCTCGCCAGAAGGGCCCCGGCGGGATGCAGACGATCCTCGGCCGGATGTACGACCTGCAGCCGACGACCTCGCCGTCGGACTTCAGCCGGGCGGCCCGCCGGTTGACCACCCACCAGCGGCGCCGCTCGCTGGTCGTGCTGCTGACCAACCTGTACGACCAGTTGACCGACGAGCTGCTCGATGCGATCGCCCTGCTGCGCGAGCGCCACCTCGTGCTGGTGGCGAGCCTCCGCGAGCGGGTCGCCGACGAGCTGGTCGAGCGCCCGGCCCACGACCTCGCCGATGCCGTCGAGACCGCGGCCGGCCACGCCTACCGCCACCGGCGCGAACAGACCCACGAGGCGCTGACCTCGCGGGGCGTCATGCTGCTCGATACCCCGCCCCGGGAGTTGTCGGTGGAGTTGGTCAACCGCTACATCGACATCAAGCGCCGGGGGCGGCTTTGAGCCCCCGCCCGGCCGCCCGGACCGTCGCTCAGTCGAAGCCCATCAGCGCCCAGAGGATGTAGTAAAACATCATCGCCACGGCGGCGAACAGGGCCAGGGCCGCGGCAGCATGCTGGTCGGTGCGGTAGTGGTGGAGGATGTTCGAGGTGGTATACAAGATATAGCCCGCCGCCAGCGCCACCATCGCGATCGCGAAGAACGTCCCGAGCGTGAACCCGAACAAGATCGCGACGACGATCGTCCCCATCGCCACCGCCCCGCCGATGGCGAGACCGGGGCCGAGAAACGAAAAGTCCTGTTTGGTGACGAAGACGTAGCCGGTCAGGACGCTGAAGACACTCAGCGTGATGATACCCGCCGCCGGGATGACCGTCGGATCGGAGGAGAGTGCGGCCCCGACCATCAGGGGCACGAAGATCACCGCCTCGGCCAGCACGTACAACCCGAGCCCGGCGTACTGGATCCAGGCGGCGGTGTCACTGAAAGCGAGCCGGTTGGCGATCCAGCCGACCCCGATGAAAAGCCCCAGCGTGATCAGCCACGACCCGCCGCCCCATCCGAGCATCAACTCGGTGAGCGGCATCGCCATCCCCGCCTGAAAGATCGCGAACTCGATGCCGAGAAAGGCGACGATGGCGGTGGCGAGGGTCAGATAGGTGCGCCGGACGAACGCCAGACGCTCATCGACCTCGGCCTCGGAGGCGACCTCGACCCGTTCGGTGGCGACGCTCTCGTAGGGATTGTGGTTCATGGCACTGCGCTCCGTGGCTGCGGCGAAAGGAGATCTCGACCGAGCATCGAGAGCGCAGTGTAGTCGCTACGGCGGGATGGTTCAATCGCTCGATTCGCCCTCGGCGGACTTGCGCGCATCGAACCGCTCGATCGCGCCGACCAGCGCCTCGACGACCTTCGTTCGGTGGGCGTCGTCGAGCACCTCGCGCCCCTCGTCGGGGTGGGTCAAAAATCCCGCCTCGACGACGACCGCCGGCATCAACGCCCCGCGCAGCACGCCGAAGTTCGCCTGTTTGACCCCGCGATCGACCGAGTTGATGTGCGCATCGAAACTCGACTGGACAGTCTCGGCGAGCATCCCGCTCATGCGATGGTCGTGGGCCCGCTCGAGGTCGCGGCGGATCAGCGCCAGACTGTCCCCCTCGACTCCGTATTCGCGTCGATCGCTTTTGGGCTCGACGCCGGTCACCCGGGAGGTCGCCGCCGCGATCGGCGCCCCCTCGACCTGCTCGCGGCCGGGGATCGCCTCGCGCGCCGGCAAAAAGTACGTCTCGTAGCCGACGGCTCGCTGGTGGACGGCGGCGTTGTAGTGCAACGACATGAACAGATCGGCTTCGAGTCGGTTGGCGAGGTGGGTGCGATCGTCGAGCGAAATGCTGCGATCCCAGTAGCGGGTCAGGACGACCTCGAGATCCGGATACTTCGCCTGCAGACGCCGCCGCAGGGCGTAGGCGAGCTCGAGCGTCAGATATTTCTCGGCGACGTGGGCCACCCCGATCGCCCCGGAATTGTCGGCCCCGTGACCCGGGTCCAACACGATCGTATCGAGGTGCTCGAGCGACTCACCGACCGGTTCCGGCGACTTCCCGGTCGCCTCCCCGGCGCCGGTCACCGCCGCCTTGCGCGCACGATCGTAAAACGAGAGGACCGTCGGCAACTCGATTCCCCGGAGGGTGACCGGGGGCGCGGCCGCCGCCATCGAGACACACGAGACCGACGCCAGCAGACTGAGACCGATCCAGCCCAACCAGTGGATGAGGACCCGTTTCGACACGGTGACACTCCCATCGAGCTTCGCTGTCAACACCAATCACAAGAGCCAACCGGAGGTTATCAGCCTCGCTCGGGGAGGCAAATTTTTCGGTGCGCTCGCCAGACCGGAAGCGTCCCACCGACCGATCTGCACCGATCAGAAGCGAAACTGCGGCCCGACATTGAGGTCGAGATTGATCGCAGCGTCCGGAAACAACACCTGGAGATACGCCTCGCCCATCAGCGCGACGGAGTCGTTGAGTTGGTAGGTGACGCCCCCGCCGGCCCCGAAGTGCATCCAGCCGGGACGGACGGTATCGCGGCGATAGCAGTACTCACCCCCCTGGGCCTGCTGATGGGTCTCGCGATCGGCACAAAACGCCGTGCTCGCCTGCTCCTTGAGCCGAAGCCAGTGGCGCGTGCGCCCGACGCCGCCCCCGAACGACGAGTAGACCCCGAGATCGGAGGTGTCGGTGAAGAACCAGCGGTACTTCAGGCCGATCAGACAGTCGCCCGGCACCCCGGTCCCGAGACACTCCCCGTCGCGAAACCCCTCGTACGCCTGGCTCTGGTTGCGCCGGCGTATCGCCTCGAAATCCTGCCCCGGCGCAAACTGCCACCGGATGTACAGCCCGAGCGAGGCGCGCTCCGAGAGCATCGCGCCGCCGCCGAGCCGCAGGTGGCCGAAGGCCGGCGCCAGCCCCGCACTGACGTCGTGGTCCGGGTTGGCCGTCGGCCGACCTCCCGGCAAAAAGCCGGCGGCGGTGCCCCCGCCGACATCGATGTAGGCCGACCGAGAGGCCGACTTCCCGGAGGGCTCGCCGTCGCCGGTGTCCGTCTCCGCCGAGGCTCGATCGCTCTCCTCGTCGCCTGCACCCTCGTCCTCCCCGTCGCCGCCGGCCCGCTCCGGCTCGAAGTCACTCGATCCCAGGATCGTAATCGTGTGCGGCTCGTCGTCACTCCCCGAACTCGCCTGCACCTCGCCGGCCGCATCGACCGCCTTCAGGTAATACGCCACCTGGCTCGTATAGACGCGATCTCCCTCGATCTCGGCCGCAAACTGCGTGGCGTCGGCCGCCTCCAGATCGACGCGCTGCCAGTCGTCCTGATCGTAGCGGCGGAATTTCACGTAGACGGTCTCGACCGACAGATCGGGCGGAACCGACGCCTCGATCGTCAACGGCTCGCCGGCCCGGGCCGAGGCGACCGGCTCGTGGGTGAATTCGTCGACCTGCTCGGCATCGTCGACGGACTCCTGCTGGCCGGATGGCTCCGGGGGCGTCTCCACACTCGCGTGCGCCTCCTCCATCGCCTCCTCGAGCGTCGGCGTCGCATACACGTCCGGCAGCGAGACGTCGGCATCCTCGGCTGCCGCCTTCTCGAATTGCGCCAGGGCCGCCTGCTTGTCCTTGTCGGCCCCGTAGCGGACGACCCCGAGCATCATGTAGGCGCGTGCCAGTGCCTCCCCCTCGACCCCCTCGTCTTCGCCGAGATCGATCGCCTGCTGGAGTTTGCCCTCGGCCTTGTCGATCTCGAGCATGTCGTAATGGTCGGTCGCCTCGTCGACCATCTCCTGCATGCGCTGTTGTTGCGCGAGCAGCGCCGACGGTGCCAGCGCGAGTGCCGCCCAGGCCACCAGGCTCGCCACGATCACTCCCCACCCGGCGCTCCCGTCTCCCCTCCCGCCGGCGACCGGCCTTTGCGTATCAACCTTCATCGACGTGTGCCTCGGTCACAGATGGTCAACAGCGAGCGATCCCCCGACAACAAACAATACCGGACCCGCCGAAGCGGGCCCGGTATGCCGCCTCACTTCGCCCTCGGGATCATTCCTGCTGGTCGGGGCGATCCGTGATGTGGATTTCGACGCGCCGGTTGGCGGCCCGACCCGCCTCGGTCGAGTTGCTCTCGATCGGGCGTTTTTCGCCGAAGCCCTTGGCGTTCATCCGCGACCGATCGACGCCCCGGTCGGTCAGATACTCGACCACCGACTGAGCCCGCTCCTGGCTGAGCTCGAGGTTGTACTCGTCCCCTCCCCGGCTGTCGGTGTGACCCTCGACCCGGATCTCGATCTCGGGGTTGGCCTGCAGGACCTGGGCGACCTCGTCGAGCAGCGCGTAGCTTTTCTGCTGGATTTCGGCCTTGTCGTACTCGAAGTACACCTTCTCGTTGAGCTCGATGCGCTCTTCGGTGACCTTGACCCGCTTGCGCTCCTCGGGACAGCCGTCCTCGTCGACGTCGCCGTCGTAATCCTCGGCCTCGTTCGGACACTCGTCGTCGACATCGTAGATGCCGTCGTCGTCGTTGTCGCGGTCGGGACAGCCGTCTTCGTCTT
The DNA here is from genome assembly GCA_964600555.1 of uncultured Bradymonadales bacterium. Classification (GTDB taxonomy): domain Bacteria; phylum Myxococcota_A; class Bradymonadia; order Bradymonadales; family Bradymonadaceae; genus CAJXPB01. Next base: position 18,523 of record CAZRLK010000089.1, read on the forward strand.
CATACCCGTCGAAATCCTCGGCTTTGTCGGGACACTGATCGTTGATGTCGAGGAGGCCGTCCCCGTCGTTGTCCTTGTCGGGACAGCCGTCGTCGTCGCGGAAGCCGTCCTCGTCTTCGGGGACGTTCGGACAGGCGTCCTCCTCGTCGACGACCCCGTCGTCGTCGTTGTCTTCGTCGGGACAGCCATCTTCGTCTTCGAATCCGTCGAAGTCCTCCGGATCGAGCGGACACTCGTCCTCTTCGTCGACGATGCCGTCGCCGTCCTGATCGCGGGGCCCTTCCTCGACCTCGACGGCCTCGGTCTTGTCGACCTCGACCGAGACGTCTTCGGGCACGCAGGCTTCCTTGTCGGAGGCCTTGTCGGCGATCTTGGAGTATTGCTCGGCCCGGTAGATGTGTTTTTTGGCGCGGACGAAATCCCCCTGGCTGAGTTCGTAGAGGCCGAACTCGACCTCCGATTCGGCCACCGCGATCTCCTTCGGAGCACAGCGCTCGGCGCGGTCGTGGATGTCCTGGTTCTGGGACTCGATTTGCTCGGCCTGCCCCCTCAGCCGCGCACCGGTCGTACACGACAAAAACGCGGGAAAGACGATCAACAAGGCGAGAACGGAGAGCGAATGCGTACCAATCAACCGTTGCATCGACAGATCCTTTGACACTCGTATCTGGACGGTCCGACGGCGGCGGTCGGGCGAATCCTCACTCGGAGTCCGACGAGTCGGGCTCGGAGAGCCCTTCCGCCTCGCGGATCTCCTCGGCCTCGACGGTAATCGTCTGGCGAGGCCTCAACTTGTAGGTCTTGCCCCGCCCCTCGATCGGGTCTTCCCAGGGATCTTCCTGCGCCTTGCGCAGCGACGCCTCGGCCGAGTCTTTCGCATCGTCGGCGTAATCGAACGAGGCCTCGAAATCGGAATATCCCCACTCCTCTTTGGCTTTGTGGACGTGGTAGCGCGCTTTGAAAAACTCGTAGGGCGCCTTTCGGTAGGCTTCCTCTACACGAGCGCGCTCGAGGGCGACTTCCGCCTGACCGATGCGCTGGGTCGAGCGGATCGGACCGCACCCGTACAACCCGGCCAGGGATCCGCCAGCGAGGAGAGCGACCAACATCCAGGCCGCAGGACGAAGGCTCGTCGTCGAGATTGCATCATCCATCGTATCACCTTTGCCTTTCCGGAGCCGCCCGACGGAGCCGTCGCCTTCGCCTCCCTCGAATCGTCTCGTCGACGAGTCCCTTCAGCTTCGGCTCGTCGACGAGAGGTGAGACGGAGACGATGCGACACCCCCGACAGGCCGTACCATCGTGCTACGACCGTCTGTCAGGGCATCCGGTCTTCCACACAAACGCTATTTTACGTACCAGAGCGTCGAGAACAGTGTCAAGTTTTCGGTGGGGAAGGGCCCGGGTTCGGCCGGCCTCTCAGCGGTCTCCGCTCCCGAACCTCGAAGGGTCACTCGAGGTCGAACGGCGAGAGATCGACCTCGGGGAAGACCCGGGGCATCGTCTCACGAAAGTGCCTCCGCCAGCGGGCGATGTACGGGGGTGGTTCGCCGTCGACCTCCGCGAGTGCGTGCACCCATCCGTAGGTGCCCCGGGTGCGAAGCAACAACTTCAAGTAACTCTCGAAATCGACACTCAACAGATGCGAGCGATGCTCCCGGCGGTCGTGCAGGAACAGATCGAAGGTCGGGTAGTCGGCGTCCTCGACGCAGACGACCGTCCAGCGATCGTCGCCGGGTTCGGCGGCGGCATCGAACCCCCGAAGCGACCAGAGAAACTCCTCGGTCTCCTCGTCGACCTCCTCGCCGCCGGTCCACAACTCGTCGAGCCAGCTGTCGAAGACGGTCGCGAAATCGTGCAGATGGATCGCCCCGCCGGGCTCGACCTCGCCGTCGTGCTCGAACGACCACTCCACCCGCACCCCGTCGACGACGCGATACAGCCGCTTGACGAACCGGGGAATCGTCGTGCCGAGCCCGTGCTCCATCGTCTCGATCGTGAAGTTCGCCACCGGCGAGCCGACCTCCGCCTCGAGGTCGACGATCGCCTCCGACTCCTCGAGCTCTCCGATCATGGCCCGCAGATCGAAGGTGTACTCCAGGCCGATCCGATCGGTCTGATCGGTGTCGGCCCCGTCGTCGCCGTCGTCGGGGTCCGGTATGACGAGTTTCTTGCGCGACACGGCGTTCCGGGGGTCTGAGAGAGGCTGGCGGCCGGGCCATGACGATACCGCGAGGCGCCGCAGGTTGAAAGGCGTCGCGCCAATCCCCCTGCGCCTCCGACGCGCGTTTGGCAACTCGCTGCAAGTCGGTTAGACGTGGGGGAGCCTGTTGCTTCCCCACCTCCGCCGGAGTTGTCATGACATCTGCCATGGGACCACTCGCTGCCACCCCGGGATTGACCAACCTGACCGACGCGGCCCGCGAGTA
>CAZRLK010000090.1:0-20924 GCA_964600555.1 uncultured Bradymonadales bacterium
GGGAGTACGCGGCGCTGATCCGGCGGGTGGCCCGCGACGAAGTTCAGGTGTTGGATTGAGAACTGCCCCGGGCGCCGCATCGGCGACGCCCGGGGCTCGATCGGTCATCTGGTCAACGCAGGCGGAGCGCCACGAACATCCCCTGGCCGCGACGGGCGATGCGCATGCGGACGACATCCCCCGGCTCGTGGTTCGAGAGCGCCCGTTGCAGGTCCTTCGGGCTCTCGAGTTGAACCGAGCCGAGCTGCTGGAGGACGTCGCCCTTCTGGAGGACCTCCGCGGCCGGCGAGCCCTGCTGGATTTCTTCGACGACGATGCCGCCGGCCTCCGGGTCGACGCGCAGCCGCTTGGCCAGCTCGGGCGTCAGCGGCGTGACCTGAACGCCGAGCCGCGCGCTCCCCTCGGAGCTTTCCTCCGAACGCGTCGGCGGTCCCTGCGAGTCGGGGCGACTGGCGAGCGTCATCGCGAGGGTCTGCTCGTTGCCGTTGCGCTGGATGGTCATCTCGACCTCGCTGCCGGGCTCGGTTTCGGCGACGGCGAACATCAGCTCCTGGAGCCGACGCACCCGCTCGCCGTCGAACGAGACGACGATGTCTCCCTCTTTCAGCCCGGCTTTGTCGGCCGGTCCGTCGGGCTGGACGCTCCCGACCAACACGCCGTGGTGCTCGGAGACGCCGTAGCTTTTGGCCAGCTGGCCGTTGAGCGGCTGCAGCCGGGCGCCCATGTAGCCGCGCTCGACGTAGCCCTTTTCTTTGAGCTGCGGGAGGATCTCTTCGACCATGTCGATCGGCACCGCAAAGCCGATGCCCTGACCGTTCTGGATGATCGCCGAGTTGACGCCGATCACCTCGCCGTCGAGGTTGAACAACGGCCCGCCGGAGTTGCCCGGATTGATGCTGGCGTCGGTCTGGATGAAGTTGTCGTAGGGGCTGTGGCCGATGGTCCGTCCCTTGGCGCTGATGATGCCCGTCGTCACGGAGTAATTCAGGCCGAACGGGTTGCCGATCGCCACGACCCACTCGCCGACCTCCAGCTCCGAGGAGTCGCCCAGCGCGACCGCCGGCAGCGACTCGTCGGGTTCGATTTTCAGAAGCGCAATGTCGAGTTTCTGGTCGGAGCCGACCAGCTCGGCGTCGTAGCTTTTGCCACTTTTGAGCGAGACCTCGATGTCATCGGCCTCGGCGACCACATGGTGGTTGGTGAGGACGTGGCCCTCCGAGTCGATGATGAACCCGGATCCCTGGCCGACGCGCGGCATGCCCGGGCCCTGACGGGAGAAGGGGTTTTGCATCCGCCCCCCTCGTTGCCCGATCTCGGCCTCGACGGTCACGACCGTCGATTTCGCATCCTCGAAGACGCTGGAGACGTCCGGCAGGTTCGCGCTCTGGGCCTGCACGGCCTCGAGTCCGAACTCGAGGTCGGGGCCGTCGACCTGCAGCACGGTCGCGAGTCCGAAAGCGAGCAATCCGAACAGTACCGCGGCCGGACGCACGGCGCCGGCGCTCGAAGGCAAGTCCACCTCGTGTGTCATCATCGAACTCCTCGTCGTCAGAAAACTACGTCTCGTCGGGCGGGATCGCTCGATCGAGATCCCCTGGCAAGGCCGCGATACAATGTGAACATGTGCGGCCTACATTCAAGCCGTAACAACAGTTCGGGGGCGGCGAGTAATCCGACGCTCGCGCGGGCCATTCACCCCCGCCGACTGCGCCGGCCGATCCCGGAGCAGTTGCCATTCGCGAAGACGCGTCTTACATACGGTCAGCATCCGGCCGACGACTCGAATCCCATCGACCGATGACTCGACGAGACGAACGCGACAGGGAGACCCGCTCTCCGGACGCCGCGGAGGCGTCCGGCCCGGACGAGGAGGCGTATCCGCTCGACGCGCTTTTGCGGGTGACGCTCGCGCCGCTCGACGACGACCTGTCGGCGCAGCAGCTCGGGGCACCGGCCTTCCCCTCCAAGACGTACGCCGACCTCGAGTACTCGAAGCTGATGGAACTCGTCGCCGACAAGGCGGTCACCCCGGAGGGCGAGGCGCTCGTCCCGGAGATGCCGCCGCTGCCCGGCGAGAAGGCCGTCGAGCGGCGCCTGGCCGAAGTCCGGGAGTGTCTCGCCCTGCTCGAAGACGACGAACGGCTGCCGCTTCGCGGCCTGTACGACATTCGCGAGGCCATCGCCCACGTCCGCAAACAGGGCACGCTGGTCGCCGACGACCTGGAGGCGATCGGCCGCAACTGCGACACCGCCTCGCGGGTGAGACGCTTCATCGTCAACCGCCGCGAGAAGTTCCCGTACCTGGCGGCGATCGCCGAGGATCTCGACCCGTGCGACGAGTTGCGCGAGGCGCTCAACCACGCCATCGAACCCGGCGGCCGCCTCAGTGACAAGGCCAGCCCCGATCTCGGACGCCTGCGCCGCGCGGTCCAGAATCAACACGACCGCCTCAAGGCCCGCGTCGACCGGATGCTCAAATCGCGGGAGCTCGAGGAGCACCTGCAGGACGACTACTACACGGTCCGCGAGGATCGCTACGTGCTGCCGGTGCGCGTCGGCTCGAAATCCCAGGTCCCGGGCATTGTGCACGGGTATTCGGCCAGCGGCCAGACGGCGTTCATCGAACCCCGGGAGCTGGTCGACATCAACAACGAGTTGCGCTGGGCCGAGATCGAGCTCGAGGAGGAGAAAAACCGCGTCCTCGAGCGCCTCTCCGGCCTGGTCGCCGAGGAGGCCGAGGCGCTCGAGCGCAACGCCGATCTGATGGCCTATCTCGACGTCGTCGCCGCCTCGGCGCAGTTCGGCTACGAGACGATCGAGGGGTCGATTCCGGAGCTGAGCGACGATCGGATGGCGCTGACCGACGTGCGCCACCCGCTTTTGTGGGTCCAGCACCGCCGCGAGGTCGACGGCGAGACGGTCAACGACACGGTCACCAACGACGTGCACATCGACCCCGACAAGCAGGTGCTGGTCGTCTCCGGGCCGAACACCGGCGGCAAGACGGTCCTGTTGAAGGCGATGGGGCTGTGCGCGGTGATGACCCGCTGCGGACTGCCGATCCCCGCCGAGGCGGGCAGCGAGGTGCCGCTGTACGACGAGATCTTCAGCGACATCGGCGACGAGCAGTCGATCGAGCGCGACCTGAGCACCTTCTCGGCGCATCTGACGAACATCAACGGCTTTCTCGACACCTGCGGCCCCGGCTCGCTGGTGCTTCTGGACGAGCTGTTCACCGGCACCGATCCCCTCGAGGGCTCGGCGCTGGCGACGACCCTGTTGGAGGAGCTCTCCGAGATCGAGGCGACGACCATCGTCACCACCCACCTCGAGGGACTCAAGACGCTGGCCCTGCAGGACGACTCGTTCGCCAACGCTTCGATGGGCTTCGATCTCGACGCCCTCGAGCCGACCTTCCGGGTGACGATGGGCGTGCCCGGCAGCTCGTTCGCCATCAACATCGCCAACCGGCTGGGCTTCCCACAGCGGCTGGTCGACCGGGCGACCGAGGTGCTCGAAGGCGAGGAGCACCACGGCGTCGACGAGGTCATCGAGTCGCTCGAGGACCGGATGAGCGACCTGCGCAAGGAGCGCGAGCGGATGGAGCAGGCCCGCCAGGAGGCGCACAAGACCGAGCAAAAATACCGCGAGAAGTACGAAAAGCTGCTCGACAAGGAGCGCGACCTCGTCCACGACGAGACCCGGGAGCTCAAAGAGCAGCTCGTCGAGGCGCGCGAGACGATCCGCGAGCGCATCAAGGAGGTCTCCCAGGCGGGTCGCGTCGAGCGCGGCGACGAGTTGAGCCAGAGCGAGCTGCAGGAGATGCAATCGGAGCTGAGCGACGTCGAGGAGACGATCGAGGAGGCCAGCGACCGCAGCCGTCCCCCCGAGCCCGGTCCGGCGGGGCTGGCGCGGGTGCCGGCCGACGAGCTGCGCGAGGGCATGGACGTGTATGTCCACTCCTACGAGCGCGAGGGGAGCGTCACCGAGTTCGACCCGGACGACGGGCGCGTCCAGGTCCAGATCGGGGCTCTGAAGGTCGAGGCGGATCTCGACGAGCTGTACTATCCCTCCGAGGAGGAGCGCCGCTCGCACATCCGCGGAAGCTCCTCGTCGTCGGATTCGGGCGGCTCGCCTCCGGAGAGCGGACCGTCGGGGAGCAGCGAGACCCACGTCGCCCGCACCGAGGCGAATACGCTCGATCTGCGCGGTCTCCGCGTCCACGAAGCGCGCGACCGCATCGAGGCCGTGCTCGACGAGAAATTTCTCGACGGCTTCGACGGCATTTTCATCATCCACGGCCACGGCACCGGCGCCCTCAAGCGCGCGGTCCGAAGCCAGATGATGGAATCGCCGTACATCGACGCTTTCCGCCCCGGAGAGCGCGAGGAAGGGGGAGACGGGGTGACGGTCGCGCAGTTCGTCGACGAGATCGAGCGGTGAGGCGATGTGGTCGGCGTATCTGCATCACATCACGGTCCATTTTCCGCTCGTCCTGGCGATCGTCTTGAGCATCGTCGGCCTGTGGAGCTGGCAGGCCGGGGAGACCGACCAGCTCGATCCCGTGTTGCGCTGGGGCGGCTGGGGGGCGTTCGGGCTCGCCGTCGTCGCAACCGTCTCTGGGATCGTGACCGCGCCGGGATGGTTCGGCGGCGACGGCTCGGTCGGCCTGCGCCACCACCGCGATCTGGCGCTGACGAGCGTCTGCGTGATGGGGCTCGCCGCCTACACCTTCGAGAAATTCGCCACCGGCGGCCACCCGGACCTGCGGCGCGTCGCGATCGGGCTGTGGTGCGTCGCCGCCTTCTCGATCATCGGCACCGCCCACTGGGGCGGCTCCGAGCTGCACCGCGAGGCGGTCCCGTGGCTCGAGGAGACGGAGGCCGAGTGACGATCGAGGCCGGTGAGCAATCGGCTGCGTCCTCACTGCTGTTCGACCATCGTCCCCGCCGGCACGCCCTCCCGACCTTCGCCGCGCGGCATCCCCCGATCGACCGGCTCCCCGTCCGCCAGATAGTTTGAAAAACGAAGCGGCAGCGACTGCGCGAGCGGAAAGCTCGCCCGGTCCTGCAGGTGGACGTGCACGTGCGGCTCGACAGCCCGCCCCGAGTTGCCGCACTCGCCGAGCGGCTCGCCGCGCTCGACCCGATCGGTCGGCTCGACCTCGAGCGACCCCTCTCGCAGATGCGCGACGAACAGATACACCCCGTCGTCGACCCGGAGGACGACGTGATTGCCGAGCGCCGAGGTCTCGTCGAATTCGCGAGGGGGATAGTCTTTGCGGTCGTCGCGGGCGACGACGACATCCCCGGCCGCCGGAGCGAGGACGGGTCGGCCGAAACAGGCATAATCCGACAGCTCCTCGCCCTCCCCCTCGAAGCGCTTCCCGTCTTCCAGGGGGGCGAAATCGTAGCCCCACCGATAGGCGGCCGTCGTCGCGTGATAGTTGCGGGCCATCACCCGGCCTCCCGCCAGGGTGACCCACTCGCCGTCGAACGGAACTCGAAACTCGGTCTCGCTCTCCCGGTCGGCCGTCGCCAGCGGCACCGGAAACATCGGCACCGTGCCGAAGAAGCCGACCCCGAGCAAAAGCCCGAAGCCGACCATCCGCCAGAAGCGCACCAGCGGCGGGTTGAAGACGGTCTTGATCAACCCCCACAGGATCACCGGCAGCGTCAACCCGCCGACGACCGGAATGACGAAGATGTGGGCGTACAGACTCGTCGTTCCGAGCCGCGCCAGCACCACGCCCCAGGCGGCCGCCAGCAGCACGGCGAGGAGGGCGGCAATCCGCACCCACCACTCCACCCCGTCGCGGCCGTCGCCCCCCCGCCTCGGCCGGGAGTTTCCGACCGATTCGCCGCGGGCCGGATCCGCCTGCGAGACCTCCTGTTTCGGACTCTCATTCGCGTTCATATCGGCCGTGTTTCGGCAAGTTGTGCAAGTGTCTCGAATCAACTATCGTCGATGAGCGACCATCGAATGTAAGCCCCCACGCCCGTATGCCAATCTGCCCGCAATGCCTCAAGGAAAACCCGGAGCTGGGGGCGAAATGTCCGCGCTGTGCCGACAGTTATTACGTCTACGACGAGGCGGCTGACGACGCCGATCGCGATCCGTACATCGGCCGCAAGGCGGGGGACAAATACGTCATCGTCGCACGTATCTCCGAGGGGGGGATGGGGACGGTCTATCGGGCGCTGCAGTTGCCCGTCGAACGCGAGGTCGCCTTCAAGGTGCTCCGGGCGGAGCTCGAGGACAACGACGAGGTTCGCAACCGGTTTACCCGCGAGGCGCGGGCGGTCTCGAAGATCAACCACCCGAACATCATCACGCTGTACGACTTCGGGTTCGACGAATCCGATTATCCGTACATGGTCATGGAGTATGCGCCGGGCCAGGGGCTCGACGACTGGATTTATTCGGACGGCGTCGATCTCGAGCGGATCGTCCACGTCATGCGCCAGATGCTCTCGGCGCTGGCCGACGCCCACGACCAGGGGGTCGTCCACCGGGATCTCAAGCCCGAGAACATCATGGTCACGGGGACGGGGACGGACCGCGATTTCATCAAGCTGCTCGATTTCGGCATCGCGCGGCTGGTCAACGAGCAGGCGACCGAGGGGCTGACCCGGGAGGGCGAGGTCTTCGGGACGCCCCACTACATGGCGCCCGAGCAGGCCGAAGGCGAGACGGGCATCGGCCCGCCGGCCGACGTGTACGCCCTGGGCATCATGCTGTACGAGATGCTGTGCCGGGAGTGCCCGTTCGACGCGCCGAAGCCGCTGTCGATCCTGTTCAAGCAGATCAACGAGGAGTTGCCGCCGCTCAGTCCACGCGCCGGAGTGACGGTCCCGGCGGCGCTGGAGAATTTGATGCGTCGGGCGACGGCCAAAGAGCCCGACCAGCGGTTTGGGACCTCCGGGGAGATGCTCGAGGCCCTCGACGAAATCGACAACGCCGATCGCTCGGGCATCGTCCAGGCCGCCCGCCAATCCTCCGGCAGCCAGAAGACGACGCAGCGGGGAATCGGCGACGAGGCGACTTCCCGGGCGACCGTCGATTCCACCCCGCAGCCGACCGCCGAGGCAACCCCCCAGCCGGAGGCCGAGACCGGCTCGCAGCCCTCGCAGGGGCGAGACAAGGTCGCGACGGCGAATACACTCGGCTTCGACGAGGAGGCGCACGGCGAACGTCCGGAGGCGGAGCGATCGGGGGAGAAGACGGCCTCCCGGCCTCCCAACGACGTCTCCGTCGAGGAACCCGCCGAGGAGCTGTTCGAGATCGACGAGGCGGCCGAGCACGAGGAGGACAACTCGACGATCCTCGCGGTCATCGTCGTATTGACCGTGCTGGTCGGCGCGGGCTTTACGACCCTGACGCTGACCGCCGGAGGAGGCGACTCCGCGGGCGCCGACGGAGCGACCAGCGAAGGCGATGCCGGCGAGACCGCCCTGGCGGCCAGCGGCGAAGCGGCCGGGGATGGCGGCGCAGGCGGCGGGCAGGAACGGCTCGGCGAGCGAGATGCCGGAGAGACCGGGGCGGGCGAGGGAGCGCGCGCCGACCAGTCGACCGATACCGGCACCGAGCCCGACGACGAATCCGAGGAGCGAACGGAGCGGAGCGGAGATCGAGACGAGCGGGCCGCCGGCGAACCGGAAGGCACGACAGAATCGGCCGGCGGGAATGAAGCGGAATCGCGCCCGACTGGCGGTTCCTCCGAGTCGGACTCCGAGACGAGGGAATCGGGCACCGGAGGGACGTCGGCCCAGACGGGGGGCCGAGAAGACGACTCTCCATCGGGCGGAGACGACGACGATTCGGACGATCCGACGATCGACGAACCCGAGATCGACGAAGGGGGCGACGACAACCCCCCCGGCTGGAAGAGCGCCACGGACGACTCCTCCGAGGAGTCTTCTGGAAGTTCCCCGGAGGAGGACGACGACCAGCCGTCCGGGGAGAGCGACGACTCCGATGAGATCGAAAAGTTCGGCGCTCCGGAAAGTGACGACGACCAGGAGCCGGAACAGTTCGAGCCCCCTTCCAAATTCGACGCGCCCGAGCAGTGAGAACCCGCGCTGCTTTCGGGACTCCCGATGCGGGAATCTTGACGCGCCTGCACATCCATATCAAAAAAGGGAGCGTCGACTCCGAGTGCGTGCCTCCGGACAGGTGTGGCAGCAGACAATGAGTACCGATTCCCGAATCGCCAAATATCTCTCGCTGGTTCTGGCGCTCGTCTTGACGGCTCCTCCCGGAGTCGCCTTCGCCGGCGCAGACGAGGCCCGAGAGTTTTTCAAAGAGGCCAAACAGGCGTATTCGGAGGGAGAGTACGAGCGCGCCGCCGATCTTTTGAAAAAGGCCTACTCCGAGGAGGCGAACCTCACCTATCAGTACAACCGGGTGCGGGCCCTCGAGGGCGCCGGCGAGTATCGGGAGGCACTCGAGGTGTTGAAGACGTACGAGCAGCCCATGCTCGACGCCAAGGGATTCGAGGACGTACCGAAGCTGAAAGCCTCGCTCGAGGAGAAGGTCGAGGAAGAGCCCGACGACAGCGAGGCCGCCGACTCGTTGCGTGAAGACCCGGATCAGACGGAGACCGAATCGGACGGGGACGAAGAGACGGCCGCCGACGACCAGTCCGACGAGGCGTCGGCGGAGACCGCCGAGGCCGACAGCCAGGAGGAGTCGGCGACCGACACGACGACGCAGGCCTCCGACCGCCAGACGATGCGCATGGTCGGCTGGGGGCTCGCCGGCCTCGGAGGGGCCGCGCTCACGGTCGGCTCGCTGTACGGATCGATGCTTTTCCTCCCCGGCGACCTCCGGACGAAAGTCCGCAACGACGCCCCGTTGAGCCCGGATGAGCGGGCCACCTTCGACAATCACCGCACGATGGCGATCGTGTTTTTGAGCGCCGGGGCCGCCACCGCCATCGGCGGCACCACCATCTTGCTGACTCAGGGCGGCCGGCAGTCCGACCAGACCTCCGCCGCCGTCTCCACGCCCGAAGTCGCGCCCTTCGTCACCACGACCAGTGGCGGCGCGATGTTGCAGTTTCAGTTTTGACGACTCCGAGCAGCCGAGACGCCGTACCATGTCCGAACTCAAAGAGACGCTCGAAGAGACCGACCGCGAGATCATCGTCCGGGACGTCGTCGAATTGATCGACGACGAAGTCGCCGACAAGGGGGGTCTGACGGGTATGGCGCTGCAGGGCGGGTACAAAGCCGTCAAGCAACTCGAGGGCGGCCACATGATCGACAACGCCGTCGACGACATGCTCGACGAGTTCACCGCCGCCCTCGCTCCCCTGTACGACGACTTTCGCGACGACGACACCACCGAGACCTTCGAGGCGTATCTCGACGCCCACGAAGACCGCGCCACCGAGGCTCTGCTCGGCATCACCGACCGCCGCGCCGAGGGGGCCAGCAACGGGTTTTTGAAAAAGACCTACGACAAACTGCGCGGCCAGGCCGAAAAACACGTCTCCGAGGCCCTTCCGCGGGTCGGCCGCCTGATCGACAAACATACCTCCTGACGGCCCGGGAACGAGTTCGGGGGCGGCTCGGATGAGCTGTTCGCGAGCAGTATCCAGGCTGATCCCGGCCAGAGACAGACCATGTCCGATCCCCGCCAGACGCGAGCCTTCGTCCTGCAGACGGTCGAGTACGGGGAACGCGACCTGGTGGTGACCCTGTTCGGGCGGGAGACCGGCAAGCTGTCGGCCATCGCGAAAAATGCACGGGGAAGCAAACGGCGCTTCGGGGGCGGTCTGCAGCCGATGCGACTGCTCGAGATCGCGTATCGCGTCAAGCCGAATCGCGATCTCGATTTTCTGGACGAAATCGAAATCGTCGACGACTTCGCCGACATCCAGCGCAACTTCGACAAGATCGCAGTCGGCTCGTACGCGACCGACCTGTTGCGCAACGTCACCGTCGAGGCCGATCCGGCGCCCGAGCTGTTCGATCTCGGCGTCGAGTGGTTCGGCCGTCTCGCCGAGGCCGAACCCGAGGCCGAGCTGCTGAGTGTCTGGCTCCGCCACTTTCAGTTTCGGGTGCTCGAGTCGCTCGGGTCGATGCCGGCGCTCGAGGCGTGTTTTCGTTGCGGCGCCCCGGCCGACGCCATGCCGAAAATCCGGGCGCTGCGAAGCGGCGAAGGGCTCGTCTGCCCGACGTGCCGGCGGACCGGCGAACCGACCGGCGTGGTGTATCCCGGCACGCTCGCGGTGTGCCGCTATCTGCGCCGGCCGGCCGGGAAGGCCCCGGAGGCGCTCGAGCAGCCGCGTCACCTCCGGCAGGCGGGCCGTCTCGCCGATGCGGCGGTCCGGAGACTGCTCGACGGGCCGTTGAAGAGTCGCGCGATGCTCGATAGCGTGCTCGACATCGACTCCCCGCCGGCCGACTGAGGCACCATGGGTGACGCACGCAACGTCGAGATCCTGTCGTTCGGAGAATCCCTCGTCGACTTTCTGCCCGACCGACGGGGCGTCGCGCTCCGGGACGTCGAGTCGTTCACCCGAGTCGTCGGGGGCGCCCCGACGAACCTGGCGCTGGGGCTCGGCCGGCTCGGCTGCCCGGTCGGTCTGCACGGGAAGGTCGGCGTCGACGAATTCGGCGATTTCATCCTCGGAAGGCTCGAGGAGGCCGGGGTCGACGTGCGCGGGGTGGTGAAAACCGACGAGGCGAAGACGGGACTGACCTTCGTGACGCTCGAGGAGGACGGCGACCGCAGCTTTTTGTTTTACCGCGATCCGAGCGCCGACATGACGCTCCGGCCGCCGGACGTCGACCCGGCGCTCGTCGCCGAGAGCCAGATCTTTCAGGTCGGCAGCAACCTGTTCACCCGGGAGGGGGTCCGCGAGGCGACCTTTCGGGCCCTCGAGGCGGCCGTCGAGGCCGACTGCCTGGTCTCGATCGACCCGAACATCCGGGTACATCTGTGGCCGAGTCCCGAGCACGCCCGCGAGGCGGTGCTTCGGCTCGCCGACGATGCCGACATCTTCAAGATCAACGAGGAGGAGCTCGATCTGCTGACCGGCGGGCTCTCCCCCGAGCAGGCCTGGCGCGAGGAGTTCGGCCCGCGGGGCATCGAGCTTTTCGTCGTCACCCTGGGCGCCGAGGGGGCGGTCGGCTTCGGGCCCGGGGGGCGATGTTCGGTCGAAGCTCCGCTCGTCGACGTCGTCGACACGACCGGCGCGGGCGACGGATTTCTGACGGGCTTTCTCGCCGGGCTCGCCGCCCGGTTCGACCGCGACCCGGACCTGGCGGAGTGGCGCAGCGGACTGGAATCGCTCTCCCCGGAGGCGCTCGAGGCGGCACTCGACCTCGGCTGCCACATCGGCTCGCGGGTCTGCACCGAACTCGGCGCCACGCCCCCTCTGCCGGGACGCGACGATCTGCCGAGCGACCTCCAGGAGCATCTTCGACGATGATCTCGCCCGGCGCGGACCGCTGTCCGGACGACCGGAGCGCCGGATGGAACCATCGATCCCCGAGGTAGATCTCATGCCGTATCGTTTCCCCCGCACGCCCCTTGTCGCCTTCGTCGTCTCGATCGCCCTGGTCGCCGGCTGCTCGCAGCCGGCGCCCGAGGACGACGACGCCTCGCAACAGGCCGCCGATCGGGCTCGCCAGACCGTGCCGTTTCACCTCGTCGGCTTCAACGACTTCCACGGCCACCTCACCAGCCCCGCCGGCAAAATCACCGTCGACGGCGAGGAGATCGAGGCCGGCGGCGCCGCGCAGCTCGCCGGCCACATCGAGCAATTCCGCCGGGAGCACTCGAACACCGCGACCGTCGTCGCCGGCGACCTGATCGGCGCCAGCCCGCTCGTCTCCGCCCTGTTTCACGACGAGCCGACGATCGAGATCATGAACGAGATCGGTCTCGCGGCCGTCCCCGTCGGCAACCACGAATTCGACGAGGGTTGGAAGGAGCTGTTGCGCATCGCCGACGGGGGCTGCCACCCCGAGGACGGCTGCCGCGAGGGCCGCGACAGCTACGAGGGCGCCGAGTTTCCCTACCTGGCGGCCAACGTCGAGCGTCCCGACGGCGAGCTTCTGTTCGACCCGTACGTCGTCCGGGAGTACGACGGCGTGAAGGTCGGCTTTCTCGGGCTGACGCTCGACGGCCTCCCCTCGATCGTCGTCCCCAGCGCCGTCGAGGGCCTGAGGTTTCGCAACGAGTGGAAGACGATCAACGAGTACGTCCCCGAGCTGCAACAAAAGGGCGTCGAGACGATCATCGTGCTGATCCACGAGGGAGGCGTCCCCTCCGAGCCCCCGGACGGCCTCGACGGCTGCGGCGATCTCGAGGGCCCGATCGTCGAGATCGCCGAGAAGTCCGACGACGCCGTCGACGCGTTCGTCTCCGGGCACACCCACAAAACCTACAGGTGTCGGATCGACGACAAACTCGTCACCAGCGCCAACTCGCACGGCCTGCTGGTGACCGAATACGATTTTGCGCTCGACCCGGAGACCGGCGACGTCGTCGAGATGTCCGCCACGAACGTCCCGATCCGCGCCGACGGGCCGGTCGACGAGGAGATCGCCTCGAGGGTCGAAGACTACGAGAAGCGCGCCGCAGACCGCTCGGAGCGGACCGTCGGCTCGATTCGCGAAACCCTGGCGCGCGACCCGATGAAGACCGGCGAGATGCACCTCGGCCGCGTCATCGCCGACGCCCAGCTCGAGGCGACGTCGGCCGACGAGGCGGGGGGCGCGCAGGTGGCGTTGATGAATCCGGGAGGCATTCGCGGCTCCCTCCCCCACGACGGCGGCGAGACGACCGACGTCACCTACGGCGACCTGCACCGCATCCAGCCGTTTCGAAACCAGCTCGTGGTGATGACCCTCACCGGCCGGCAGTTGCACGCGGTCCTCGAGCACCAGTGGCGGGAGGACTCCCACCCGAAAATCCTGCAGGTCTCAGAGGGGTTTTCGTACACCTGGAACCCGAACGCCGAGGTCGGCGACCGGGTCGAGCCGGCGGAGGTACGCATCGACGGCGAGCCCCTCGATCTCGAGGCCGACTACCGGGTCACCGTCAACAACTTCCTGGCCGAGGGAGGCGACGGCTTCGCGACGCTCGAGGAAGGAGAGGACCGGGTCTGGGGCCCGATCGACCTCGAGGCGATGGTCGACTACTTCGAGGGCCACTCGCCGATCTCGGTGCCCGACGAACCGCGCATCCGACGCGCCGACACCGAAAGCGACGAGTGAATTCGCGCCGCGGGGCTGTTCGCTCACTCGATCGTCGCACCGAGCGGCGCGTGGTCCGACAGCTCGATCGTCTCGATGCCGCCACGGCGGGCGTTCTGGTAGACGATTCCCGACCCGTCTCGCACGTCGGCGTTGGTGAACAGGTAGTCGAGTTTGCGCGTCCAGCCGACCTCCGAATCGCCCGTGTAGGTGAGGTGCGGCCCGTTGTCCCGCCGGTACTGCTCGAGGGGAATCGCCGGCTCCCAGCGCGAGTACGCCTCGCTCAACAGGTCGAGCGTGCCGGTGTAGTCGGCCCCCTCGAAATCCTCTTTTTCGCACCGGACGTCGGCAAAATCGCCCGTCACCTCGGTGCCGGGGGGCAGGAGGTTGAGATCGCCGCCGGCGACAAACCGATGGCCCTCTTCGTCGAGGGCTCGCATCTCTTCTTCGAGTTCGGCGAGCTGGCGGCCTCGCGTCCCATCCTGCGAGAAGGCCGCCAGGTGCGTGTTGAGGACGTGGAGGCTTCCGAATCCCGGGATCTCGAGGCGCGCCTTGAGGATGTTGCGCTTCAGGTAAAAGTACTGCACGAGGAAGTTCTGGGTCGATATCAGCGGCAAGGCCAGCCGGGTTGCCTCGCGGATCGGCCAGTGCGACAAGATGGCGTTGCCCGAATCCATCCGACCGATCCCGTGGCGCGGGATGTAATTCGCCCGCCACTGGGAGGCGTACACGCCGTGAGACAGCGGCGTGTGGTCGAGCAGCCACTGCAACTGGTCGACGCCGGCGGTGCGTCTGGCATCGACGTCGACCTCCTGGAGCAGCAGGATGTCCGGGTCGAGCTCGGTGATCGCCTCGGCGATCCCCCGGAGGTTCGAGACGACCTCCTCGCGCTGCATCACCACCCGGTCGCCGGGGCACTCGTAGAAAAACCGGATGCGTCCCCCGGCGTGCTTGATGTTCCAGGTGACGACGCGGAGGGCCTCCTTCCGCCCGGACGCTTGCCCTCCCTCGGAGGTCCCGGACTGCTCGCTCGTCCGGTACCGCTCGGCGGGCTCGACGTCCTCGAAGGTCGCGTTGCAGGGATCACAGCCACAGATCATGGGGAAGATACCGACTACCATGACGAAGATCGGCCAACGACGGCGTTCCATGAGACCTCCTGCGACAACCCGGCTCCCCGAGCCTTCCCGGAGCGAGCTGCAAGCCACTCGCTCCTTCTCACAGTAGATTCGCCGCGAGCTCGGCGAGCTGCGAGCGCTCCCCTTTGTACAGGGAGACCGTCGCCGCGATCGGCTCGCGTTTGAACCGGGTGACCACGTAGGTCAGCCCGTTCGACTCGCTGTCGACGTACGGGTTGTCGATCTGGTAGGGGTCGCCGGTCAGCACGATCTTCGTATTCTCGCCGACGCGCGTCATCACGGTCTTGACCTCGTGGGGCGTCAGGTTTTGCGCCTCGTCGACGATCATGAACTGGTTGGGAAGCGACCGCCCCCGGATGTAGGTCAGCGCTTCGACCTCGATGATGCCCATGTCGCGCAATTCGTCGGCGCCGCGGCCGGCCCGCTTGTCGGCCTGGCTCAACCCCATCAGATACTCGACGTTGTCGTAGATCGGCTGCATCCACGGGGCGAGCTTCTCTTCGACGGTACCGGGCAGATAGCCGATGTCCTTGCCCATCGGAAAGACCGGTCGGCTGACGACCAGCTTCTGGTGGACCTGCTCGTCGGTCACCTTGCGCAGCCCGGCGGCCAGGCTGAGCAGCGTCTTGCCCGTGCCCGCCTTGCCGACCAGCGTCACCAGCTTGATGTCGTCGTCGAGGAGCGCATTGAGCGCGAAGGCCTGCTCCTTGTTGCGCGGCCGCACCCCCCAGGCGCTGTCCGAGAGCGTCTCCAGGGCCTCGAGGCGCACCTCGCCGCCGGGCTCGTAGTCGGCCGGCACCTTCGCCAGCACACTCTGGCCATGCCCCTCCTCGTCTTTCAACAGGGCGTATTCGTTCGGGTAAAACTCCGCCATCCGCCCCCCCGGATCGTAGTCGGCGGCGGCGGTGCGGGTCGGCGGGTAGTCGGCGGCGTCGAATCGAATCTCGTCGCGCTCGTGCAGCCGATCGAGCATCGCCGAGGGGACCGTCAGCTCGCAGGCGCCGGGATAAAGCTCCGAGATCGAGATGCCCTGCTCTTCGTAGTTCTCGGCGTCGAGCCCCAGCGCATCGGCCCGCACACGAAGATTCGTATCCTTCGTGATCAGCGTGCACGGCTTCTCCGGCTCCGCCTCCTGCAAATCGAGGGCGACCGCCAGGATGAAGTTGTCCTTTTTTTCCGTGTGCAAAAACCGCCCTTCGATCTCGCGCTCGCTGCGCTTCGACATGAAGGCGACCCGCATCCGACCGCCCCCCTCCAGCTCGACCCCCTCGCCGAGATTCCCCTTTTCGCGAAACCGGTCGAAGATCCGTCCCACCTCCCGGGCGTTGCGCCCCCGCTCGGTCAACTCGCGTTTGAACGAGTCGATCTCCTCGATCACGTAGATCGGGATGATGACGGTGTTGTCCTCGAACTTCGAATACGCCTGGGGGTCGTGCAACAGGACGTTGGTGTCGAGAATGAAATTCTTGGTCATACCGGCCAGACCTTCGCCTGAAACTCAGTTGATGTCACGCCAGAGGGTGACTCGATTACGTCCATTCTCCTTGGAGGCGTACAGCGCCTGGTCGGCGGCGTCGACGATGGCGTCGGCACCGCGCGCATCTTCCGGCCAGATCGCAATTCCGAGCGAGACCGTACACGAGAAGCGCTCGCCGGCCGCCTCGAATCCCAGCTCGGCCACTCCCTCGCGGATCCGTTCGGCCACCTGGACGGCCCCCTCCCGGGCCGTCTCCTCGAGGACCACCGCAAACTCCTCGCCGCCGTACCTCGCCGGTACGTCGATCTCGCGGACCGACTCGCGCAAGACGGCCGAGACCCGCCGCAACACCTCGTCGCCGACCGGATGTCCATGGGTGTCGTTGACTTCCTTGAAATGGTCGATGTCGAGCAACACCAATCCGAACTTCCGCCCGGCGCGCTCGTGGCGGGCGACCGCCTCCTCGAGCTTCCGATCGAATGTTCGCCGGTTCGGAAGCCCGGTCAACTCGTCGGTCGTCGCCAGCTTTTCCATCCGGGCGTACAACCGGGCGTTCTGGAGGCTGACGGCCACCTGGTTGGCGATGACTTCGAGCATCTCGCGGCGCTCGGTCGAGAACCCGCCGTCGCTGCGGGCCCCGACCACCAGTGTTCCGATCGCCGCGTCGCGGGCGATCAGCGGCAACACCAGCAGGCTCTCGAGCTGCTCGAGGCCCTCCTCGCGGGTGAACACCACCGTCTCCCCGTCGCGCACCTTGCCGCCGTACGGCAGGTAGTGTTCGTTTTTGACCACCATCGAGACCAGCCCCGAGTTCGCCTCGAAGCTGCGATCTCGCCACCGCTCGGCGTCGAATTCGAGCCGCGGGTCGGCATCGACGGCGGCGACCCGGTGGCGTCCCCCGCCGGACTCGCAGAGAGTCACCGCCCCGAAATCGTACGAGAAGACATCGGCCGCGCTCTCCAGGGCCGCCTCCAGCACCTGGTCCATCGACAGGACACTGTTGAGCCGCCGGCTGGCGTTGAAAAACTGCCCGAGCTCGAATTTCGTCGCCTCGACGTGCTTGAAGATCCGTTCGTTTTCGATCGAGCGCAGAATCGAGTCGGCGACCCGCTCGACGACCTCGCATTCGGCCTCCGAGAAGGCCGGGTCCTCGAGGCGGTCCAGACACAGAAATCCCCGCAGGTGGCCATCCTCGATCAAGGGGACCCCGAAAAAATGGGCGACCGGCTCGCTCCCGCGATAGTAGCTCAAGCCTCGAAAGCCCGGGCGAAGATCCTCCAGTCGCACCGGCTCGCGGCGTCGATCGATGCTGCCGAGGACGCCCTGGGCGGGATCGATCGGCTCCTCGACCAGATTGTCGGAGTCGCTGACGAGCTCCTTGATCGAGAGTCGGTTGCGTCCGACGTCGAACCACAACAACACGCAGGTGTGGCACGCGAGGGCGACCTTCAGGAGCGACAGCGTCTCGAAGATCTCGCGTTCGACCGCCTCGACGGCGTCCATGACGGCGTACTCCTCGACGTCGCGCTTTTCGCGGTCGTCGGGATCGGTGCGGCCGGCGTTGAGCAGCCGGAACTCCCGGGCACGCTCGAGCAGATCTTCGCGCTGGCGCTCCGGGTCGAGCCCCGGCTCCCCGCCCGGCCGATCGCCGAGCAGATGCGCGAAGGCGCCGAAACCCGCCAGCAGGATGGCCCGGGGGGCGAGCTGCCACCACTCGATCGAATCGGCCAGCGACAGGGCGACGCGCGGGTCGTCCGGTCCGGGAGCGGTGCCTGCCAGATGGGCGCCGGTGACGACGATCAGGGTGTAGGCGATGGTGGCGAGGCCGGCTCGCCGCGACTGCAAGACGACGACGGCGGCGAGCACGAGATACACGAGCGGATACGCCTCCAGCCCGACGTGCTCCAGGTAGCGCACCAGCCCCAGGACGGTGCAGAGGGCGAGCATGCCGGTCCCGGCGTCGACGCCCGCCCGCCCCGACTGCTCGCCGTCAGACGCCGAGAGATAGGCGACGGTGAGGACGACGACGAGCCCGAGCCCCACCGCCAGGTTGACCGTCGAGGAAAGCGCGCCGCTTCCGATCGCGCCCGAGCCGTAGCCCAGCCCCCCCACGCCCGCCGCCCAGATCCGCCAGCTCGGGCGGGCTCGCTCCCGGCGCCGGGCCAACCGTCTGGTTCTCCCCGTCATGCAAGGCCTCCTGGACGTGGGTCAATCGGCACTGCGATACCGAGCGGGCGCCAGCTTCGAGTCGTCGACCACCTCGATGATTCGCTCCTTGCGCAGGGGGCCGACCTGTTCGGCGAAGGTCACCGTCAGACGGGCCCCGGCGAGCTGCTCGTGCAGCCGCGCCAGTTCCCCGGCCAACTGCTCGACCTCGAGGCGCTCCCCGGCCAGCACCAATCCCGCCGGTTCGACTCGCAACTCGACCTGCAGCTTCCGGGACTCGGCCGGCTCGTCGAATTGAACGATCAGTTCGTCGGGGCGGGCCAGGCCTCCCCGCGCTCGGGCCCGCCGCTCGGCCAGTCGGGGGTCCTCGCGCATCGCGACGATTTCGCGGCGCAGCTCGTCGTTTTTCTCCGCCAGACGGTCGTTTTTGCGCTCGAGCTGCCGGTGCTCGCCGCGCAGTCGCTCCAGTCGCCCGCGATTGGGGTGGGTCCAGACGTAATAGGCGAGCGCACTGAAGCTCCCGGCCAGGAACAATGTAAGAGCGATGCGCTTCATGGGAAGCCGAGGCTACCAGCGAGCGCGGCCGAGGCCAAGAATCTCGCCGCTCACTCCGAGGCCTCGCTCTTTTCCCGGGCGACGAGATTGACATTCGAAAAGCCCGCCCCCCGGATCTCGTCGAGTACCCCGATCATGCGGCCGTGACTCGCCTCTTCGTCGCCCTTGATCGAGATGCGCACCTCGGGGTGGCTCTCGTGGAGGTTGGCGAGTTTATCGGCGAGGCTCTCGCCGGACGGGGAGACCTCTCCCCGGATCTCGACGCCCTCGTCGGCCGTCACAAACAACACGACCTGTTCGCGCTCGCTCGCCGCCTGGCCGGAGGCGGCCCGGGGCAAGTCGACATCGATCTGCGACTCCTCGCCTTCGCCCCCGCTCGCCTGAGAGAAGGACGTCGTGACGACGAAAAAGATCAGCAGCAAGAAGACGATGTCGATCAGCGGCGTGATCTCCATGTCCGGGTGCTCGCGGCGGCGCCGACGAGTCTCGCGGAGGTTCATGCGACCTCCTCGCGGCCGACCTCCCCGGATTCCGCCTCCGGCGAACCATCGGTCTCATCGGAGGCGTCGGCCCCCGGGGCCTCGGTCTCTTCCTCCGGTTCGCCGGTCGCCTCGCGGTGGGCGGGGGCACTCGCCGACTCCTCGTCCGGCGCCGGGGGCGCATCGGACCCGGCGACGCAGTCGACCGCCTCGAGGGCTCGCTCTTCGAGTTCGACGGCGTACTCGTCGATCCGGCCCACCAGGTACCGGTAGGCCAAATACACCGGAATCCCGACGGCCAGCCCCGAGGCCGTCGTGATCAGCGCCTGCCAGATGCCGCTCGCCAGCGCCGCCGCCTGGACCTGCCCCTGGGCCGACGACTGGGCGACGACGTCCTGGAAGACATCGATCATCCCGACGACCGTGCCGAGCAGCCCGAGCAGGGGGGCGATCGTGGCGATGGCACCGAGCGCCCCGGTGAATCGCTCCAGGTAAAACAGCTCCCGCTGCCCCTCCTCTTCGACGATTTCCTTGATCACGCCGCGCGGATCGCCCGCCCGCCCGATCGCCGCTTCGATCATCGGCGCAAGCGGCGAACTCGATCCCTCGCACAGCCCCGCCGCCCGTTCGAGATCCCCGGCCTCCAGGGCCGCGAAGACTCGCTCGAGGAACGCCTCCGGCAGAATCTTCGAGCGTCTCAACTGCCAGAGGCGCTCGAGGAAAAACCCGAGCGCGGTGACCGAGCACAGGAGGATCGGAATCATCAGCCATCCCCCCTTGGCGAAAAATGCGTACACGTCGGTGATCATCGAGCGCCGGGCTGCCGGAAGTCGCTCACTGTTCGTCTTCGTCCGATACGGGGCCCTCCCGCCCGGAGGCCTCCTGGTGGTGTATGCGTTCTCGGCGCTGTTTTAGTTCGAACAGGGCCTGAAAATACGGATACAGATGCTCGTCGTCGTAGTGGGCGCGAAGGCGCGCCGGCTCGACGTCGTTGGCCCTGCAGTATGCTTCGAGGCGCTCGAACAATCGCCGCACGCGCCGATACACCACCATGCGCAGCACCAACAATCCGATCAACACCCCCGTGATCACGGCCAGCCAGGTCACCGGCGACCAGAACCAGCCGGCCACCCACGCCCCTACCAGTGCCGCCGCAGCCGCCACCAACACCAGCCCGCCGCCGACTCCATACGTCAGTGCCAGCGAGCGATTGAGCTCACGCACGAAGGCGCGGTGTTCGGCCGGATCGAATGCCTCCTCCCCGCCTCGCTGCGACTCTCCGTTTGCTTCTGGCGTCACGGTTTTTAGTTTCCACGATCGAATGGGTCGCGGTACGATGTAGCTGAAGCGGCGAGCGGGCCCCTCGATGGCGCCCCCGCCGTTTCCTCGCGGCTGTCATTCGAACGCGTCCCGACGTGCGATGAAATTCCCGAGCCGACTCGTGCATTCTAATGATTGGAATCCAATCTCTCGATTGGCCAAATATATGTCCATGAGGAGACGCCATGACAGCTGAAGACATCCCCCACAAACTCCCGACCGACAAAGGCGAGACGCTCGCCGAGCGTTTTCGGTACTATTTCCAGAGCGCGGGTGCAAGCGTCGAGGTCAACGACGACTTCGCACAGGACTATCTGCTCGACTTCACCGTCACCCGCCTCGAAAACGTCCACGCCCACGTCAACCTCGGGATCCACGTCGCCACCGAAGAAGACGACCTCGAGCAACAAAAACAGTTCGTCCAGGCCGCCCAGCGCGGCGTCGTCTTGAAGAGCATCTATGTCGAACTGTCGGATGCCACCGCCAACTCCGGCGGACTGCTGGTCGCCTTCGGCGCCTGCCTGTCGTTTCTGTTCGACGAACGCTACGAGCAGGTCGACTCGATCGGCATCCG
>CAZRLK010000091.1:0-20182 GCA_964600555.1 uncultured Bradymonadales bacterium
GCTGGAATCGGGGGGCGAGGTCGTCCAGCAGACGCGGCTGTACGACCCGGACGCCGGTGAGACGCGGCCGATGCGCGAGAAAGAGGAATCCCACGACTATCGGTACTTTCCGGAGCCGGATCTGCCGCCGCTCGTGATCGACGAGGAGTGGCTCGAAGCGGTCGAGGCGTCGCTGCCGGAGTTGCCGGCGGCGAAGCGTCGCCGGTACGCCGAACAGTACGGGCTGGACGAGGACGACGCCGGGGTGTTGACCTCGGACCGGGCGACCGCGGAGTTTTTCGAGGCTGTCGTCGCCGAGGAGGTCGTCGAGCCGGCGGAAGTCGCGAACCGGGTGATCAACGA
Source organism: uncultured Bradymonadales bacterium (assembly GCA_964600555.1). GTDB lineage: Bacteria > Myxococcota_A > Bradymonadia > Bradymonadales > Bradymonadaceae > CAJXPB01. The sequence goes on from CAZRLK010000091.1 coordinate 343, forward strand.
CCTGATGCGGGCGCTCAACGAGCGCGGCGTATCGGTCGAGGAGGCGGGGCTCGCGCCGGAGAAGATGGCGCGGATTCTGGGACTGGTCGACGAGGGGACGATCAGTCAGAACGCCGGATTCGAGGTCCTCGAGGCGCTCCTGGAGGAGGGGGGTGATCCGGACGAGATCGTCGAGGAGCGGGGGCTCGAGCAGATGTCCGACGAGTCACAGCTCGAGGAGGTCGTCGACGAGATCATCGAGGAGAACCCGGAGCAGGTCGAGGATTTTCGCGACGGCAACGAGGGAGTCGTCGGGTGGTTCATCGGCCAGGTCATGCAGGCGACCCAGGGGAAGGCGAACCCGAAGGTCGCCCGCGAGCTGTTGCAGGAGAAACTACGCGACGCGTAGCGCACCGGTCCGGGGGAGGGACGAGGGCTGCGCGCCGCGCGATGGAGCGAGCATGGAATCGTCAGCCTCACCAGTACACTGGATTGGAGAGATCGAAGGGGGCTATCTCGAGATACTCGATCGTCGACGTCACCCGGAGCGGGAGGTGTGGTTGGTGATCAGCGACGCCGAGGATGTCCTCGAGGGGCTGCTCGAGGGGGCGATCCGGGACGAGGCCGAGATCGCGGCGGCGGTCGCCTTTGCCGTGGCTCTGGCCGCACGGGAGGGGGAGGAGCCGGAGGTGTGGTGCGAGCGGCTGGCGGAGATCGACCGCCTCGAGGAGGGGGAGGGAGAGGCGGTGCTCGAGCGGATGCGCGCGGTCGCCGAGGAGCACGCCGAGGCGCCGGCCGAGATGCGGGTCGAGCGGTTGTTCGAGGAGGCGTTCGAGCTGCTGGACGACGGTGGTGGGTGAGCGAACGGTGTGGCGAAAACGGCATTGGCGCGAACTGCGTCGGGAGCGAGTTGCGTGACAGGGGGTTCGGGTGGGTCGCGTTGTGCCGCCGGGGGCCCCCTGTTATATTCGAGCCTGTCGTCGAATCCATCGTTGGTCTCGTTTCACCCCTCAGCTTCATGTCCGGTTTCACGCCGTCCGCCCACCCGATCCAGGCTGTCGTCGGTGGCCTGGGGCTCGTCTGGTTGCTGACATTGCCCGGGGAGGTCTTCGCACAGCCGCCCGGGAGTGGGGGAGGTTCGAGGGTGTCGGCCGAGACGAGCGAGCAGATCGAGACGACCGACGCGCGAGACTCGAACGCCTTCTGGTGGCTGTACGTCTCGGCGCTGGGTCTGGGGCTGACGATTCCGCTCGCGCTGGTGTTGTACCGGAAGTTTCGAGGCGAAGGGGCCCACGAGAACGAGGGTGCGGAGCTGGCGCCGGGCCCCGAGCCGGTCGCCGGCGCGGTGGCGGCGAGTCCGGGGAGCGAGGGGAGGAGCGAGCGGATCGAACAGGCGTTTTTCTCGACGGGTGACCGGGAGGCGGCAAATTCGTCGGCCCGCGAGAGGCTCGGAGAGGGGGGAGCGGTGCGGATGTGCCCGGAGTGCGGGGAGCAGTTTCCGGCGAGCGTGGTGGTGTGTCCGCACGATTCGACGCCTCTGGAGACGATCGAGCGGGCGGGCGGGTCGGAGGAGACGCTCCTCGAGCGGCAGCGGTGTCCGGGTTGTGGCCGCCGCTACGAGCCGGGGCCGGCGTACTGCTACCACGACGGGATGCGGCTGCGGCAGGATACGAGCGAGAAGGGCGACGAGGCGCCGGTCTTCGACGTCTGCGAGAGGTGCGGCTGGGAGGGCCAGGTCGACCGGCGGACGTGTCCCAGAGACGGCGGTGAACTGACGGCGGTCGATCCCTCGGAGGAGTCGCGGGCGGCGCCGCCGATCCCGGTGCTCTGTTGCCCGGAGTGCGGCGAGCTGGCCGAACCCGGACGCGCCCGGTGCCCGAACGACGAGGCGGTGTTGACGCCCCTGGACCACCCCCATCGCTCGGAGTTGCCGGCCCGTGGATTCGGACCCCGCCGAAAGATTTGTCCGGAGTGTGGAGCCAGTTACTCCGCCGCCGGCCGCTACTGCACCGAGGATGGCTCGGAGCTGGTGTCGATGAATTGAGAACCGGTCAAACAACTCTCCGCGTCGCGATGAACGGCCGAGTTTTGGCCCATTTTCGCCCGTCAATCCTCGATTTGGCCCACCAAACCTGCGTTTGACGAACGAAAATGGCCGGAAAATCGGCTCGCTCACGCTCGGTCCGAGGTTTTTTGACCGGTTCTGAGAATCGGTTCCGGGTGCTATCCGCCGGACTGCCTTCCGAGTGAAAACTTGAGGGCCGGTCGCTCGATGCGCTACGGTGGCGGTGTCCGCGCGAGTTTTCGATGGTTGTTGGTGACGTGTATGGCTCGAGAGCCTAAGAGACCGGCGTTCGACCGGGGTTGGAGGCGCCTGGTGGTGGTGGTCGCGGGACTCGCCATCGTCGGGTGCGCCAGCGGAAAACTCGGGGAGCCGGACACCGACGAGGGGCCGCGTCCGGGAACGGACGGCGGGCCGGAGCCCGGGATGGATGCGGCGGACGCGACGCCCGATGTCTCGATGGACGTCGGTGATGCGACGGACGGCGACGACGGGGATGCGAGCGGGCCGCGCGACGCCGAGGGGGACATCGAGGAGGATGCGGGCGGAGACGTCGCCGACGCAGGGGACGGGGACGGCGGACGAGAAGATGTCGACGCGGAGCCGTGCGGCGGGGAGTGCGGGGAGGACGAGATCTGCGACGAGGGGACGTGTGTCGACCCGTGCGCCCGGGAGAGTGCGGCGTGCGGCACGCTTGAGCTCGACAGCGGCGAGACGTTCGAGTGCGGGAGCTGCCAGAGCGGGTCGGTCTGCGCCGACAACGACTGCCACGACGTCTGCACGGAGTCGGGCGCGGATTGCGGGACGGTCTGGTGGGGCGGGGAGACGGCCGATTGCGGGGGAGCGAGTTGCTCGGGGGAGGCGACGTGTGCGGAGCTGCACAATCGGTGCGTCACCGACACGGCGAGCGGATTTCACACCGTCGATGGCGGCCAGTATCACACCTGTGCGACGCGCCAAAATGGCGAGGCGGCCTGCTGGGGCGAGGGGGCGTGGGTGGGCAACGCGGATTCGAGCGGAGACATCACGAGTCCGGTGGCGGTCGTCACCTCGGCGCAATTCGAGGATCTCGCGACCCACGATCGGCACACCTGCGGGCGAATGGACGACGGTTCGGTCGAGTGCTGGGGGTACAATACGAGCGGCCAGATCGGGGACGGAACGACGATGCCGCGCGACGAGCCGGTCGCGGTCGACGGAATCTCGCAGGCGGTCGCCGTGGCGACCGGGGCGGTGCATTCGTGTGCGGTGCTCGATGCCGGCGGGATCCGCTGCTGGGGCTCGGAGGTGGCGGGTGCGCTGGGCAACGGGGAGACCAGCGGCAACGAGACGACGCCGGTCGCGGTGCAGGACATCGACGACGCCGTGCAAGTCGCCGCGGGCAATGGCTATACCTGTGCGCTGGAGTCCGACGGATCGGCCTGGTGCTGGGGGAATGGCAGTGATGGGAGGCTCGGCCACGGACGAAGCGTAGGGTCGACGGTGCCGGTCGAGGTTGACTCGCTCGGCGGAGCGGTCGACATCACGGCCGGCGAGCAACACGCCTGTGCGGTGAACCTCGTCGGCGGCGTCGAATGCTGGGGGGCGGGCGGGGAGGGCCGGCTAGGAAACGACGATACCGCCAACAAGTTCCGACCGGTCGACGTCCAGGGGATCGACGATGCGGTGGAGGTCGAGGCGGGGGTGAAACACACCTGTGCGCTCACTCGCCACGGCGAGGTGTATTGCTGGGGGGCGAACGCCGACGGTCAGCTCGGGGACGGGACCAACGATCAGGCCGGGACGCCGACACGGGTCGAGTCGCTGTCGGACGCCGTGACGATCGGCGTTGGTCAGCACCATTCGTGTGCGGTAACCAGCGATCGAAGCATCTACTGCTGGGGGCGCAACGCCGACGGTCAGCTCGGCGACGGAAGTACCAGCAACTCGAACACACCGGTGGAAGTGCAATGACGTATCGACGAGGCGAGAAGCGACGGTCCGGCAGGAATCCGAGTGTTTCGGCGCTGGCGGCGGTGCTGGTGGCGGGGACGCTGGCGTTCGCCGGGTGCAAGGCGGACGGTCCCGGACCGAAACCGCAGGATGCGAGCGGAGCCGGGGGTGGAGAGGTCGGCGAGCAGCCGGATGCAACCGCCGGCTCCGACGCGCGGGAGACGGGCGTCGAGGATGCCGGCTCGGACGTCGGCGAAGATGTCGACGTCGGGGTGGGGGAGCTGTCGGTCGACCCGGGGCAGCTCGAGTTTCGCGGGCTGCCGCACGGCGATCGCGACGCGAAACCGATCTCCCTGCGCAACGTCGGCGGTCGGGAACTGGTCGTCGAGTCGCTCGAAGTCGAGGAGGACGAGCAGACGGGCCTGGACGAGGAGGTGAGCCTGGAGGGGCTCGAGGAGCAGCCGCCGTTCGCGATCGAGGGCGGGACGCACGAGAACGTCGAGGTCGTCTACGAGCCGACCGACTACGCCGCCGATCGCGGGACATTGACGGTCACGACCGAGAGCGACGCGGTCGACGACGTCGAGGTGCCGTTTACGACGGTGCTCGCCGAGCCGGATCTACGCGGGCCGGAATACGTGCGGTTTGGCCAGGTCGAGGCCGGTGGCGACGAGACGCGGCAGGTGGTGTTGTACAACCGGGGTCTGCAGGATCTGATGATCGAGGATGTGACGTACCGCGAGGGGGGCGAGGCGGATCCCGACTTTTCGTTCAATTTCGAGGCGCGCGGCGAGCCGCCGGTGACGCTCGGCGAGGGGGATGCGTACTTTTTCGACCTCGAGTTCGCACCGTCGAGCGACGCGGACCCGATGCCGACGCGGGTCGGCGATCTTCAGATCGAGTGGAACGACCCGGCCGAAGAGAGTCCCCACGAGATCACCGTGACGGCGAATCGGGACCAGCCGTGTCTGCAGGTCTCGATCGGCGACGGGGCTTCCGACAGCCTCGATTTCGGGAGCATCGGCACCGAGACAGCGACCGAGGAGATCGAACTTCTCAGTTGCAGTCTCGAGCGCGACCTGACGATCGAGTCGGTCGATTTCATCGCCGACGGCAACGGGGCTTTTTCGCTCGAAGATCCGCCGGAACTGCCGATGACGTTCACGGGTGGCGAGAGTCTGAACCTGGAGGTCGTGGCCGATCTCGACGAGGATCGGGCGGCGTACGGCAACCTGTCGATCCGGTCGAACGACGAGGAGAACAACCCGGTTTTGATCGAGTTGCGGGCGAATGTCGGGGAGTGAGGGAGATCGAGCGGCGAGTTTGTCTCGACGCCAGACCGGGGCTATACTCCCTGGCCGGCGGTTCATTTTCTACCAGTCGAAGGCAGGCCGGGTCCAAAGGCGGCCTGGTTTCGACGAGGAGTCTGTCATGGCCGTACGCGAAGTGGCACGGATCGCAGTGGTGTTTGGTGTGGCCCTGGTCGTCGGGCTGGGGGCGATGGTTCCGTCGGCGGCGGCGCAGGGAAGCGGGAACGACGCGCCGGTCACCTTCGAGGATGCCTCCGACGACAACGACTACCAGATCGTCGGGCGATTTCGGACGGTCGGGGTCCCGAACTTTCTGCTCGGGGCGTTTTACGACGAGCACTCGGCGAACTGGCGAGACGGGGAGACGAACTTCGGGTACGGCCTGGAGTTCGTCTGGCGGAAGGTCGGAGCGTTCGAGATGAGCGCGGCGGTCGAATACGCCGATCTGGCGATGCCGAAGGAGATGTGGCTGGAGGCGGGTAAGGATGCCGAAAAGGCCGACCTCGTGGAGTTCAACCTGGGACTCGCCTCGCTGGTGTTTTCGGGGTACTACTACTGGGACGTCACCCACTGGTTCGCGCCGTACGTCGGCGGGGGGCTGGGGGCGGCGATGGTGCTCGGAGACGTCACGAAGTTCAATCCGCAGGACGACTGTCGCGCGTCGATCGGCAGTGGCGGCGGGCCGGGCGGGGGATTCGGCGGCGAGGAGTGTCGCAACGACGACGGGAATTTCGACGACGGGGAGTTCGAGCCTGGGGAGGTCGAAGATCGGATTCCGACGGTGATCCCGATGGTCAACATCACGACCGGCACGCGGTTCAACATCGGAGAACACGGTGTCGTGAAAATGGAGTTCGGATTTTACAATTACCTGTACGGCGGGCTCTCCGCCGGTGTTCAGTGGTGACCCGAGACGAGGAGTCGATTCATGGACAAAGTGTACGAGACGGCCGAGGAGGCCATATTCGACGTCGAGGACGGCGCGAGGATCATGAGCGGGGGGTTCGGGTTGTGTGGCAACCCCGAGAACCTGATTCGCGCGCTGCACGACAAGGGGACCGAGGGGCTGACGATCATCAGCAACAACTGCGGGACCGACGACAAGGGTCTCGGGATCTTGTTGCAGACGCACCAGATCGACAAGATGGTCTCCAGTTACGTCGGTGAAAACGCCGTCTTCGAGGAGCAGTTTCTGGGCGGGGAACTCGAGGTCGAGCTCAATCCGCAGGGGACGCTCGCCGAGCGCATCCGGGCCGAAGGGGTCGGGGTGCCGGCCTTTTACACGCCGACCGGCTACGGGACGGAGGTCGCCGAGGGCAAGGAGGTGCGCTGGTTCGACGGCGAGCCCCACATCATGGAGGAGTCGCTGTCGGCGGATTTCGCGTTCGTGAAAGCCGAACGGGGGGATACGCACGGCAATCTCGTGTTCAACAAGACCGCCCGCAACTTCAACCCGATCATGGCGATGGCGGCGGACGTGACGATCGCGGAGGTCGAGGAGCTGGTCGAGCCGGGCGAGATCGAGCCGGACGCGATCCACACGCCGAGCATCTTCACCCAGCGCATCCTCGAGGGCGAGGACTACCAGAAATGGATCGAGCAGCGCACCACGCGCGAGCGCTCGGAGTGATGATTCGGCGAGAGGACCAGTCCTTCTCGCAGTGAGACAGTTGGATTTTCGACGACGGGAGCAACCATGGGACTTTCGCGTGAACAGATGGCACAGCGCGCCTCGCAGGAGCTCGAAGACGGGGCGTACGTCAACCTCGGGATCGGGATTCCGACCCTCGTGGCCAACTACATTCCCGACGAGATCGACGTGACGCTGCACAGCGAAAACGGGATCCTCGGCATCGGGCCGTTTCCCTACGAGGGCGAAGAGGATCCGGATCTGATCAACGCCGGCAAGCAGACGATCACGACGCGGCCGGGCTCGGCGTTTTTCGACAGCGCGACGAGTTTCGCGATGATCCGGGGCGGGCACCTCGATCTGGCGATTCTCGGGGCGATGGAGGTCAACGAACGGGGGGATCTGGCGAACTGGAAGATTCCGGGCAAGATGGTCAAGGGAATGGGCGGGGCGATGGACCTGGTTTCGGGGGCGGGTCAGGTGACCGTCTGCATGACCCACACCCACAAGGGCAGCTCGAAGGTGTTGAGCGAATGCTCGCTGCCGCTGACGGGCGTCGGGGTGGTCGATCAGATCATCACCGACCTGGCGGTTTTCAGCGTCGCCGACGACCACCTCGTGCTCGAGGAGACGATCGAGGGAGTCGACGTCGACGAGATCGAGCAGAAGACCGAGGCGTCGTTCGAGGTCGCCTCGGAGGTGAAAACCCTCCGGTTCGGCAGTTGAGCGGCCAGGCAGCCGGGCCCGCGAGCGAAGTAGATCCGAACAAGACGAGAACGACGTGGAGCCGGCCGGGGAGGTCCCCGGCCGGCTTTTGCGTAACCGATTCCGGAGACTCCATTCCACCGACTGACTTCCGACCATGAAACCAGGTGACGTGATCGAATTCGACGCCGGCGACGCGTATCTGCTCGGCGTCGTCACCCGCGATCTCGGCCAAAAATACATCGTCGTCACCGAGGAGGGCGACGAGATGCGGCCGACCGACGACGAGATCACCTACGATCTCGGTGCGCGCGTCGATCCGGACCGGAGCAGCGAGGCGATCGCCTCGCGTCTGGAATCGTACCGCCACGAAATCCAGACGACCGCCGACGAGGTCGACGTGGGGTTTTTGTGGGAGTTCGTCGGGGAGGGGAGCGTCTCGGCGCAGGAGTTGTCGGAGCTGTTTTTCGAGAGCTCGGAGACGGCCGAGGTGCTGGCGATCCAGCAGGAGTTGCGCGCCAACGACCTGTATTTCAAGGAGCGCGGCGGGGAGTTCGAGCCGCGCTCGGAGAACCAGGTCGACGAGATGCGCCGCCAGCTCGAAGCCGAGCGTCGGGAGCGCGAGCGCCGCGAACGGTTCGTCGCGGGGGTGGTCGAGGTGCTGGAGGCCGACGAGGCGGCGCGCGAGGCGCTGGTCGACGAGAAGATGGCCGACGAGGGGTTTCGCCAGTTCGCCGAGATCCTGCAGGGATACGCCATCCACGATCGGCAATACGACCAACGCGAGGAGGCGCTCGAGCTGCTCGAGGCGATCGAAGAGGAGCTGGGGGGCGAGCTTCAGGGGGGCTACGGGGCGAAGGCGTTCTGGGTGATGGTCGAGATGGGGGTCTGGCACGAGCACGAGAATCTGTGGTTGCACCGGTACAACCTCGGGGGTGAGCCGGACGGGGAAGTCGTCGAGGCCATCGAGGCGATCGAGCGAGAGGGCTGGGAGCCGGAGTCGTGGCGCCGCGATCTGACCGACCGGCGCTGCTTCAGCATCGACGATGCGTCGACGCGCGACATCGACGATGCGCTGTCGTGTCGGCGCATGCCGGAGGGGGGCTGGGAGGTCGGCATCCACATCGCCGATCCGTCGGCACACGTCGAGGCGGGCGATCGCCTCGATCGCCACGCCCGCAAACGGGGGACGAGCATCTATCTGCCCTCGAAGACGATCCCGATGTTCCCGGCGCGGCTGAGCGAGGAGATCGCGAGTCTCGTCGCCGGGGAGGAGCGACCGGCGATCTCGGTGCTCCTGGAGTTCGACGAGGACCTCGAGCGCACCGACCACGCGATCGTCCCGTCGGTCGTCGAGGTCGACGATCGGCTCACCTACGAGCGGGCCGACGATCTGCTCGAGGAGGACGGCGACGATCCGCAACTGGCGGGGGCCCTGCGCAAGCTCGGCCAGTTGGCCGACGAGTGCCGCCGGCGCCGCGAGGACAACGGGGCGATCAGCGTCGACCTGCCGGACCCGGATCTGCGGGTCGAGTGGGAGGATGGCGAGCCGCGCGTCTCGTGCAGCGTCAAACGTCGCGATTCGCCCGCCGACGAGATCGTCGGGGAGTTCATGATTCAGGCGAACACGCTTCTCGGGAAGTTCTGCCGGGCGAATGACATTCCGGTCATCTATCGCACCCAGGAGTCGCCCGAGCGCGACGTGCTCGACGAGGAGGTTCGGAGCGTGCCCGAGGGGATTCCCCGGCAATTCGCGATGATCTATCGGATGAAGCCGGGCAATCTGACCACCCAGCCCGACTATCACTTCGGGCTCGGGGTGACGACGTATACGCAGGCGACCAGTCCGATCCGCCGGTACGCCGATCTGATCTGCCAGCGCCAGATCAAAGCCTATCTGGCGGACGAGGAGCTGCCGCACGACGAGGACGAGATGGTCGAGTTGCTGGGGCGGGTCGAGACGGCGAGCCGGGAGGCGGGGCGGACGCAGTCCGAGACGGAGCGGTACTGGCTTCTGGAGTATCTGCGCCGGCAGGGCGACGAGCCGCTCGAGGCGACGGTCGTCGAGCACAAAAACGACGACGGGACGCATGCGGCGGTCTGGCTCGAGGGGGTGGCCCAGAAGTTCAACTGCAATTTTCGCAAGACGGTGCCGGTCGGAGAGACGACCGAGGTGGTGGTCGACCAGGCGAATCCGCGCCGCGATCAGATATCGTTGAAACAGGCGTAAGCGCCCCGGGAGCGGGCGGGGCGGAGGTTACAGCCGGTATTCGCGCCGGCTGAAGACGATCGCGCCGGCGGCGACCCCGACCGCCGCGAAGAGCGCGACGAGGGCGGCCGAGCCCCACCACGGCATTGCGACCTCGCCGCCGGCCAGGAAGGTCTCGACCAGCTCCGAGCGGCCCTGCTGTTCGGCGTCGCCGGCCCGAAACAGGTGGTAGCGGGGCGTCGCGAGTTTCAGGACCGGGATCTGGCCCATCACCAGGTCGAAGACGAGCACGTAGATGACGCTGGCGAGCATCCGGCGCGAGAAGACGGCGCTGAGGGCGGCGAAGATGGCGGTGTAGGCGGCGGTGCCGAGCGAGGCGGCGACGAGGGTGCGGGTCAGCGAGATGCCGCCGGCGCCGAAGCTCCCGCCGACGAGGATGCAGACGACGTACAGCAGCAAAATCGGGACGACGACCAGGCCGATCGCCAGGGTCGTGCCGGCGGCCCACTTGGCCGAAAAGATCACCGGTTTGGGGACGGGACGCAGGGTCAGATAGGTGAGAGTCTTGGCCTCGATTTCGTCGACGATCACCGGGCCGCCGTAAAAGAGGGCGACCAGCGGGATCAGAAACGGGAACATCGCCGATTCGACGAGGGTGGTGAAGACGTTCGCGCCGTCGAGAGACGCCCAGAAGACCAGCAGCGCGGCGCCGACGACGGGGACGAGCTGGATGCCGGTCAGCCACTTCAGGCGCGCCTCGCCGGCCAGCCGAGCCAGGTCCGTGCGGTACATTTCACCGATCTGGCGGAGGGCCGAAAGATCGCGCGGTGTCGCCTCGTGGTCGGTCATCGCAAAGCCCCTGGTCACTCGACGAGGTAGCGGAAGACGGCGTTGAGATCGTTGTCCGGCGAGGTCATCCCTCGCAGATGAAACTCGCCGTCGAGGGCGAGCCGCGGGATGCGCTCGTAGCAGGCGTTCGGGTCGCGAGTCGCGATGCGGAAGCCGCCGTCGACGAACTCCAGGCGGACGACGTCCTCGAAGCCGACGAGTTTCTGGGCGAAGGCGCGGGGTTTCTCGCAGTCGATGTAGATGGTGTGGGGGTGTTCGTCGATCAGTTCGCGGATCTCGTAGATGTTGCCGTCGGCGAGGACACGGCCCTTGTGGATGAGCAGGATGTCGGAGGTCATCCGCTCGATTTCGTCGAGGATGTGGCTGGAGACGACGACGGTCTTGCCCTGCTCGCCGAGTTGCTGGACGAGCTCGATGAGATGGTGGCGGCCGACCGGGTCGGTGCCGTTGAGGGGCTCGTCGAGGAAGACGACCTCGGGGTCGTGGGCGAGGGCCTGGGCGAATTTGATGCGCTGGCGCATGCCCTTGGAGTACTCCGAGATCGGCCGGTCGCGGCTGTCGGTCAGGCCGACCTGCTCGATCGCCCGGTCGGCCATCGACCGGGCCCGCTCGCGGGCGAAGCCCTGCAGGCGTGTCAGGTAGGTGACGAATTCCCGGCCGGACATCGCCTCGTAGAAGGCGTCCTGTTCCGGCACGAATCCGATCTCGGCGAAGGTCGGAGCGTGGTTCCAGGCCGGCTCGCCGAGGAGCTCGACGCGTCCGGTCGCCGGTTTGAGCTGGCCGGTCAGGACCTTCAACAGCGTCGATTTGCCGGCGCCGTTGGGGCCGAGCAGGCCGGTGACGCCGGGGCCGATGTCGAGCGAGATCTCGTTGATGCCGATGACATCGCCGTACCAGTACGACAGTTGCAGGGCGGAGACGACCGTCTCCGAGCCGCCGGTCCTGGCGATGCGCTCGTCTCCCTCCTCCTCGCGGGTGGTCGTGGGCGTCATCCTCCCTCCCTGTCGAGTTGTCGCAGACGCCACAGGTGAAGTCCGATGCCGCCGCCCCCGTAGACGGCGAGGCCGGCGATCGGGGCCCAGACCGGGATCTCGAGCGACTCCCCGGCGACGAGCGCCGAGCAGACCATCTCGAAGTTGGTCTGGAAGCTGAGAAGCCCGGCCAGATCGCCGTTCTCGAGCGACAGACCGACCAGCAGGGAGACGATCGGGGGGACGATCAAGACGCCCAGCCAGGCGAGGACGACGAAGCCCGAGCGGGTGGTGGTGCTGGAGAGGCCGAGCAGGATCGCCGCCGCCAGGCCGGTCATCCCCGCCGACAGCCCGACCGCCCAGGCGACGTCGACGGCGACGCCGCCGGCGAGGCCGTACTGGCTGAGCAGGGCGACCCGCAGCAGACCGACGCCGAGCGCCGGGCCGACCGTCACCAGCGTCCCGATCAGAAAGAGGCCGAACCACTTGCCGAAGGTGTACTCCCAGTCGGCGATCGGCTTCGAGCGATACAGCTGCAGGAGGTTGTGGCGCAGATCGTCGCTGACGACGCCGGGGCCGGAGGCCATGAACAGAATCGCGACCGAGTACAATTGGACCTGCAGAAACGGGACGACGTAGCTGCCGTCGGGCGGCTGGACGTTTTCGACCTGGCCGCGCAGTCCGTACTCGGCGACGATGGCGACGGCGGTGATCAGAGGAATGATCCAGAGGGCGGGCACCAGGAGTTTGGTGCGTACGAACCCGACCATCTGCTTGATCGTCTCGGCGGTGATCACCCACCAGCCGCCCGACTCGTGCAGGGGGCCGTCGTAGCGGGTGTATTTCTCGCGGTGAATCGCCATGGGTCGGTCGTCGGTCGTCAGGCGTTGGGCGTCGGGTGTCGGGCGTCGGGATGCTGCTGGCGTCGGGGGTCGGAGGCGTCGCCGTCCAGCAGTTGCAAAAACGCCGTCTCGAGAGTCAACTCCAGGGGCATGAAGTGCCGGATCTGGACGTCGATCTCGACGACGTCCTCGAGCAGATCGTCGGGGCTGGCGGCGTCGGGGAGGAGCACCTGCAGGGAGCGTCCCTCGCGGTCGATCTCCCAGCCGCGCTCGCGCAGCGTCGCCGGCAGTTCGTCGTCGCGCTCCCGGGTGCGGATCTCGACGCGCCGCTCGCCGCCCGAGGTCAGCTCCGAGAGGGGTCCGTAGTGGACGAGCCGGCCCTGGTTGAGCATCAGCACCGCGTCGCAGACCTGCTCGACTTCGTGCAGCAGGTGGCTGGAGAGGACGAGGCTGATCCCCCGCGAGCGGATGTCGTCGACCAGCTCGAGCATCTCGTCGCGGCCGCTCGGGTCGAGTTCGCTGGTCGGCTCGTCGAGCAGCACCAGCTCCGGGCCGTGCACGATCGCCTGGGCGAGTTTGACGCGCTGTTTCATGCCGGCCGAAAACTCCGAGAGTTCCCGGTATCTCGCCTCGGCGAGGCCGACGTAATGCAAGACCTGGTGGGCGCGGCGAAAGGCCTCGGATTTCGGCATGCCGCTGAGGCGGCCGCTCATCGTCACGAAGTCGACGGCGGTCATGTACGGCAGGTAGCAGTCGTCTTCGGGCATGTAGCCGACGCGTTGGCGAATCGCGCGGGTTTCGTCGGGAAGTCGGTGTCCGAGGACGCTCGCGTGGCCGCTGGTGCGGTCGAGCAGGCCGAGCAAAAGCTTGATCAGAGTCGTCTTGCCGGCCCCGTTCGGGCCGAGCAGACCGATGGCGCCGGGCTCGACCTCGACGCTCAGCCCCGAGAGGGCCTCGAGAGCGCCGAAGCGTTTGGTCAGGTTGTCGAGCGAAAACAGCATGCCGCGGCGGGGCTGGGAGCGAACGTCACTCGAGGACCATCGACAGAAAGTACATGAACAGGATCGTGACCGCCAGGCCCAGGACGACGACGGCGGCGATGAGGGCGTAGCGGACGATGCGAGTCTGCTCGTCGGAGGCGGACGACGCCTGGCGGTCGGTCGGGCGCTCGGACCTGGAGGCGCTGTTTTGGGCGTGGGATTGGCGGGCGGCCGGGGGCTGTTCGGTCCCGGGGTTCGGGGAGGTGCCGGCCTCGGCGGGTGCGGCGGCGGTCGGCGCCTCCATCGTGCGCGTCTCCGCCGACTCCATCGCCGCCGCCTGGCGTTGCCCGGCGTTGTCGGTCCGGGCGGCGCGCTCTCGATCGAGCAACTCCTCGAGTTTGCCGGCCTGGTGCACGCCCGTCAGTTCTGTGCCCGGCACGTATGTGTCCCGGCGGTCGAGCTGGCGCTCTTGCTGCAGCTCCTGCTCGCGGACGACCAGCGCATCGAACATCTCCAGGGCGTCCGCAAACCGCTCGTCGCGATCCGGGGCCATCGCCGTCTCGATGATCCGCTCCATCGTCGGGGCCACCGGCGCGAAGTCGCTCGGGGAGGGGGGCTGTTCGAAGACCTTTTGTTTGAGGATTTCGACCGAGGCCTCCGCCTCGAAGGGCACCCGGCCGGTCATCATCTCGAAGAGGATGCAGCCGAGGGCGTAGATGTCGGTGCGGTGGTCGAGATCGTCGGCCTGGGCCTGTTCGGGCGAGAGGTACTCCGGGGTCCCGTACACGATCCCCTGCTGAGTGAGTTGGGGGCCCTGATGTTCGTCGGGATATTTGATCTTGGCGATGCCGAAATCGAGGATTTTGACGTAGTTGTTTTCGCCGCGAAACCGGGTCAACAGGAGGTTTTCCGGTTTCAGGTCGCGGTGGATGATCGAGAGGTCGTGGGCCTGGCCGAGCGCCGAGCAGACCTGTTTCATGATCTTGATGGCGACCAGCTCGTCGACCGGGGTGCCGTCGAGCTTGTCGCGCAGCTCGACGCCGTCGATGTACTCCATGGCCAAAAACAGGAGGTCGTCGTCGGTGCGGCCGAAGATGAAGACCCGGACGATGTTCGGGTGGCTGAGCCGGCTGATGACCTTTGCTTCGCGGTGGAAGCGCTGGACGATCTCGTCGTTGTCGGCGGTTTCGGCGTGGAGGACCTTCAGGGCGATTTTCTGGTCGATCGCCCGTTGTTCAGCGAGGTACACCGAGCCCATTCCTCCCTCGCCGAGGCGTTCGACGATGGTGTACTCGCCGAACAGGGTGCGGCCGACGAGACTGGACTGGTCGGTGCGTCGCCGGCCGGGATCGTCGTGGCCGCCGGGCGGGGAGTCCTCGAGCGGTTGCCCACAGTCGGGACAAAACTGCTCGGAGGCCGGGTAGCGGTTTTGGCATTTCGAACAAAATTTCATCGGCATGCGGCGATTCGGCGGTCGGCGACGGTCCCGCCCCTGATCTGGTCGCTGCTCGCAGTAGCGCGGTTCGGTGAGATGTTCGGGACGACGTTCAGGCGGCGAATACGGCGGCAAGCGTGGTATATCTCGGCCCTTCGATCAAGAACCGACCGGTGGGCCTCAACCGTCTCAACGGCTCACCGTCTCAACGGCTCCCCGGTTTACCGGCTGACCGGCTCACAACAACCTGCGGTGACCGCTTGACGCGGGGGACGACGGTGCTAGGCTCGATCGGGGAAGCCCCGGCCACTCCTTCTTGAGCCCAGCACCGTCATGCACACGACACGCCGCCACATTGCAGCGAGGGCCGTATCGGTCGCATGTCTCGTCTGGGTATTCGCGTCCGGATGCTCCACCGAAGAGGCCTCGCCGATGCGGGGGGCGGAGGATGCCGGCGAGGCCCAGCAGCGGAGAGTCGGCTCGCTCGTGGCCGAATTCGAACACACCTCGGGGAGCGAGCATCCGCGGTTGAGCATCCACGCGCAGTTTATCGATGCGAGGGGCGTGCCGGTGGAGCGCGCCTTCGAGGCGCTCGACGTCTGGAGTTCGGACGCCGAACTCGACCGCGACGCCTGTTCGATGCCGCTGCCGGAGCGTCCGACGCCCCGGTCGATGCGCGAGGACATCCGGCTCGATCTGCTGAGCGTCGGGCCGATCACCGTCGACGGGCCGCGCCGCGATCTGGAATTGCAGGGGCGGCATCTGCCGCCACTCGTCGAGGCGTTCTCGGGGGTGGTGTACGGGACGAGCGATCGACGCGACTCGTCGGTCGACGGAGAGCTGGCGTACGTGCCGGGGGCCGGCTACACCTTCGAGGCGCCGGGGGACAGAGGCGCCGGGGGATTCGAGGTGACGCTGCCGGCGCCGCCGCGGGTGCGCCTGACGGCCGTCTCCGGGCGGGCCGGCGGGGAGCGCGACGAAGTGCGTTTGCGGCGTGGCCGAGATCTGAGCGTGCGCTGGAATGAAATCGACGGCGGCCGCTCGGAGGTGTTTTTCGACATCGAGGCCGGCGGCGGCCCCGAGGCGCCTCGGCTCAAATGCCGGCTCGAGGACGACGGCCGCTTTACGATCCCGGGCGGACTGCTCACCGAACTCGCCGACGACTCCTCCCGGCTCCGGCTCGCGATCCGTCGCGTCGAATCGAAGCAGGTCGACGTCTCGGACATCGAGGAGGCCGACTTTTATCTCTCCACGGCCGATCACCTGACCCTCCGGCTCGAGTGACCCCCTCGCGGCTCGCGACCGGTCCCGTCCCGCCCCGCGGCTCGCCCCGACTCCCGGCGACCGCCCCCGACGCCCGACGCCGGACGCCCGACGACCGTCCGTGTTAGTTGACACTCGCCCCCCGCTCGCCTACACGCCGAGACGCGAGTCCGTTCGCCACATTTCACCGACGAACCCAGACGGGGTTACGGATGCGTTTGTCGCAGTCGTTCATGCCGACGCGGAAAGAAGATCCCGCCGACGCCGAGATCGCCAGCCACAAGCTTTTGGTTCGGGCGGGCTACATCCGCCAGCTCGCACGCGGCCTGTACGACTACCTCCCGCTCGGGTGGCGGAGTCTGCGCAAGATCGAACAGATCATCCGCCAGGAGATGGACCGCTCGGGGGCCCAGGAAGTGCTGATGCCGGGGGTCCAGCCGGCGGAGCTGTGGAAGGAGTCGGGCCGCTGGGAGGATTACGGGCCGGAGTTGTTGCGCCTCGAGGACCGAAGCGGCAGCGAGTTTTGCCTCGGGCCGACCCACGAGGAAGTGATCACGGCGATGGTCCGCGGCGAGATCAACAGCTACAAGCAGCTTCCCCAGAACATCTACCAGATCCAGACGAAATTCCGCGACGAGCCGCGTCCGCGCTTCGGGCTGCTCCGCGCGCGCGAATTTATAATGAAGGATGCGTACTCGTTCGACATCGACCAGGAGGGGGCCGAAGCGAGTTACGACGAAATGTACGGGGCGTATGCCCGCATCTGCGAGCGGCTCGGGTTCGAGTGGCGAGCGGTCGAGGCGCCGACCGGCGCGATCGGCGGTTCGCGCTCGCACGAATTCCAGGTGATCGCCGAGACGGGCGAAGACGACCTGGTGCACTGTCCCGACTGCGAGTACGCGGCGAACGTCGAGATCGCCGATGTCGCCGTCGACGTCGAACAGCGGCCGGAGTCGGCGATCGGCGGGGCGATGCAGACGGTCGAGACGCCGGGGCGAAAGACGATCGAGGAGGTCTCGGCGTTTCTCGACGTCGAGGCGGCCGACTGTGTGAAGACGCTGATCTACCTGGCGGACGACGAGCCGGTCGTGGTCTTGATGCGCGGCGATCACGAGGCGAACGACCTGAAAGTCGAGGAGTTTCTGCGCGAGGAGGTCGGGCTCGCATTCGACGAGCTGCACATGGCCAACGAGGCGAGCGTCCGCGAGGTGACCGGGGCGCCGGTCGGCTACGCCGGGCCGGTCGAACTCGACGTGCCGATCTACGCCGACTCGGCGCTTCGGGGGGCGGCGCATGTCGTCGTCGGGGCCAACGAGGCCGACCACCATCACACGGGCGTCAACTGGGGCCGTGATTTCGACGTCGAGGCCTTCGGGGAGTTGCGCGAAGCGAGGGCGGGCGATCCGTGTCCGGAGTGTGGGGCCGCGCTGGAGGCGAGCCAGGGGATCGAGGTCGGGCACGTCTTTTTTCTCGGCACCAAGTACTCCGAGCCGCTGGGAGCGACGGTTCAGGACGAAAACGGGACCGATCAGCCGATGATCATGGGCTGTTACGGGATCGGCGTCTCGCGGATTCTCGCGGCGGTCGCCGAGCAAAACCACGATGATGACGGGCTGGTGTGGCCGATGCCGATCGCGCCGTTCCAGGCGATCGTTTTGCCGCTGCAGATGGGCTCCGAGGAGGTCGTCGAGACGGCGGAGTCGCTGTATGCCGACCTGCGCGAGCGCGGCGTCGAGGTGTTGATCGACGACCGGGACGAGGGGGTCGGGGCGAAGTTCAAGGACGCCGATCTGTACGGCATTCCGATCCGGATCGCGATCGGGACGCGCGGACTGGAGGGGGGTGAAGTCGAGGTGAAATTGCGATGGGAAGACGATCTGGAGTTGGTCGAGGTCGAGAAGGCCGCCGACCACGTCGCGGGGTTGGTCGACGAGCACGGTGCGACGCCGCGGCCGAGCTCGCAGTAAAGGAGCAGAGATGGACGATGTACAACGTCGACAGGTTCGCGATCAGTTGATCGTCGCGCTCGATGTCGAGACGCGGCAGGCCGCGCTGGATCTCGTCGAGACGCTCGGCGATCGGGTGTCTCGCTACAAGATCGGCGCTCGCATGTTCACCCGCTACGGCACGGAGATCGTCGAGGCGGTCGGCGAGCGCGGCGCGGAGGTGTTTCTCGATCTGAAATTCCACGACATCCCCAACACCGTCGCCGGGGCGGTCGAGGCGGCGGCGGATCGCGAGGACGTGTTCATGGTGACCGTCCACGCCTCCGGCGGGCGGGAGATGGTGCGGCGTGCGGCGGAGGCGGCCGGCCGGGAGGGGCCGGCGATCGTGGCGGTGACGGCGCTGACGAGTCTGGGGGAGCGCGACGTGCGAGACGTCGCCGGGGGCAAGGAGCTCGAAAGCTGGGCGCACGCGCTCGGTCGTCTCGCCTCCGAGGCGGGGGCCGACGGGCTGGTCTGCTCGGGCCACGAGGTGGCGGCCTTTCGCCGGGCGCACGGCGATGCGCTGCTGCTGGTGACGCCGGGGATTCGGCCGGAGGGGGCGGGAGCGGACGATCAGAAACGGCCGGTGACGCCCGACGAGGCCCTCGAATTCGGCAGCGACTATCTCGTCGTCGGGCGTCCGATCTATCGCGCCGACGACCCGGTCGCCGTCGTCGAACAGATCGCAGCGGGGATCGCCTGATCATGGACATCTACGGAATTCACCCGGTCGAGGAGCTTCTGGCGGTGGCGCCGGAGTCGGTGCGGGTGGTGTATTACAACAAACGCGAGACGCAACGCCTCGAGGAGCTGTTCGAGCGGGCGGGCACCTACGGTGTCAGCTGCGAGGGGGTCGAAAAGCAGGATCTCGACGACATGGCCGACGGGGGGAATCACCAGGGGGTGATCGCCGTGACGACGGGGTTCGAGTACGTCGCGCTCGCCGATCTGCTGGAGTCGACGGCGGAGGCGGACCAGGCGGGGATACTCGTACTCGACCAGGTGCAGGACGTGCGCAACCTGGGGGCGATCCTGCGGGGGGCCGCCGGGCTCGGCTTCGACGGGGTGGTGATTCCGAAGGATCGGGCGGCACCGGTGACGCCGGCGGTCGTGCGCACCTCGGCGGGGTGTGCGTTTCGGGTGCCGGTCGCGCGGGTGACGAACATCTCGCGGACGCTCGAGCAGATGAAGGAGGCCGGCTACTGGATCGTCGGGACGCGGATGACCGACGCCGAGCCCGCCTGGGAGGTCGATTTCGACATGAAGACCGGCCTGGTCGTCGGCGGCGAGCAAAAGGGGATGCGCCGGCTGGTCGCCGAGACGTGCGATCTGTACGCGAAGATCCCGTTGAAGGGGGGCGTCGAGAGTCTCAACGTCGCCTCGGCGGCGACGACGCTGATGTACGAAGTGCGCCGCCAGCAGTGCAGCGCCTGAGGGCCCTCGCGTCCGTCGACGCGCCAGGGGCGGGGCAGCCGGGCGGGGCGGCGGTCCGGTCGGACGGTCGCAGTTCGGGGCGAGAGGCTTCGTCCGTCGTTGCTTGACAGACGGTGTGTCGAAATATATTACGTTCCGCCCCTAGCGGGACTCGCGCGTCGGAGAAGATGCGCAGGCGCATTGCTGGCGTAGCTCAACTGGTAGAGCAGCTGCTTTGTAAGCAGCAGGTTGCGGGTTCGAGTCCCACCGCCAGC
>CAZRLK010000092.1:0-20120 GCA_964600555.1 uncultured Bradymonadales bacterium
TCGCCCCCCGTCTGGAAGGCACCGGTCGGGGCGGAGCCTCAGGGCTCCCGGAGGGTCTTAGATGGGGTTCGTATATCTGCGGTTCAGCACGACACGACGGTTCACTCCCCTCCGCAGTCCCTCCCCACCCCGAATCGCTCGACGCCAAACCGCACGAACGCCACCTCCCGCCCCCCTCGCTCCTTGTGCTCGCGCCAGACGAGACTCGCCAGCGCCTCGGTGCTGACGCCGAACGAGTGAATCCGCCAGTCCTCCGGCCGACGGGGGGCCAACTCGCTGTCGCTCGCCCCCAGCTCCGCGATCCCGACCACTCGCCCCCCCTCGAGGCAGCATGCGACGGCCGTCGGATCGCGAGCCAGCCCCTCGCCGGTCGCCTTGATGAACGCCTCCTTGACCGTCCAGACGTGCATGAACCACGCCGCACGCTCCTCGACCGGCTGCTCCCGCCAGCAGGCGTACTCCTCGTCGGTCAGGACACTTCGAGCGAGCCCCTCCCCGCCGTCGGTACGGGTGCGGGGTTCGACGTCGATGCCGACCGGTCCCTCCTCGGCGAAGGCAGCGAGGACGAACGCTCCGCCGTGGGTGAGGTTGAACGCCAGCGGAGCGTCGAACAACTCGAGTTTGCCGTGCGGACCGGTGCGAAACCGAAGCGCCTCCGCCGGCCGATCCAGCAGGTCACCCGCGACACACCGGACGACAAGCCGACCCATCAGGTGCCTTCGGGCATCCGCCTCGAACTCGAAACGCTCCGCCCGCCGACGCGCTTTGTCGGAAACGACCTCGACGACCGTCCGCTCGAGTCGCTCCTCCCAGTCGTCGACTCTCGCCCCCACCACCACGATCCCGCCGAATGGCGGATCGACTTCCGAGGGCTCCCGCCACTCGGGGTTCGGCAGGTCGAGAAGGCTCATGGCGCCGGCAGGCTCTCGATCTCGAGGCGAAGGGGATCCCGGCGGATGGTAAACACCGACCCGTTCGGAACCGGCTTCCAGTCCTCGTCGGTGATGCGCTCCGAGGCCACCACGACCGCCCGGTACTCCTCCGCCTCGTCCCCGTCACGCACGACGTGGTGGGGCTCGCCGCAGACGTGGCAGGTCCCCGGCCGTTCGCGCTCCAGATACCACAGCGAGCGGTGCAGGCGCGTTCCGGCGAGCTGGCCCTCGTGGCCGAACAGGGTGTTGAGTGCGAGCGACTGTTCGCCCTCCCGGCCGGGGAAATGCGAGCGGACGCATCGGATCGCCTCGACGAGCGCCTTGCGCATCGCTTCGGGCGTGTCGCCGTCGAGCAGCGACAGGGCGAGCTGGAAGAAATGTTCGCTGTCGGTCGTGCCGGCGATCGCCTTGCGTTGCAGCGGCGCCATCTCCTCGAGGAGCGCCGGACGCACCCGGTCGAAATGCTCGATGTGGCCGTTGTGAGCGAGAAACGAGTCGCCGTGGCGAAACGGGTGGGTATTCTCCAGACGAGGCCGCCCGACGGTCGCCCGGCGTACGTGGGCGACGACGACCGTCCCTTCGGTCCGGGCGGCGATACGCCGGTAGGCTTCGCTTTCGTCGGCGGGGCGCACCTGGCGCCGGCACCGCGTCTGGCCGGCGCGAAACCAGGCCATCCCCCAGCCGTGGGGATTCTCCAGCCCCCGGGCATCGCGGCGGGACTGGTGAAACAGTGAGTTCTGGGCGTCGACCAGCTCGCATTCGACCCGCGTCGGATGCGTCGCGGCCATTCCGTACAGGCGGCACATCCAAATCCTCCGTCAGGCTCGAGTCAACTCGCAGGCTGGGGAAAGCTCGTCGCGAATTCACCGGTCCGACCCCGGATGCTCACCGCGCATCCAGGTCCCAGTTGAGGCGCACGAGCCGGGCCATCGGCTCGGGGTAGCGGCCGGCGAACAGCCGCTGGACGACATCCAGTAATTTTGCATCGAGACCGACCAGAATCCGGCCCTTCTCCCGTCGGACCCCGTCGACGATGATCTCGGCCGCCCGCTTCGGCGAGGTCCGGGCCAGCTCGTCTTCGAATTCCTCGACGATCTCCTCGCGCGAGCGGCCCGCCACCCCCGTGTCGCCGATGCGCGAATCGCGGACGATGTCGGTGTCGACGCCGCCCGGATGCACGCAGGTCGCGCCGATCGGCGCCTCCTCCATCGCCAGCTCGGCGCGCAGCGACTCGGTAAACCCGCGGACGGCGAACTTCGAGGCGTTGTAGGCGGACTGGGTCGGACTGGCGACCAGGCCGAAGACGCTCGAGATGTTGACGATCCGGCCGGCGCCGGCCCGTCGGATCTGGGGCAAAAACGCCTTCGTCCCGTGGACGACCCCCCGGAAGTTGATGCCCATCACCCACTCGAGGTCCTCGTACGAGAGGTTGTCGACCGACGCCGAGGCGGAGACCCCGGCGTTGTTGAACACCAGGTGCACGTCGCCCAGCTCGTCGGCGACTCGTTCGGCCCAGCGGTGGACGGCCTCGCGCTCGGAGACGTCGACCACCTGGCGGTCGACCTCGACGCCGCACTCGGCGACCCGCTCGGCCGTCTCGGCGAGGCCCTGCTCGTCGACATCACAGACGGCGACCTGGCAGCCGCGCTCGGCCAGCTCCAGGGCCAGGGCCCGGCCGATGCCGCGGGCAGCTCCGGTGACGGCGGCGATACGATTGTCGAGACGCATGATCGACTCCCCGGGAGTCGGGTGACGGCGAACACGGCTGGACATACACCACGCACCCACGAGAGCCAAGCAGGTGCGTCGCTCGGAGGGGACGCGGCCTGGATCGTTTCGCTTGTCACGGAGCGCCGAGGAGCCACCTTTGGGCTGTACGTCCGTCCTGGCCGTAGCTGCCGCAGTTCGACCAACCTCGTAGAAAGCCGCTCGCCGAGCCGCCGCGCCGGGGCCCCTGGCCTCTGCGACGGCTCGACCGCCGGCTTCGTGTCACCTGCGGGAGGACGCAGTGGGCTGGATCGAGCGTGCAGTAGGCCCTCTCCTGGGGGCTTTCGTGCTGGGCGTCGCAGCGTTCGGGTGTGGAGGCGACAGCCGCACCGTGACCGCCGACGCGGTTCCGACCGACGGGCTGATCGGGTGGTACGACGCGACCCGCGGGGTCGAGGCCGACGGGCGCGACCGGGTCGTTCGCTGGCGAGACCGCTCGGGCGCGGGGCGGCACCTCGAGGCGCCGGATCGGGAGGCGCGGCCGGAGTGGCTGCGCTCGACGGTCCGCGAGCCGCCGGGGATCTCGTTCGACGGCCTCGACGACGTGCTCCGGGTGCGCGGCGGCGAACGGCGCGCCGAGACGCTCCACGTGGCACTCGTCGTCACACCCCGCGACAACGCCGGCAAGTTCGACGGAATCGTCTCGGCCGGAGCGCCGGGCCGGGAGGACGCCGACAGCGGGATGCGGATCGACCTCGGCGGACGCGAGTGGGGCAACTGCGAGTCGGCCTACCCGGAGGGTCTGGAGGCGTTCAACACGCTCAACGTCGAGCGAGCGGGGCTGGAGAACGGCTGCGGACGCGACCTCAACGACGACGTCCGACCATTCGGCATTCCCTCGGTAGTCCTCGTCGAAGCCGGCAACCCCGAGGCGTCGGCCCGGGTCGCCGAGATGGACCGGCGCAGCCAGCCGGTCGAGGTGCCCGGCCAGCCGATGCGCCTCGATCACCTGCGGCTCGGCGCCCGCTACGACGACGGCGGCTACCGTGGTTTTTTCCGGGGAGCGATCACCGAGCTGCTCGTCTACGAGCGGCCGCTGTCGGCCGACGGACGCGAGGTCCTCGAGGCGTATCTTCGCGAAAAGTACGGGCTGCGGTGAGCCGTCGAGGTGCCGCGCCGGGAGGCGCTATCGCTCCCAGGTGCGCTCCTGTTCGCGACCGTCCTCGACGGTGACATCGGCGATCTGGCGGGCCATCACCTCGTTCGGCTTCTCCGACTCTTCGCCCTTCGCGACGCCGTACATGACATGGGCGACGGGCAGAGCGAGGGCGTGGATGGCGGCGTGTCGGTCGACGCCCGCCTCGACCAGCTCGGCGAGTTTCTCGGCCGTCACCGCCGGCTCCCCGGATGCGACCTGCGTCTCGACGACGGCGTGCATCGTCGAGTGAGCCTGCATGCTGCCGGCCGGCGGGTGGTCGTCGAGTTGGTCGTGGTAGGCGTGGACCGCCTCGATCCGCTCCTGCTCGTCGGCGTCGAGCCATCGTTCGGCGTCCGGGGATTCGTTCGCATCGTAGTTCATCTTCTCGTCCTCGCTTCTCGGGAGGCCTGAAAGCTCACGTTCCCCCTGAACTTTGGCGAGATCCCGCTCCCGTCAAGACCTCGAGTGTCGCTCGACCCTTCTCTAAGGTGCCACTTCATGATCAGAGTGCCACCCACCCTGCATCTCCCTGACATATCGGGATATTCCTGAGA
Organism: uncultured Bradymonadales bacterium; assembly: GCA_964600555.1. Lineage (GTDB taxonomy): Bacteria > Myxococcota_A > Bradymonadia > Bradymonadales > Bradymonadaceae > CAJXPB01. Next base: position 4,392 of record CAZRLK010000092.1, read on the forward strand.
CACCGATCCAGCATCTCACGGGCGCCCTGTCCCGTTGCAGAGATGTGCAGGAACACTTCGAGTCCCGATTCGAGCCGCTACGCCCGAATCCATCCCGACATTTCAGCATTTACTCGAAAAAGACGCGGCCGCCCGTCTCCGGCGAGACACCCTCGTCGTCGATCGTAGTCCCGGCCAGGCCGCCGACCGTCTCGTCACCTGCCGTCGTGGTGGCGTAATCTCCGAGCGTGAACTGGTAGCTTCCGGAGACCGTCTCCCCGGTCTCCATATGCTCGAGAAGAGAGGCCGGAATCTGCCGGCTGCCGTCGGTTGCATCCCAGCCGCACGAGATTGCAGCCGTCTCGTCTCGGCCGGAGCTGTACGAGCTGAGCCGCGCGAAAAACGTCCCCCGGTCGATCCCGTCGGTCGCCCACTCGATCGTCAGCGGCTGGCTGCGATCGATGGTCCACAGGCTCTCGTCGTCGGGAAGGTCGGGAGAGGTCACGCGGGTGGGCGAGGGAGGTGACACATCCAGTTCGAAGCCGGAGACGGTGTCGCCGGAGGCCTCGACCGAGATCGTCTCATCGCCATCCCAGAACGACCCCTCCTCGGTGAGGATCTCGTAGGATCCCTCCTCGTCCGGCGAAAACGTCATCGTCTCGGTCCCGTTCGAGACCTCGACTGTCCCGGCGCTGCGAAGTTCGGGCTCCCCGTCGACGATCTGTCCGTCGCACTCGACGAGCCGGCAACTCCCTTCGATGGTGAACGAGCAGTTCTCGAAGGCCGACTCGCCAAACGACGGAAAGGAGACTCGCCCGACGTAGCTTCGCCCCTGTTCGCCGTCGAACTGGAGCACCGTGACGCCCGTCCCCTGCGCCGGCGGCAGATGCGAGTCGTCCTCCGAGGCGTCGCCGTCTCCCCCGTCGCTCGAGGCATCGAGCCCGCCGTCGACCGAGTCGTCGGCGTCGGCAACCTCCTCCGAGGCGTCGCTTCCGCCGGCATCGGCGAGCGCCCCGTCGAGCACCGAGGTGTCACTGGCCTCCGAGCCGCCGGTATCGGCTGTGGCATCCGTGCCGACCTCCGGCCCCTCCCCGCCGACATCGGAACCGGGATGGGGATCGCCGGTGCAACCGATGGTCAATGCCAGGCCCCCGGCCGCCACAGCCAGCTTCGCGCTCGTTCGCCTCCACCATCCATCCATCATCGCACTCCTCTCCGTTCGGGCTTCACATCGCGTCGCATGCTCACCTTAACAAATGGAGCCGCGGCCCCAAGAAGACCACGAAATACGGGCTGCGCGCACCCCTGACGCCCCTCCCGTGCTCGGTGCGATGATCAGGGTGCCACCCACCCTGCATCTCATTGCATATGGCCGATTTTCGCGTCGATCTCCCCCGGCGCATCCGGAGAAGATCGGCGAGGATGACACTCGCAGGAGCGTGGCGTTTGGTTCACTTTTTGGCGGACGTGTCTACAATTGCGCGTCGCTGTTGGTGCCGACCGCCGACACACCTCCACCTGACCGTCGTCCACTCACCCGGCTTGCCACGAGAATGATCCATGCGAGAATTGACGTTTGACATCGAGGGCATGACCTGCGGCGGCTGCGTCTCGACCGTCGAGGAGACGATCGGCGAGATACAGGGCATCGACGCCATCGAGGTCGACCTCGACCAGGGCCGCGCCGCCGTTCGCATCGACGGCGGGCATACCGGAGAGCCCGACGAGATCGGCAGACGCGTCGCAGAGACCGTCACCGAGGCCGGCTACGAGACGCGGTTCCGCGCCGACACCTCGTCCCGGGACGACCGCGGGGCCGACTCCGACTCCACTCCCGACGATACCTGTTGTGCCGCCGATCCGTGCCAGCAGGATCCGGCGCCGAATGCCGAGCAGCCGTCCGACCCGCCCTCGCCGACGCCTTCCCCGGACGCCGGGCCCGACGGCGACGATGCCTCGGCGTCGATTCGGATCGACGTCGGCGGCATGACCTGTGCGACCTGCGTGCAGCGCGTCGAGCGGAGCCTCAACGACCTGGAGCTCGTCGAGGAGGCGGGTGTCAACTTCGCCACCGAGCGCGCCGACGTCGCCATCCCGCGCGAGCAACTCGACGAGGGAGCCATCGAAACGCTCCGTGAGACGATCGACGAGGCGGGCTACGAGGCGCTCGGTGTCGACAACCCCCTTGAGACCGGCAGCCAACGATCCGAGCGCGACGCCTCGCCGTCGGCCAAACACGAGCGCCTCCGCGAGCGCCGCAACGAGGAGGCCGAGACCTGGAAGCGCCGCTGGATCGTCGCCCTCGTGCTGACGATCCCGGTCGTCTTTTTGCAGATGGGACCGGGGTGGCTCGGCATCGAGCTGTCGTCGGCCGCCAACCTCGGTCGGCTCGGACTTCTCGCTTACCTGACGACCATCGCCGTCGTGTACGTCGGCCGCCCGTACGCCGAGAGCGGCTGGAGCGCCGTCAAGCACGGGTCGGCGAACATGGACACCCTGATCTCGCTCGGCACCTCCGTCGCCTGGCTCTTTTCGCTCGTCGTCGCCTTCGCGGCCTTCGCCGGCGTGACGATCGGCGAGGGGCACGTATATTTCGAGGCGGCGGTGATGATTCTGACGTTGATCTCGATCGGCAAGTGGATGGAGGCGCGTGCGAAGGGCAAGGCGGGCGAGGCGATCGAGAAGCTGCTCGATCTGGCGGCCGACACGGCGACCGTCGAGCGCGGCGGGCAGTGGCGAGAGATCCCGACCGACGAGGTCGAGGAGGGCGACCGGCTTTTGGTGCGGCCGGGCGAGAAGGTGCCGACCGACGGGGTCGTCGAACAGGGCCGCGCGGAGGTCGACGAGTCGATGATCACCGGCGAGTCGGTGCCGGTCGCCAAGACCGACGGTGACGAGGTGATCGGGGCGACGCTCAACACCGACGGGCGGCTGGTGATCCGGGCGACCCGAGTCGGCGAGGAGTCGGCGCTCGCGCAGATCGTCGAACTCGTCGAGCAGGCCCAGGCCTCACGCGCCGACGTCCAGCGCCTCGCCGATCGCGTCTCCGGGGTGTTCGTGCCGACGGTCATCGCCATCGCCGCCGTCACCTTCGTCGGCTGGAATCTCATCGGCGGATCGCTGGGCACGGCCATCCTGGCGTCGGTCGCAGTGCTGATCGTCGCCTGCCCGTGCGCCCTGGGGCTGGCGACGCCGACGGCGATCATGGTCGGCACCGGTATCGGCGCCAATCGCGGGGTACTGATCCGAGATGCCCAGGCCCTCGAGCAGGCCCGCTCGATCGACGTGGCGGTCTTCGACAAGACGGGGACGCTGACGACCGGCGACATGGCCGTCCAGCACGTCGCGCCGGCCAACGGCATCGACGAGCGGGAGTTTTTGCGGCTGGCGGCCGGCCTGGAGGCCTCGAGCGAACACCCGCTGGGTCGGGCGATCGTCGAGCGGGCCGAGGCACGCGAGATCGCCTGGCCGGAAGTCGAACAGTTCGAGGCAGTCGCCGGCGAGGGCGTCCGCGCGCGACTCGAGGGGCGGGAGCTGGCGATCGGCAAACCGGAGTGGCTGCTCGACGACGATCACGAGGCCTTCGACGAGATCCGCGATCTACGGGAGGAGGGTCAGACGGTCGTCGCGCTGGCCGAAAAGGGGGAGCTTCTCGGGATCGTCGCCATCGGCGACACCATCAAAGAGGGCGCCCGGGAGCTGGTCGATTGGCTGCACGGGCGCGACGTCGAGGTCTGGATGATCACCGGCGACAACGAACAGACTGCTCGGGCGATCGCCCGACAGGCGGAGATTCCGAGCGCGCAGGTGATGGCCGGGGTGCGCCCCGAGGACAAAGAGAGCGAGATCCGCAGGCTGCAGGCCGACGGCCAGCAGGTCGTCGCGATGGTCGGCGACGGGATCAACGACGCGCCGGCCCTGGCCCGAGCAGACCTCGGGATCGCACTCGGCACCGGCACCGACGTCGCGATGCAGTCGGCGCCGATCACGCTCGTCTCCGGCTCACTCGACGGCGTCCGCCGCGCGATCCAGCTGTCGCGGCTGACCTACCGCAAGATCCTGCAGAACCTCTTCTGGGCGTTCATCTACAACATCGCGCTGATCCCGGTCGCCGCCTTCGGCTTCATGGCCCCGGCATTCGGCGCGGCGGCGATGGCGGCCTCGGACGTCTGCGTGATCGGCAACGCCCTGTCGATGCGGCTCGCAAAAATCGAGTAACTCCGCCGGCCCCCGCCAATATCGCCCGCCCATACAGGGTGCCATCCACCCTGCATCTCCCTGAGATACCTTTATATCTCGCGCGCACACCGGCACGCGAAAGAGCCCGTCACTCGCCGGTTCCGCCCCGCGAAATCTTGTCGCCGAACCGCTCGCGGATCGCATCCATCGTATGCTCCAGCTCCGAGCTCTCGCGGGCCTGCTCGCCGGCAAACAGGTCGGCCTGGACGGCCTCGCCCTCGTCGGCCAGATCGTAGGCCGCCGCTCCAACCAGCCGGATCGGGCGCTCGAGATCGAGGCTCGCCAGCCGCGACTTCGCCCTCTCGAACAGGGTGCGCGAGTCGTCGCAGCCGGTCGGGAGCTTCGTCTGACGCGTAGCCAGATCGAAGGTGTCGTCGTAGCGCAGCTTTACCCGCACGCCCCGCGCCTGCAGTCGGCTGTCGCGCAGTTCGCGGGCGACCTCCTCGCAGCGCGGCCGAAGCTCGTCGGCGACCGCCTCGAAGCCCCGGATGTTCTCCGCCAGCGTCCGCTCCGAGCCAACCGACTTGCGATCGCCGTCCGGCTCGACCGGCCTCGGGTCCCGCCCCCGGGCCAGCCGGTGGATGTGTTCGCCGAACTTACCGAACTCCTCGCGCATCCACCTCCCGCCCGCCGCCGCCACGTCGCCTATCGTCTCGAGTCCGTGCGCCCGGAGTCGCTCGGCCGCCGTCGGCCCCACCCCCCAGATGCGCCGGTTGTCCATCGACGCGATCGTCTCGGCCTCCTGCCCGGCCGGGATCCGGGCCACTCCGTCGGGCTTGTCGAGATCGCTGGCCAGCTTCGCCAGAAACTTGTTGGTCGCGATGCCGATCGAGGCGACGAGCCCCGTCTCTTCGAGGATCCTCGCCCGGATCCGGGTCGCCATCTGTTCGGGCGGCCCGAACAACTTCTCGGCGCCGGTCATGTCGACGAACGCCTCGTCGAGGCTCAGCTTCTCGACTCTCGGCGAAAACTCCCCGAGCACTCCCATGATCTTCCGGCTCTCCTCGGTGTAATCGCCCATGCGAACCGGTACCACCTCGGCGTCGGGGCAGAGCCGAAGCGCCTTCGCCATCGGCATCGCCGAGTGGACGCCGTACGGCCGGGCCTCGTAGCTGCAGGTCGCCACGACGCCCCGCTTTTCCGACCCCCCGACGATCACCGGCTCACCGCGCAACTCCGGATGGTTGCGCTGCTCGATCGAGGCATAAAAAGCGTCCATGTCGACGTGCAGAATGATGTGCATGGGACCGATCTCTCCGAGAGCCGGCGAAGCGAGGTCCTACGCGTCTTTCATCGCCATGTGGGCGACCCAGCGGACGATTCTCGGGGGCGTAAACCGGGTCAACCAGGCGTTCAGGGCGTTCAACAGACCGGGGACGACGCTGAGCTTTTGTTTCATCATCGCCCGCACCCCGATCGAGGCGACCGTCGACGAGTCCATCATCGTAAAGCGCTGATACCAGGTGCGGTCGTCCTGGCCGGCGGCGTCGAAAAATTCGGTTTCGGTCACCCCGGGGCAGACGACCGTACAACTGACCCCGTGCTCGCGCAGCTCGTAGTCGATCGCCTCGCCCCAGCTTTTGACGAAGCTCTTCGCCGCCGAGTACGCCGAGTATTTCGGCGTCGGCTGGAAGGCCCCGATCGAGGCGACCTGCACCAGCCGCCCCCAACCGCGCTCGACCATCCCCCGGGCGAACACGTGCGTCAGCCGGACCGGCGCCAGGACGTCCAGCTCGAGCATCGTCTCCTGGGCCTCGAGATCGGTCTCGAGAAAATCGCCGTACACCCCGAACCCGGCATTGTTGACCAGAATGTCGATCCGGTGTCCCCGCCCGTCGACGGTCTCGTACAGCGTCTCGGCCGCCTGCCCGTCGGTGAGGTCCATCGACACCCAGTCGGCGGCGACCCCGTAGGCGTCCTCGAGTTCGTCGGCGACCTCCCGGAGCCGCTCCTCGCGGCGAGCCACCACGGTGATGTCCGCCCCCCGTTCGGCGAGTTGTCGGGCGAAATCGACCCCCAGACCGGCCGACCCGCCGGTCACAAGGGCTCTACGTCCATCGAGCGGCTGTCCCATCGTCACGTCCCATCTACAGCAACTAACAGCAGCGAGACGAGAATAGCCCCATCTGCACCCGCGGTGCAACGGAGGCATGGACGTTGCCCAATCGCTGCTTAGATTCTGCCTTCGACAGACGCGACTCTCACCGCACAACCCGTCTCTCGGAGGTCCGCGATGTTTTTTATCGATCCCCTGTATCTCGTCGTCCTCGCCGTCGGCGGCGTCCTCTCGGCCGCCGCCAGCTACTGGGTGCGCCGACGCGTCGGCAAGTGGCGCGAGGTGGGGCTTCGCTCCGGGATGACCGGCCGGGAAATCGCCCACGAGATCCTGCGCAAAAAGGGCATCTCGGAGGTGAGCATCGAGGTCACCGACGGCATGCTCTCCGATCACTACGACCCGTCGACGAAGACGCTCCGGCTCAGCCGTGAAAACCACGACGGGCGCACGGTCACCGCCGCCGGCATCGCCGCCCACGAGGTCGGCCATGCCATCCAGCACCAGGCGGGCTACGCCCCGATGACGATCCGCCAGAAGATGGTCCCCGTCGCCAACATCGGCACCAACCTCGGCGTCTGGCTGACGATCGGCGGCCTGATCATCGGCTTCACCGGACTCGCCAAACTCGGCGTCGTGCTGTTCGGCGGTGCGGTCGCCTTCACCCTGGTGACGCTTCCGGTCGAATTCGACGCCTCGGCCCGCGCCCGGGAGACCCTCGAGCAATACGGCATCGTCACCGCCGACGAACTCGAGGGCGTCCGGGAGGTGCTGACCGCGGCCGCCGCCACCTACGTCGCCGCCGCGGTGACCGCGATCATGCAGCTTTTGTATTTCGTCTTCCGGGTGTACGGCGACCGCTAGCTCGGGCTGTCAGGCGACCCGGCAGTCGGTCGACTCGCACAGAAGACGGGTCAAGACGCCGTCCTGCTCGTCGGGGCCCATCGCCCCGACCCGAACCTCGTCGAACGCCCCGGGTGCCACACAAAACGTCCCGTCGTTGAACCGATGGGCGGCGCCGGCCGGCACCAAAAACGCGTCGACCAGATCGGCGGTCGTGAAATCGATCACCCGCCACTTGGAGCGCTCGTCGCCCTGCAGGTCGACGAACGGATCGAGGCCGGGCCAGCCGCGCTCGGGCCGCTCGTCGAGCGCCCCGCCGCGCACCGCTCCACAGATCGAGTCGACCAGCCCCGAGAGGGCATCCAGCGGGTAGCCCTCGCCGGGCTCGAGCGCCCGGAGCGTGCCGACGATGCCGGCGACCGCCTCGAAGACCGCATGCTCGATCACCGCGCCGGTCTCCTCGTCGAACAGATCGTCGTGGCGACGCTCCGCACGCTCCGAGGCCGACCCGCCGTCCCCGTCGCCGAACCGCCGGTGCGAACGGTGCGCCAGATGGACCCCCCAGGCGGGGTGGATGCCGAGCATGATGAACAGGCCCGCGGCGGTCGTCGGCGGCACCAGCCGGCGCGTAAACGCCTCGAGCAGACGCCGCGTCGCCTCGGCCGTCCCCCAGGCGTCGACCTCCTCGAGATCCCGGCCGGGTTCGAACGCCTCGCGCGAAGCCGACAACACCCCGCAACCGGCCGCCAGCGAGGCCAGCCCCCGCCACCCGCCGGCGGGCACGCAACCGGTCGCCTCCTCGAGCTGTCGGCCGACCGAGGCGTCGAGCCGCCAGGCCCCCTCCAGCTGCAGGGGGCCTCGGTCGTCGGCGTACTCCAGCAATGCGACCAGCGAACGGTCGGGGCGGGGTCGGATCTCGATTCGAGACTCGAGCGCACGGCCGTTGTCGACCAGGTCCAGGTATTGCTCCATCGTCTGCATGTCGAACTCCTTTTCGCAAAGGTCCGGTGAGCGGGCGATCAGCGGCGGGGCCACAGCCGAGACACCTCCACCCCCGCCATATACGTTTCCGACGCACGGGCACCGATCGTTTCGTCCTTTTTTTACTCCACGCCCGCTCTCCCTCGACGCGCCGGGCCGAGACGCCGCTCCTCCGCCGCCTTCCATGCGCTGGCCCCCCGGATGCCTCCGAACACCGCCGGACCTCCTCCGCGAACAGATCGCCCGAGGTACGGTGCGCGGCGGAATTTGCGGCTCCCCGACGTCCGTTTTATACGTGTTCGAGGCGGGACGACCCGCCTACGGGCTTCCCCCGGCCACGCTCTCCTCTCGAGGACCGACCCGTCATGTTTGGTGCAGACACCCGACGAAGCTGGCATCTGTTCGACCTTTTCGGACACCCGATCTACGTCCACCCGCTTTTTTTGCTATTGATCGGCTTTTTCGGACTCGCCGGCGTCCAGGCCCGGGCCGGCGGCGCACTGCAGATCCTCGAGGGGCTGATCATCTGGGGACCGACGCTTTTTCTCGGGATCCTCCTGCACGAACTCGGCCACGCGGCGGCCCTCAGTCGGTTCGGCTACGGCGCCAGCGACATCATCCTGCACGGCTTCGGCGGCGTCACCATCAACCGCCGCCGCGCGAACGCCCCCCCAGGCCGATCGATCGTCATCAGCGTGGCCGGCCCCCTGGCCAGCTTCGCCACCGCTCTGGTCTCGTTCGGCCTGTATTTCGGCCTGAGCAGTGGTCTCTCGCTGCCGTCGAGCGGGGCGGTCGGCATCGCCACCACGCTGCTCGAGCAGTTTCTGTTCATCATGGGGGTCATCAACACCGTCTGGGCGGTCTTCAATCTGCTGCCCGTCAACCCCCTCGACGGCGGCCACATCGTCCTGCACGCTCTGCGCGGCAAGTTCGGCAGCCGGCGCGAGGCGATGCAGCTGACGGCGAAGATTTCGCTGGTGACCCTGGGGCTGGTGCTGGTCGCCACTCTGGCGTTCGGCTTTCTCGACCCCCTGCTGGTGGTCATCCTGGTCGCGATCTTCGGCTATCAAAATTACCAGACCCTGGCGCAAAGCGGCGGCGGCCGGGGACCCGGCCCCCCCGGCGGCGGGCGCATCGGCGTGTGAAAAGGTACGGGGCGTCGACCGCCCACTCGTCGGGCGTCGGGCTGAAAGCCCGGCTGGAGCTCGTTTCACTCTTCAGGGGGAATCTCGACGCTCAGTTGGTCGCGGGCATTGGCAACGGGGACCGACCCGGCGGCGAAGTCTCGGGCCCGCTCGACCTTGGCGTCGAGCCGCGCATCGTCGTGGCCGGCGTCGTGGTGGGTCATGTACACCGCCCCGACCTCCGCCCGCTGGGCGACCTCGACGGCATCCTCGTAGGTCGAATGCCCGAATCCACGCCGGGCCTCGTATTCGTCGAGAAAATACTGAGCATCCATCACAAATACGTCCGCCCCCCGGGCGAATTCGACGAGCCGCTCGCGGCAGCCGCGCTGCACCTCGACGTCGCCCGAAAAGACGAACACCCCGCCGTCGTGCTCGATGCGATAGGCGGTGCTGCCCGACGGGTGCGCCATCTCCGTCCACTCGACGAGGACGTCCCCCAGCCGTGCCTCCCCCGTCGGCTCGAGCGTCTCGAACCCGATCTCGGCGGCGATGGCGTCGAGCTGAACCGGAAAGGTCGGCTGGTTCATCTGGCTCGCGTACACCTCCCGGATCGAGTGCCCGTCGCGCTCGACCCCCCAGAATTCGAACGACGCCTCCGGGTCGTAAAATTGATTGAAAAACGGAAAGCCCTGGATGTGATCCCAGTGCATGTGGGTCTGCAAAAACAACCCGTGCCGGAGGCGCTTTTCGGCATGGTGGCCGAGTTGGACGAGCCCGGTCCCGCAGTCGATCACGATCCGCTCCGGGCGCTCGGGGTGCTCCGAGGCGAACGCAATCTCGAAGCAGGTCGTCGCCCCGCCGTGCCGCGCGAACTCGTCGCCGGAGACCGGCACGCCTCCGCGAGTCCCCCAAAACGTCACTTGCATCGTCATCGCCTGACTTGCCGTCGCAATCGCGCCTGAGCGCGCCACTCGTGTGACCTCTTACCCTATCAGGCTTGGCCGAGCGAGCAAGATATCGTCAAAGCTCGCCCGGGCCAATCCTCCAGATCGGGGGGGGCACCGCCCCCCCGGTCATTCACCCAACTTCTCGAGGACCCGCTCGATCGCCTCGGCGTGTTCGACGTCGTCGAGATGGGCCCACAGCTCGCGGGCCAGCTCGTAGACCTGCCGGGCCCGGCGATGCTCCCCCCGCTCGACGGTCAGGCGCGCGGCGTGCTCGGCCAGCCAGGCGCTGTCCTTGCTGACCGCCTCGCTGGCCGCGTGCCGCTCGCGGATGCGATCGAGGCGCCGGTCGAACTCCTTCCAGTCGCCCCGCCCGGCCGCCGCCGCCAAAAGCCCCGTGTCGACCTGCGAGAGCCGCGCCTCCCAGCCGACCTCCTCGAGCGTCCCCTCCAGTTCGGCGAACTCCCGGCCCGCCCGCTCGAAGCGCCCCGCCGGCACCTCGACCATCGCCATGTTCATCCGGGCGATGTACACCCCCCGAAATCCGATCTGGTCGTACTCCCGGGCCGCCCGCTGGTAGTACCGCCGCGCCTGCCCCCATTCTCGCTCGAAGCGCGCACACTCGCCGAGCTGGTTCCAGGCGTCCCCCTCGGTGTACTTGTCGCCGACCTCCCGGGCGCGCTCCAGGGTCCGCCGCGCCCGCTGCCGGGACTGCTCGTAGTCGCCCTCGTAGATGTAGGTGTAGTTGATCCAGGCGTCGGTCCGGACCACCTCGATCGGCCGATCGAGCGCCTCGAAGATCGACTTCGCCAGCCGAAAGGCCGCCCGGGCCTCCTGGCGTTCGCCGAGAAAGCCGAGTGCCTTCGCCCGCGTATTCTGACACCGGGCCCGCCCGAGAAAATAGTCGGTCTCCGTGAAATACTCGTCGGCCTCATCGGCGAGATCGAGACACGCCTGCAGGTCGCCGCGGTCGCGAGCGAGCTGGGCGCGAAGCCGGAGCGCGTCGCCGAGCTCTCGGCGCCACTGCCGGCGGCGGGCCGCCGTCCCGAGCCGCTCGAGAAGCTCCCGGGCCCGTTCGCTCTCACCGGTGTTGATGCAGTATTGCGCCCGCTCGAACCAGTTGCGCGCCCGCCGCCGGTCCTCGGCGTCGACCTGAAGCTCGTCGAGCACCTCGGCGTGGCGGTCGACCCACTGGCGATGCTCCCGATAGGCCCCGAGCCGCCGGGCCTCGCGGGCCGCCCGCAACAACGGCTCGAGCGCCTCGCGGTGGCGGCCCGCCTCCAGGAGATGCTTCGCGCGCCTGGCGTGCGTCTCCGCCGCCGACTCCGAGTCCAGCTCCTCGATCGCCTCGGCGCACAGCGCGTGAAATCGCGCCCATTCCCCCTGGCGGCGGGCCTGCCGGGCGAGACTCTCGGTCAACATCGAGTGCACGAAACTCCACCCGCCCGACTCCCGCCGGGCCAGCCCGTATTCGACCAGCCGCTCGACCAGCGCCGGGTGGGCCCGCACACCGGCGCGCCGGCAGACCTCCCGCCACTCCCGGGCGTCGACCTGCCGCCCGAGTGCCGCCGCCAGTTGCATCGCCCGCCTGCCCTGCTCGCGCTCCGCGGCGGGCAGGACCGCCAGCACCTGCCGGATTCGCCGCGACCACAGCTCGTGGGGCCCGTCCGGGATCGGCCGGTCGGCCTGCTCGCGCAGCTCGAACCCCTCGCTTCCCGCCCGCAAGATCCCCCGCTCCACCCAGTCGCCGACGAGCTGGATCGCAAACAGCGGGTTGCCCTCGGTCCGCTCGACGATCTCGTCGACCAGATCGCCCTCGAGCTGCAGGAGCCGTTCGACCAGCATCCGGTGGGCCCCCTCGTCGAGCCGGCCGACCGGCACGTCCCATCCGCACTCGTGGTCGCGCAGGTTGTCGAGCATCCGCCGCACCCGGGGCCGCCCGTCGATGGCACTCTGGCGACCGGTCATCACCACGTAGATCGGAAGCTCCTGACGGTAGGTCTCCTCGAGCAGAAACTCCGCAAACCGCGCCGATTCCCAGCCCCAGGGGACATCGTCGAGCCACAGCAAGACCGGCCGCCGCGAGGCGATCCGGGCGAGCAGCCGGCGCAACGCGTAGTGTTTTTCGTTCGGATTCTGAAACCCCGGCGGCATTGTCTCCGTGTCGCTGTCGAGCCCCATCATCCGGGTCAGCCCGACGGCGTCGTGAAACGACGAGGCGCGATCGAAGCCGAGCGACTCGTAGATGTCCTGGACTCGCTCGAACCCCTCCGACCAGGGAAGATCGAGGCACCGAAAATGCCGCGCGAACATCGGGCCGAGCCCGTCGCGCGGGCCTCCCTTCGGCGAGTGGGTCGCCTCGAGTGTGACCAGCGCGCCAAGTTCGTGGCCGCGGCGGGCGAGCCACTCGACCAGGCGGCTCTTGCCACTGCCGGCCGGCCCCCGCAACAACACCGCCGCCGGCTGCCGGGTGCGCCGTACGATGTGCAGACACCGCCACAGACGGTTGCGCTCGGGCTCGCGGTCGACGAGCGGAATCTTGCGCAGGTCGAACAGCGCCAGACCGGTCCCCTGCGCCGGCACCGGCGAGTGATCGGGCTCGGCGCGCTCCCAGTCGTCGGGTACCGGTGGGGTCGAGGCCTGCAGGTACTCCTCGAGCAACGTCTCGGTCACCGGGCCCGCCTCGATCGGCTCCGGCTCGGCGATTCCGGATGCCCGGTCGAGCTTCTCGCCCGCCGTCCCGTCTCCCTGAAGCTCGTCGACGGCCATCTCGGCGGTCACCCGCCCCTCGTACTCGAATTCGTCCGCCTCGAGCCCCGGCAACTGCGCCACCCGCACCAGGGCGTAGGCGGCGTCGGCCGCCCGGCGAAACCGGGCCCGGCGATCAACCGCCAGCATCCGCTCGAGCCAGCGCTCGACCCCGTCGGGCATCTCGAATTTCGGCCGGTACGGACCCTTCCTGCCCGACATGTGTTTGAGGTACACCTCGGAGCGGTCCTCGCCGGCGAACGGGACCCGTCCGGTGATCATCCACCAGGCGACGCAGCCGAGCGCATACAGATCCGTCCACGGCCCCTGGTCTCGCCACTTGCCGAGGATCTGCTCCGGCGCCATCACCTCCGGCGTCCCCCAGGTATCCGGCGCCCGCTCCCCGCCGCCGGTCTCGTCGGTTCCGAAGACGTGGGCGATGCCGAAATCGACGAGCTTCACCTCCAGCTCCCCGTCGTCGTCCCCCTCCGGGACCAGAATGTTCGAGGGTTTGAGATCGCGGTGGATGACGTCGCTGGCGTGAGCGTGCGCCAGGGCGTCGAGCAGGACCAGCAGCGCCCGGCGCACCCGCGGCCATTCCCAATCCGCGGCGACGTCGACCAGATCCCCGCCGCCGACGTACTCCATCGCAAACCACGGGGCCCCCTCGATCAGATCGTCGGGCCCGCCTCGGGCCGTCTCGGCGTCGACCGACCCGTAGTCGACGACCCGCGCGACCGCCGGGTGGTGCAGCCTGGCCATCGCCCGGACCTCGCGACGAAACTCCTGTTTGTACCGCTCCTGGCGCGCCAGATCGGAGGTCATGATCTTGACGGCGACCGGGAGATCGTCGCGCCGGTGCCGCCCCCGATACACCACACCCATCCCCCCTTCCCCGACGGGCGCCGTGAGCCGAAAGGGCCCACAGTCGATGGCCGCTTCATACTCCATGAACGCCTTCCACTACTCGCCGTCCTCCTCCCCCCAGACGCGTTCCAGAAACCCCTTCCGCCCCGACTTGCGATAATACCGTTTGTAGCGTTTCGGATTCTTGGCGTGGTAGTCCTGGTGGTACGGCTCGGCCTTCCAGAAGGTCCCCGCCGGCTCGATCGGGACGACGATCGGTTCGTCGAACGGTCCCTGCTCGGCGAGCCAGCGTTTCGACTCCTCGGCCAGCTCCTTTTGTTCGGCGTCGTGATAGAAGATGACCGGCCGGTACTGCGATCCCCGGTCGGCAAACTGCCCGCCGTCGTCGGTCGGATCCATGCTGCGCCAGTACACTTCCAGAAGTTTCTCGTAGCCGACAACCTCCGGATCGTATGTAATTCGGACCGTCTCGGTGTGACCGGTCTCCCCGCCGGCCACCTGCTCGTACGTCGGGTCCGTCTCCTCGCCGCCGCAGTATCCAGAGACGACCGACTTCACCCCGTCGAGCTCCTCGAACGGCGGCTCCATGCACCAGAAACACCCCCCGGCGAAGGTCGCCGCCTCGAGCCCCTCGCCGACCTCCGGTTCGACCGGCTCGCCAGCCGGCGAATCGGCCCGGGCCTTCGCGCTCGCTTCCGAAGCTCCCTGCTCCGCCGACTCGCCCGTCTGGGCACTCGCCGACGGCTCCGACTCCCCGACCTGCCGGCTACTTTTGGTCGACTTGCACCCGGCTGCGATCAGAATCGCCGCCAGGATCAAATACGGAACGTATCGACGCATCGAAGCCTCCTCGAATCGTCGGGTCGAGGACAGGTTAGCAGGTCTCGGGGCGAATGTCCGGCAATTGGAGCGGTGCATGCCGGAGGAACCTGCGCTGGCTTTTGTGCTCCGGCCCCGAGGGCGGCCGCCCGAACCGGCGCGAGGCCGCGCGACGAGACCCCAACGGCGCCCGACCGCCGGGGAGCGTGCCTTACACCAGCGGTGCTCGGAGACGACGGCAGCGACGGACATTCTCCCGGGGCGGTCCGTCTCGCGAGGCAACGATCGGCGGCTTTCTGTCGGAAACGTATAGTGGCGGGGTGTGCACGACGTCCATGGGGTAGATCGTCGGAGGGGACGTCGTCGCGCGAGGAGCCGTGTGACCAGCGGCCCGCGCCGACCCCCGTCAGGAAGGCACCGGTCGGGGCGGCGCCTCTGGGCGCCCGGAGGGTATACGGGGTTTCTCTGTCTTCCCCCCACACCTACCGCTTCGCCGCCTCCAGACTCACCACCGTCTTCGCCCCCGCCGTATCCCTCGCAGTTCACCCGTCGTATCCTCGCAGTTCACCCGCAGCACTCACGCACTATTCACGAGTTCACCCGCACTATTCACGAGTTCACACGCACTATTCACGCAGTATCCACGCTCTCCCCCGTGCTTCGTCGACGCCCACGACCCACCGGCCTAGCTTCGCATCATCGCATTCGGGCCCGATTCGGAATCTCGCGACACCCCCCAATTATGACATTCTCTCACCTTACGCGGACTCTCCTCGCTGTCTCACTCCTCGCCCCGCTCGGCGTCTGCGACCGCGAGGCCGGCTCGCCCGCCCCCGAGGCCGACGATCAGTCCCTCGAGGCGGGCCCCGGTGTCGATGTCGACGACAAGATCATTCATCTCGGCGCCCCCAACGACACATCCGGCCCCGCCGGCGCCTTCGGCGCCCCCTTCGCCGCCGGCAAACGCCTGCTCGTCGACCGGGTCAACGCTTCCGACACCGACATGCTTCCCGACGGCTGGAGGCTCGAGTTGCACGAACGCGACCACAGCTCCGACCCGGCCGAAGCCCTGACCGCCTACGAGACCCACGCCGGCGCTTCGCTCGACCGGAGTTTCTATACGCGCCAG
>CAZRLK010000093.1:0-19485 GCA_964600555.1 uncultured Bradymonadales bacterium
CCGGTTCCTCGCCGAGCCATCGGCTCGAGGAGGTGCCGACCTGTTCGAGGCGCTCATTCGGCTCGGCGACGATCTGCAGCTGGAGCTCGTAGCCGAAGGGATCGAGACGCCCCCCGAACTCGAGCGAGTTCGGGCGACGGAGTGTCGGCTCGGCCAGGGGTTTTTGTTTTCAAAAGCCGTCGCCGCATGTGAAGGATCGGCGGTGGAGACGAGTTCGTCGCTCGTCCCGGACGAGGACGGTCGGGTGGACGGGATGGGGGCGAGCTGAAGGGACGGGTGGGGATGAGTGACTACGACGAGACCGAGTGGGACGAGGGGCCCGCCTCGATGCGAGAGATGGAACTGCTCGAGGAAATTCGCCAGACGGCCGATTCGGTGGTCTATCGTGCGGTGCGCGGGGAAAGAGAATACGACGTCCGGATCTCGCGCGAGCGGACGGCGCCGGACTCCGGGAGGCTCCAGGAGTTCCGCCGTGATGCGGCGATCCATGCGAGCCTCGAACACCCGTTGATTCCGACCAGCTACAACGTCGGCGTGCACGAGGGCCGGGCGTTCGTCGTCAACGAGTCGGTACGCGGCGAGACGCTCCAGGAGTGGCTCGACGGCGAGGTGCTCTCCGAGAAGATGGCGGTCGTGATCGGGGGCGCGGTGGCAGGAGCCTTGGCCGAAATCCACGAGCAGGGACTGGTACACGGGGACCTCGATCCGCACCGGATCGTGTTGACGGAACAGGGCGAGATCAAGCTTCTGGACTACGGGCTGGCAGGGATCTCGGAGACAGCGAGTCGAGCGACGAGGCCGGTCGGCGATCCACGATACGGGGCGCCGGAGTGCGTCGGTGATTTGAAGCGGCCGATCGACGGCCGGGCCGACCTGTATGCGCTCGGGTTGGTGTTGTTCGAGTTTGTCGCCGGTGGTTTCCCGCTACAGGACGGGGAGGTCGACTCGGTGGCGAGCGTCGAGGCCCGGACGATCCCCCCACTCGCTGAGGCGGCCCCGCACGTGTCGCCGGCCTTTGCGGCGATCGTCGATCGGTTGGTCTGCGTCGATCCGGACGACCGCTACCAGTCGGCCCGCCGCCTCGAGGCGGATTTCGGGCGGCTCGACGAACTGAACGACCGGCATGCCCAGGGAGCGGACCTTCGGCTCGGGACGGCCGGACCGGTCGAGCGTCCCGAAGATGCCCGGGCGTTTGTCGGAAGGGAGCAGGAAGTCGAGACCATCCGCCGCATCTGGCGGGAAGTCCAGGACGGCCCGGGGCAGTTTCTCGTCGTCGAGGGAGCGGCCGGCACGGGGAAGACGTGTTTGATGAAGGAGGTCTGCCGCGAGGTCGTCGGCGATGCCAGCCGCCTCGTGCACGGTCGGTGCCGGGATGCGTCGCCGGTGCCGTTCGTCCCGTTGAGGGTCGGGCTGGAACGGTATGCGGGCGAGCTGGCGGCGGCGAGCGAGAGCGAAGAGGGAGGGGCGGCCGAGATCCTCGCCGAGGCGGCCGCACCATTCGGCGGTCTCCTCCAGTCGATTTCACCAGTTCTCGCCGAACTCATCGACGACGAGCCGGCGCTCGTCTCTCGCGAGGCCCACGAGGTTTTCTACAACGCCTTCGCGTCGCTTTTCGCCGACCTGGCCGCCGAACTCGGGGCGCTGTTGATCTGGATCGACGATGCGCAGTGGATGGGCGAAGCCACCCTGGACGTCCTCCGGCTTCTCGCCCAGCGCCTCGAGGACCACCCGATACTTCTGGTCTTTTCGGGCCGCAACAACTCGGCGGCGGGCAGCCGACTCGATCGGCTCGTCGACGAGATCGGAAGCCGGTCCCCGACTCGACTCGAGCTCGGAGGGTTCGATGCCGAGGACGCCAGCCGCCTGATCGGGAAGGAGCTGGGGGACAGCCACGCGCGGGGGCCGTGGGTCGAGACGCTGGCCCGGCGCAGTGGCGGCAATCCGTTTTTGCTGCACCAGCAGATCCGGCTCTTGCGCGACCACGGAATGCTGGCGCCGCACTGGGACGGCTGGACGATCGACGAAGAGCACATCGAGACGAGCCGGGCGTACCGCGAACCGGTCGACTGGGTGGCCCATCGCATGGAGACGATGGCCTCTGGAGTCAGGCGGGTGTTGGCGGTGGGCTCGGTGCTCGGCCACGCCTTCTCGCTCGCCCAGCTACGGTTTGCCTGCCGGGAGGTCGACTCGCCGCTCGTCCATCGAGCCATCCAGGTCGGTCTGCGAGCGGAGTTTCTCGTACGCGATTCGGAGTCCGGGGCCTACCGATTCGCACACGATCGCATCCGCGAGCTGTTCTTTAGCCGGCTCGACGACGCCGAGATCCGGCGCACCCGGCGCCGGGCCGCCGAGTTTCTCGATACGCTCGAGGAGCCGACCGTCGCCCAGGTCTACGAGCGCGCTCGCCACTACCTGGCGGTCGACGACGAGGGCGATCTCCAGGCCATCACCGACGCGCTGTGGGCGGCGGGGCGGCGGGCGATCGAGGAGTTCGCCTTCGAAGACGCCTTCCGTTTTTTGCGGGGGATCGAGCGCCGGGAGGCGGTCGAGCACCTCGGCGAGCCGACGGAGTTTTACGAGCTGTTCGGGCGGGCGTGCTTTCGGACCAGTCGTCTCGAACAGGCCGTCGTATCGTTCCGCCAGGCCTTCCGC
Organism: uncultured Bradymonadales bacterium; assembly: GCA_964600555.1. Lineage (GTDB taxonomy): Bacteria > Myxococcota_A > Bradymonadia > Bradymonadales > Bradymonadaceae > CAJXPB01. The sequence continues at coordinate 2,653 of CAZRLK010000093.1, forward strand.
GGCGCCGACGACGCGTTGCGCAAGGCGAGCCTCCGAGCCGAGGTGGCGAAGACGAAGATTCGCGCGCTCGACGACCGGGAGGCGCGCCGGGAGATGGCCCGGGCCTTCGACGAACTCGGCGTTCGGTTGCCGACGGCCCGCTGGTCGTTCGCGCCGCTGATCGTGCTCCAACTCGTCGGCCACTGGCTGGTGACGACGTTGCTCGTCTGGACGGGGTGGTGGGCGGGGTCGGCGTCGGGCACTCGGCGGACGCGCTATCGGACGTTGGCAAACCTCTACGAGGTCGGCTGGCGGGTCGGCTACTTCAGCCGCGACAAGGAATTTTTGCTGCAGTCGGCCGTCTACGGCCTGCGGCCTGCCCACTACCTCGGGCCCTCGCGAGAGTTTTGCGTCGGATATTCGAATTACGCCGCGACTCTGGCGCTGTCAGGAAGGTCCTCGAGTGCTCGACGCTACGGGGAACGAGCGCTCGAGACGGCCGAACGCGTCGCCGACCGCCAGACGCTCGGGTTTACCCGCTTCATGTGCGGAGTTGTCGACAGTCTCGACGGACGCCTGGAGGCGGCGATCGAGCGGGAGCGCGAATTGCTCGATCACAGGCCGGAGTGGCTCGATGCGACGACCTTCAATCTCGTGTGTTTCGATCTGGCGACCAACTACCTGCTGCAGGGCAAGAGCCGCGAAGGATACCGGGTCAGCCGCATGGCGATCGACCGCATCCGCCACCGGTCCGGACCCTACTGGGCGGTTTATCGGCTGCTCGCCCTGGGCCGGCTGGCGATGTTTGCCGCCATGCAGGGGCGGTTTCGAGAGGCCGAGCGGCTCGAGGAGAGGCTCTTCGAGGCGGCCGAGCAGGTCCCCCGCGACCGGCCGTTGCCGTGGCTCGGGGTCTGGAGCTTTCTCGCCGCCGTGCGCTATCAGCGCCGCCAGTGGGGGGAGGAGTTCGAGACGGTCGTCGAACGCCACCGGGAATTCGACGTACCCCCGGCCAAAAGTGTCCACCACTCCAAGCATTTTTATGTCGTGCAGGCGTACGTGCGCCGCGAGCAGGCCGCCCAGCAGGCCCGATCGACGGAGGCGCTGGAGGAGGCGATCGGGGAGCTCGAAGAAGCGAGTTCGAATGAGACGCTGCGGGCGCATCTCCTGGCGGCGAGCGCCGGGCGGGCGCGCCTGGCGGGAGACTGGAACGAGGCCGAGGAATGGATTGATCGGAGTGTGCGCCTGGCGGAGGAGGTGGACAACGCCTGGGCGAGATTCGAGGCGCTGTGTCAGCGGGCCGAACTTCGCCTCGATCGGCGTCGCGAATCGGCGGCCCGTCGAGCGGCGGAAGAGGCTCGCGATCTGGCCGTGGCACTCGGCTGGAGCCATCGAGTCGAGCGGTTGGAACGCAGGTTCGAGCTCGCCTCCGAGTCGACGCGGGAGCCGTCGTCCTCGTGGTCGGACGAGGCGTCGGGAGCGAACCCGTCGGCGTCGCTTCCGGACGCCCTCCCGGCCGGCTCGTCGAACTCGGTGAAGGCGGCCTGCGGCTCCGAGCGGATGGCCGCGCTCGCGGCGTTTACCTACAGCGCGTCGGCGCGGTCGGGTCGAGAGGGACGAATCTGCGAGATTCTCGATGGGCTGTTGCAGTTCGTCGGGGGGACGCGAGGGTATCTCTTCGTCCCCGAGGCGACCGGGGCGTCGTATCGGTGTCTGCGCGGTCGAGATCGGCCGGGATTCGACCTCGAGCCTCCCTCGATCTTTGCCGAATCCCTGGTCGATCGCGTGTTCCGCCAGGAGGAGCCGGTGGCGACGGGGCGGACGCCGGATCAGGCCCGCGAGCGGCCCGAGAACGCCTGTGCGATGGGGATCCCTCCGTTTGTTGAAGCGGAGGACCCCTCGGCGGTCGTCTACGTCGAGAACCTCGACGGGGGGGCGATCCTCGAGCATGTCGACCTGGAGACGCTGCTGATGTTCGCCGTCACGGCGGCGGGGCTGTTGCGCGTCTCTCGCCTCGAGGAGGGCTCGCGCCATCGAGCCTCCGGGGAGTGGTCGCGGCGCCTGGTCGCGGCGAACCGCGAGTTGATGCAAATCTGTGGGCGCGAGCAGACCCGGCGTTCGGCCCTGGAGGCGTTCGTCGACCTGATTCGCCGCGAACTTCCGGCGGCTCACGTCCGAGCCCGATGGAGCGGACCGGCCGAAGGTGAGGCGCTCGAGTGCGGAGACGCGGTCGTCAGCGATCTGGAGGCTCTGCTCGACGGCGGCGACCCGAGCGGCGCGAAGTGGAGGGGCGGCGGCGAAGGCGGGGCGCGAGCGGTGCAGACGGGAGAGGAGGGTCGGGTGGCAGCGGTCGCGAGTCGACTCGCCGGCGGCCGACAGCCGGCGGGCGTCGTCGTCGTCGAGCGGTCTGCCGAGCGGGCGTTTTCCCGGGTCGAAATCGAGTTGCTGCGGACCTTCGGCGCGGGATTTCAGGTGATCGAAAGCCGATTCGACGAGTGACCAACCTCTCATGTGTGATGCGGTCGTACCATGACCTTCGACAACCGTAGAGAACCGATCGCCATCATCGGGATGAGTTGCCGGTTCCCGGGGGCCGACGGCGTGGAGGCTTTCTGGGAGATGCTGGTGGAGGGGCGAGAGGCACTCTCGGAGGTCCCTCCGGAGCGCTTCGACATCGACCGTTACTACGATCCGCGTCCCGAGCAGTCCGGCAAGATCGTCTCGCGGCGCGGCGGGTTTTTGGACGAGATTCGTCGGTTCGACGCACCGCTTTTCGGCATTTCGGGGCGCGAGGCGGATGCGATGGATCCCCAGCAGCGGTTGCTGCTGGAGGTTGCCTTCGAGGCCCTCGAGGATGGAGGACAGGTGATCGAGCGACTCGAGGGGACGGACACCGGGGTGTTCGTCGGCATGGTCGCCAACGAGTACCGGCGTCGGGCCCTCGCCGAGGACGTCGAGATGGACGTGTACACCGGAGCGGGCACGAGCCGCGCGGCGGTCGCCGGACGGCTCTCGCATGCGTTCGGACTGAACGGTCCGTCGCTGACGCTCGATACGGCCTGCTCGTCGTCGCTGGTGGCCGTCGATCTCGCCTGCGAGAGCCTGCGGAGTGGCGAGGCGCAGATGGCGGTGGCGGGCGGGACGAATCTCATCCTCGAGCCGGAGGCCAGCATCGGTTTCTCGCGAACGGGGATGCTCGCGGCCGATGGTCGCTGCAAGTTCGGAGATGCCTCTGCCGACGGCTTCGTCCGCAGCGACGGGGTCGGGGCGATCGTGTTGAAGCCCCTGTCGGCGGCGCTGCGCGACGGGGACCGCGTGCGCTCGGTGATCTGGGAGTCGACCAGCAACAACGACGGCCGCTCGGGCAAGGGGTTTTTCCTGACACCGAGCCGCGAGGGTCAGCGCGATCTGCTCGAGAAGGTCTACGCCCGGCGCGACGGACTTCGCGCCCGCATCGACTACATCGAAAGCCACGGCACCGGGACCCCGACCGGCGATCCCGTCGAACTGGGGGCCCTGTCGGACGTGCTGGTCGACGGCGTCGAGCGGCGGGGGCCCCTGTACGCCGGGTCGGTGAAGACGAACATCGGCCACACCGAGGGGGCGGCCGGCATGGCGGGCCTGATCAAGGCCGCGCTCGTCTGCGAGCGGCGCGAGATTCCTCCGTCCCTGAATTTCGAGGAGCCGAACCCCGAGATCCCGTGGAAGGATCTCGGGATCGAGATTCCACGCGAGCGGACCGAGCTGAGCGGGGAGCGACCGCCGATCGCGGGGGTGAGCGCCTTCGGGATCACGGGAACGAATGCCCACGTGTTGCTGGCGGGCTGGGAGCCGGCACGGCGCCGTCGCGACCCCGAGCGCCGCTCGGTGCACATCCTTCCGATCTCGGCGCATACCGACGAGGCCCTGGTCGAATACGAGCGTCGGTATGCGGAGCATCTCGGCAGCGAGTCGCCGGGAGGCGAGGCCGACCTGCACCGTCTGTGCGCGGCGGCCGCGCGGCACCGAACCCACCGTCGCTGGCGGCTCGCCGTCGCGGCCGAAGACCGCGAGGCGATGCACGATCGGCTGGAGCGGCTCGCCCGCCGGTCGGAACGAGAGCGGCTCGGAGCCGGGCAGCGACTCGAGCACACCCGGATGGGCTTCGTCTGTGCCGGGCAGGGGGGCCAGTGGGCGGGGATGGGGCGTCGATTGCTCGAGGAGCCGGAGGCTTCGCGAGTGCTGGAGCGCTGCGACCGGGTGTTCGAGCGGGTCGCCGAGTGGTCGCCGATCGAGGTGTTGCGGGGCGAAGACGGGTGGATGGACGATGTGGGACGCATCCAGCCGCTGTTGTTCGTCACTCAGGTGGCGTTGGGGGAGATGTGGCGTGCCCGCGGGTTTGCGCCGGCCGCCGTCGTCGGTCACAGCCTTGGGGAGGTCGCCGCCGCCCACCTGGCCGGGGCGCTGTCGCTCGAGGATGCCGCGCGGGTGAGTGGCACCCGGAGTGAGATGATGCGCGAGATCGCCGGCCGGGGGGCGCTGGTGGCCGTCGGGCTCGGCCCCGAGGAGGCCGAGCAGGCGATCGCCCGGCACGGGTTCGACGTCTCGGTTGCCGTCCACACCAGCCCCTCCTCGAGTGTCCTCTCCGGCGACGCCGATGCGATCGCCGAGGTGCGTCGCGAGTTCGAGGGGCGCGAGGTTTTCTGCAGGCCGATCGATGTCGACGTCGCTTCGCACAGCAGCCAGGTCGAGCCGCTGCTGGAGCCGCTTCACGAGCGACTCGCCGGGCTTACTCCTCGGCCGCTCGAGACGCCGATGTTCTCGACTGCCCGCGGCGAATGGCTGGAGGGGTCGGAGCTCGGCCCGAAGTACTGGTGCGAGAACCTCCGCCAGTCCGTGCGGCTCGCGGGGGCCGTGCGCGAACTGGTCGACGAGGGGATCGATGCGTTCGTCGAAATCTCGCCGCACCCCGTCCTCTCGCAGCCGCTCGCCGAAATGCTCGGCGCCTCGGATCGGCCGAAGGTGGTCCTGGCGTCGATGCGCCGCGAGGAGTCGCCGGCGAAGGTCGTCGCCGAAGGCGTCTGCGAGCTGTACGAGCGGGGCTGGGAGGTCGACTGGGCGGAGGTGTATCCGGACGGCGAGCCGGTGAGTCTGCCGCGATATCCTTTCGGCGGGGAGCGCCACTGGTTCGAGGCCGGAAGTGGCGAGAGGAGCGAAGTGGCAGTTCGGCATCGGTCGGCCGGGGAACTCGATGAGGGGACGACCGAGCATCCGTTTCTGACGCGCCACTTTACGCTCGGCTCCGAGGCCGATCTTCGCGTCTGGGAGACGCCTCTGACGACCGATCGGCTGTGGTATCTCGACGAGCACCGCGTCCGCGGGACGGTCGTCTTGCCGGGGTCGGCGTACGTCGAGGTGGCGGCAGCCGTCGCCGAATCTCTGCTGCAGGGAGAGAGCATCGCCGTCGAGGCGGTGGAATTCGACGAGATTCTGGCGATCCCGGAGGGGGGCGAGCGACGGCTCCAGGTGATCGCCGAGTCGCTCGGCGGGGAGCACTGGCGCCTCGAGTTTTACAGCTTCGATCCGGAGACCCGGCGAGAAGAAGCGGGGCGGGAGACCTTTCACGCCTCGGCCCGGGTCCTCGCCTGCCAGGAATCTTCCGGCTCCTCCGCGCCGTCGGTTATCAACGACACGCACCTGGCGAGCAGCGGGCAGGTCTTCTCGAGCGAGGAGTTTTACGCGGCGATGCACAGCCACGGGATCGACGACGGACCGGCGTTTCGCGCCGTCGACGTCCTGACCTACGACGAGCGGCGGGTCGAGGGCCGGCTTCGAATTCCGGCGCCGGTGCTTCGGGAAGTCGATGCCTATCTGGTGCATCCGGTCGTCCTGGATGCCCTGTTTCAGTTGGTCGGGCCGCTGGTCCTCGAGCACGAAACGGACGATAAAACGGCCTTTTTGCCGGCCCGGATCGGTCGGGCCGTCATCCACCGATCACCGGTCGGCGAGATGCGGGGCCTTGCGGTGCGGCGGGAGACGGACGAATCCGGCGTGCTGCTCGCTGACATCCGCCTGGTCGACGAGGTCGGCGCCCCGGTTGTCGACATCGAGGATTTTGCAGTCCGGCGACTCGACACCGGGACCGACGAGGAGCGGTTCGACGGCTGGTTTCACCGCTGGGAGTGGGAGCGCAACACGGATTTCGTGCAGCTTCTCGACGTCACGCCCGAGGATTCCGAACCGGACGGCTGGGTGGTCTTCTCCGAGAGCGACGCCCAGGGGCGTCGGCTGGTAGAGATGCTGGAGGCTCGGGGGCGCACCGTCGTGCAGGGCACCTGGCCGGCGGGGGAATCGGGGGCGGACGAGCGGGCCGAGTACCTGGAGCGTTTCCGAGATGCCGCCGGCCGGAGCGGCGATCTCGAAGGGGTGATCGTGTTGATGGAGGGGGCGCCGCTGGTCGGAGAACGGGAGGATGGCCAGGCGCGCGTGGCGGAGACGCTGGCCCTCGTCCGGACGCTCGATCAAAGCGACGTGCTCGGGGCGCTCCGATTATGGTTGGTGACCGCCGGGGCGCACGACGTCGGCGAATCCTCCCGGGTCGAGGTCGGCCAGTCGGCGGTCTGGGGGATGGCTCGCGTCGTGCGCAACGAGCTTCCCCGTCTCGATGTCCGGTGTGCCGACCTGGGGCGCGAGGTCGAGGAGGACGATCTGGAGGGGCTGGTCCACGGGCTTCTCGTCGGTGGCCGGGAGACCGAGACGGCGTTTCGCGACGGGTACCGGTTCGTGCGGCGGTTGCGGCGCTTCGAGCCCGGATCGGCCGCCGCCGAGCGCCGGCATCTTCGCCGTGAGATCGCCGGCGACGACCAGTTCGTCCTGCGGCCCGGCGAGCCGAGCGCCATCGACCGCCTGCGTTTCGCGCCGTCCGATCGACGGGCCCCGGGGCCCCGCGAGATCGAGATCGAGGTTCGGACGGCCGGCCTGAACTTCGCGGACGTCCTCACGGCGATGGGGTTGGTCGACCACGGCGACCAGGAGATCGGCGGGGAGTGTGTCGGCCTCGTCGAGCGGGTCGGCTCCGATGTCGGCGGACGCTTCGAATCCGGCATGCGCGTGATGGCCTTCGCGCCGTCCGCGAACTGCTTCGGCGGCTATGCCACGCTCGAGGCCGACCTCGCCGTCGAGGTCCCGGAGCGGCTGACGCTGCGCGAGGCGGCGACCGTCCCGGCCGTCTACCAGACGGCCTACTATGCGCTGGTTCGAGAGGCGAATTTGCAGCCCGGCGAACGGGTGCTCATCCACTCCGCCTCCGGGGGCGTCGGGCACGCTGCGCTCCACATCGCCCGCCGGATCGGCGCCGAGATCTTCGCGACGGCCGGGACGGACGAGAAACGCCAGTACCTGCGCGAGCAGTTCGGCCTCGAGCATGTCATGGACTCCCGCTCGCTGGAGTTCGCCGACGAGATCCAGGCGATCACCGACGGACAGGGGATCGACGTCGTCTTGAACACCCTGACCGGCGAAGGGACCGAGCGGGGGTTCGAGATTCTGCGGCCGCTCGGACGATTTCTCGATTTGTCCAAGTCCGACATGTACGAAAACGACGGGCTGGCGGTGGAACCCTTCGAGAAAAACCTCACCTACGTCGGCATCGACATCACGCAGGTCGCCGAGCATCGCCCCGGCCTGGTGGCCGAGATGTGGGAGGGCATCGCCGAGGGGCTGGCGGCCGGAGACTACGAGCCGATCCCGGTCGATTCGGTCTTCGAGATGCGGCGCCTACGCGAGGCGTTCCGCTACATGCAACGCGGGGTTCACATCGGCAAGATCGTGCTGGAGAAGCAATTCGAGTGCATGGAGGTCGAACGGCCGGTCGAGCCGGAGACGATGTTTCGCGAGCGGGGGGCGTATCTGCTGGCCGGGGGCACCGGCGGACTGGGTCTGGAGGTGGCCGAGTGGATGAGTTGTCGGGGCGCCGGCCGGCTCGTCTTGATCTCGCGCAGCGGCATCTCCGAGCGAGATGCCGAGCGCCTCGACCGGATGCGCGAGCGAGGAACGGAGGTGGGCGTGGCGACCGGCGACGTCACCGACCTCGAGCGGATGCGCGAGATCGCCGAGGAGGTTCGCGGTGAGGCCCGAATCCGGGGCGTCTTTCATCTGGCCGGGGTGCTCGACGATGCGACCGTCGGCAACCAAACCCGACGGCGTGTCGAGCGGGTCTTCGAGCCGAAAGTTCGGGGAGCGTGCGTCCTCGAGCGAGTGACGGCCGAGGACCCGCTCGATTATTTCGTGTTGTTTTCTTCGGCGGCGCCGACCGTCGGCTCGCCGGGGCAGGCCAACTATGCGGCGGCGAACGCGGCCGTCGATGCGCTGGCCGTGCGCCGTCGACTCGAAGGCCGACCCGCCGACAGCATCGGGTGGGGGGAATGGGAGGAGGTGGGGCTTGCGGCCGCCGATTCCATCCGCGGCGAACGCCTCGAGGAGCGGGGAATGGGTGCCATCTCGGTCGAGGCCGGGCTCCAGGCCCTCGAGCGAGCGCTCGTCTCGCGGATGCCTCCGCGCTACGACATCCTCGATATCGATTGGCGCGAGTGGGGAGCATCGATGCCGATGATCCGCCAGAGCGAGACTTTCCGGCATCTCGTCGAGGCCGGCGGAGGCGAAAAGGGCGCCGGGGCCGGCGGGGAGTTGCTCGAGGCGATCGAGCGGACCGACGGCGAGAAGAGGAACTCACTGGTGGCGGACTATCTGCGCGGGGAGGTCTCGAGCGTTCTCGGGACCTCGGCGGCCAAACTCGATTTCGGCAAGTCCGTCACCCGGCTGGGGCTCGATTCACTGATGGTCGTCGAACTCCGGGTGCGACTCGAGGACAAACTCGGCGTCGAGTTGTCCGGGGATTCGATCCTGGCGGCCAGCGACCTGGAGCATCTGACCGACAAGGTGGTCGAGAAGCTGGATCGTATCTGAGCGGGCCGCTTTCGTTCCTCGTCGCCGGCAGGCGGGCCTGCCGCCATTCGGAGGTCCGGCGCGACCGACGTCGATGCATGGCCGCTCCTGCGAGTTTTTCCGTCCCGGAGGTGAATTCCCCGCGGTTCATTGTTCGCGTCATTTGCTGTAGTTGTAAGACTCGACAGTCCAATCCACCTGCGGCGTCTCTCGCTCCGGTCGGCGGGGCGGGCGGGGGCGGTGCGGGAGTCTCGAACAGGAGGGAATGATGCTCGAATCCGTCAACAGCCACACCTCGTCGGCGATCGAGACGCGGGGCACCTACGTGTTTGCCGTCACCGCAGCCGATGGAACCGTCGAAACGATCGGCCAGCAGGTCGAGGCCGTCGACCACGGCGACCTGACCGCGCTCACCGCGCCCATCGATCTGGCCGAGGCGGGGGCGACCGAACGGATGAAACGACGGCACGAGAAGACGCTCGAGGCGTTGGGCGCCGGGGCGGATCACGTTCCGTTGCCCCCGGGCATGACCTTCGGAGGTCCGCAGGCCGTCCGGGGATTTCTCGCCGATCACCGGGGGCTGCTGTGTGCCGAGCTCGAGCGCCTCGGCGATGCCCGTCAGTGTACGATGAGGTTGAGCTGGGACCACGACGACCCCGCCGCCCATCTGGCCGACAAGTACCCCGAGCTCGGCGAGTTGCGGCGGGCGGCCGACGAAGCCTCCGGCCCGCGGATCGCCACGCTGGCCCGACGCCTCAGCCGGCGGCTCGACCAGGCCGTCGCCGCCGCGCGCCGCGACTACCGCGAGGTGCTCGAGCGACGGGTCGTTCGAGTGTGCCGGGAGCTGGAATATTTCGAGCCGGACGGCGACGAGGAATTGGTTCGACTGCGCTGTCTTCTCCCCCACGATGCCCGCGAGCGTTTCGAGACCCGCCTTTATGAGCTGGCCGACGACCTGGGGGAGGCGACGGTCGTCGAGCTGACCGAACTGCAGCCGCCCCGGGCATTCCTCGACGAGCGGCTCGTCTTTTGACGGCGGCGCTCGAATGGCGCCGCCGGGCGCGACGCCCCGGCCCCGGTGGCCGGCGAAGTGCACCGAAAGCCACGGAGTTGTGATGCGAAGCCCCAACGCCATCATCGTCGGGGGTGACCAGAGCGTGCGCGGCGAGATTCACCGGTTTTTGAAAGAGCGATGTGGACTCGCTGCCGTCAGCCGCGTCGAGGGGGGGCGGGGCGGGCTCGATTATCTGCATCAGCGCCGCTTCGACCTGGTGCTCGTCGACCGCGAGGCCCTCGGCACCTCGGAGCGGGCGCTGATCCGGGCGGCGAGTCGTCCCGAGGACCGGGTCCCGATCGTGATCGTCACAGTGCTGGCAAAACTTGCGGTGTTCGTCCGTCAACTCGCCGAGCAGTCTCGGCCCGAGACGGACGACGAGGATCTTCCTCGGTTCGACAATGCGGCGCTCGGCCAGCTCGTCTCCTACGCTCGCGACCGGGGAGAGATCGCCCGGGCGCCGAGTTCGGAGAGGGCGGCCGGCCAGCCGGAGCCGGCGGGTGCCGACTCGCAGGCTCGTGCGTCGCTGTTCGAGCGGATGGGGCGGAGTGAGGCGGTCGAGCGGATCGTCGAGCAGGTCGAGGAGGTCGCCCGGACTGATTACTCGGTGATGCTGGTCGGGGAGACCGGCGTCGGCAAGGAGCTGGTCGCCCGGGCCATCCATGCCGCGAGCCATCGCGCCGGCGCCGAGATGGTCGCCGTCGACTGCGGCGCGATCTCGGAGTCGCTCGCCGAAAGCGAGCTTTTCGGCCACGTCGAGGGGGCGTTTACCGGCGCCGAGGAGTCCCGACCCGGCAAGTTTCGGATTGCCGACGGCGGGACACTGTTTTTGGACGAGATCTCGACGATGTCCGCCAGCATCCAGGGGATGCTTCTGCGGGTGCTCGAACAGCAGAGTTTCTATCCGGTCGGAGGAAGCCGCGAGTTCGAGGTCGACTGTCGCGTCATCGCTGCCTCGAATCGCGCCGTGCGAGGTCTCGATCAGTTCCGCGACGACCTGTATTACCGGCTGGCCGAATACGTCATCGAGCTTCCGCCGTTGCGTGAGCGCAAAGAGGACATCCCCCATCTGGCCCGCCGGTTTTTGCGCGAGGCCGCCGACGATCTTCCCGGTCCCGCCGTCGTCGATCTGTCGAGCGACGCCCTCTCGAAGCTCGAGGCCCACGCCTGGCCGGGCAACGTCCGCGAGCTGCGCAACGCGGTCCGGCGGGCGGCGCTTCGGGCCGACGAGCGGGGAGTGCGTGCAGGCAACCTCGATCTCGGGCGCGAGCCCTCCCCGGCCGCCAGCTTGCCCGACGAGTTCGCCGAGGAGCTCGAGGGCTCTCCCGAACTGACCGACGACGTCTCGTTGACCGACGTCGTCCAGAGCCAAAAGGAGGAGATCGAGCGCCAGATCATCGCACGGACCATGGAGCGGGCCGACGGGAACATGGCCGAGACCGCGCGCCGGTTGAACGCCGACTACAAGACGATCTACACGAAGGTCCGCGAATACGGCCTGATGTCCGACGACGATTGAATCGGCCAGACTCGCCGGGGCGGCCGGTGCTCACTGCTCGTAATCGGCCATCGCCCGCCGCAGCCGGCGGATGCAGCGGCGCAACATGTTCCACAGGATGCGGTTGCCGAGTTCCGGGTCGGAGCGGCGGACCATCCGGCTGAAATCCTCGGGCCCGATCGCCAGGGTGCGGACCGATTCGACGGCGACCACACTCGCCGAGCGGGGGAGGTCGTCGACGAGGGCCATCTCGCCGACGTGTTCGCCGGGTCCGAGCCGCGCGATCTCCTCGCCGTCGCGCCGCACGGCGACTTCGCCGGAGATGACGATGTACATGGCGTGTCGCCGCGCTCCCTGCTCGATCAGCGTCTCGCTCTCGGCGAAATCCTGCTGATACACGTAGCGCATCACCTGCAGGATCGTCCGGTCGTCCAGCCCCGAAAAGGCGTCGATGTTCCGAAGCGCGTCGATCTTGGCGGTCGTCTCGAGCGTCTCGTGTTCGGCAAATCCCCGTCCCTCTCCGTCCGGCACGTCGACTACCAGCGCCGTCGCGTTGTCGACGCCCCCCGACTGGCACACCCGCTCGACGAGACGGTCGGCCGTCTCCGCCGCCTCCTCGCCGGTCAGATGGTCGGTCAACTCCCGTTCGCTCAGTTGCCCGCTCAATCCGTCGGTACACAGCAACAACCGGTCTGCCGGTTGGAGTTCGACGAACAGCGTCTCGACCTGGACGTGCGGCCGGCCCCCTAGAGTTCGAGTCAGCACGTGGCGATGCCCCTCGTGTGCTTCGTCGCTCGTCGAGTGGCGGCGTTCGGCATAGGTGTGGTCGGTCGTCAGCCGGCGCAGGTACTCGTCGCGCAACAGATAAGCCCGGCTATCGCCGACGTGGGCCAGCAGCGCCGCACCGCCGGCCACCACCACCGCCACTCCGGTCGTCCCCATCTCGCCCTGGCCGGTGTTGTAGATTTCTCGGTTGGCCTCCAGGAACACCGAGGCCAACGACTGCAGCGCCCGGTCCCGCTGATCGACTTCGTGCACCAGCTTTGCGCTGGTCGCATTGCGCGCCAGTCTCCCCGTCTCCTGTTCGAGCGTCTCGATGAAAATCTGGCTGGCGACATCCCCGCGCATCCGCCCGCCCATTCCGTCGGCGACCGCAAAGATGCCCCGCCCCTGGTCGACGAGATGGCAGTCCTCGTTGCGCTCGCGGACGTTGCCGATGTCGGTCGCGGCGTGAGCTTCGAGTTCCATGGCCAGAGTACGGACTCGCAACGATTCAATCTTCAACATATCAGGTTCCCCGAGGCATTGGTAGCCACCACCCGAGGGGAGGCCGGTCACGACCTGTCGGTTCGGGGTGCGCAGGATAAAGGGGGGTCCGGACGGAGCGATGTACCGATCACTCGTGAGCGCACTCTGACAATCGGGGCGGTAACTGTTCGAGAGCCGAGGGTGAGGTGCCGATCGAGGCATGCTCACAGCGTCTCCCCCGGTCGCCGACCCTCGGACGGGGAGTGTCCACGAACCCCAAAAATTGTTGAGGAGCGTCGGCGGCCTCTCGTGCTGGCAGTTCACAGTGCGCCGACGGAAGTTCGACGTCGAGAGGCCCCTGCCTTTGCGAAGGCGGGAGCCGCTTAGATGCGTGCGATCTGTGTGATATGAGAAGGCATGATGGAGGATGACACGCCGCGAAAGCTGGGCCGCTACGAGCTGATCCGACGGATCGCCGTCGGAGGCATGGGCGAGATCTATCTGGCGCGCGTCTCGGGCACGGCGGGCTTCGAGAAGACGGTCATCATCAAGACGATCCTGCCGCACCTGGCCGAAGAGGAGACCTTCGTCGACAAGTTCCTCGACGAGGGCCGCATCGTCGTCAACCTCACCCACGGCAACATCGTCCCCGTCTTCGACATGGACGAAGTCGACGGGGAGTATTTCATCGCGATGGACTACGTGCCCGGGCGGGACGTGCGCGAGGTGCTCAAGCGGCTGCGCGAGCGCGGCGAGGTGATGCCCCCGGAGATCGCCGCCTACATTGTCGCCGAGGTCTGCGAGGGACTCGGCTACGCCCACCGCCAGACCGACGAGCAGGGCAACGATCTCGGAATCGTCCACCGTGACGTCAGCCCCTCGAACGTCCTGATCTCGACCGAGGGCGAGGTCAAGATCATCGATTTCGGCATTGCGCGGGCCGCCGACCGGCGCGCCAAGACCGTCTCGGGGCGCATCCAGGGCAAGTGCTGTTACATGAGTCCCGAGCAGGCCCGGGGCGACGAGATCGACCACCGAAGCGACATCTTCTCGGCCGGTGTCGTCTTCTACGAGATGTTGACCGGTCTGCGCCCGTTCGAGGGGGATTCCGATCTGAAGAGCCTCGATCTGGTGCGCGACTGCGAGTTCGAGCCGCCGAGTTTCGTCGAAGGCGAGGTGCCCCCGCGGCTCGACGCGATCGTCGAGCGGGCGCTCGCGCAGGAGCCGGAGGAGCGCTACCAGACGATCGACGAGATGCACCTGGAGCTGATGGAATTTCTCGGGGGGGGATCGCCGGTGACGAGCACCCGGGTCGCGGAGTTTCTCCGGGAGCTGTTCCCGGAGGGCCTCGAGCGCGAGGAATTCCAGCGGGAGACCGACGAGCAACCGCCCGACGGCGAGATGGATCTCGAGGAGGCGCTCAACCACGAGCTCGAGCGTCTCGACGAGCCGTCGGACGGCAGCGAGATCGATCCCTTTCGGGAGACGCAGCCGGCGGAGGGCGGCGAGGAGGCGTCGCGGCCACGCATCGACTCCGGGCCGGGGGGCGGGCGCACCGAGACGCTGACCCCCGAGACCGGCTCCGAGGTCGACGAAGCTGTGGATACCGGCGCCGCCGGGTCGGGAGGACCGGGAGAGGAGCCCGCGGGCCGCGAGCAGAATGGCGGATTGGAGGCGGGCCGTCGCTTCGCCGTGATCGGCGTTGCACTGCTGCTCGGGATCGGTCTCGGTGCCGGGCTGATCTTCGGATTCGGCGGTAGCGACGCCGGAGAGCTTTCACTGCGCACCGAGCCGTCGGGGGCGAGCATCAGCGTCGACGGCGAGCGGCTCGACGGCGAGCGGACGCCCCACGAGTTTCGGATCTCCCCCGGCGAGCACGTCGTCGCCTTCGAGAAGGACGGCTACGCCTCTCGCGAGATCGAGGTCACCCTCGATCCCGGCCAGGACGAGACGCTCGCCGTCCATCTGCAAAAAGAGGGCGGTGAGTCGGACAGCGACGACGAGCGGCGCGAGTTTCTGATCGAAACGGATCCCTCGGGAGCGAAACTCCGCGTCAATCAGACGCCGACCGGCGAGGCGCCCCAGACGATCCGGGTGGCTCCCGGGGAGACGAAGTTCGTCGAAGCCCGCAAAAAGGGATGCGAGCGTGCGCAGCGTCCGGTCTTTTACGGCCGCGAGCAGCGGACGGTGACCGTCGAGCTAGGCTGCGAGTCCTCCGAGGTGCGCGGTGAGGCCGACGACGAAGAGGCCCCCTCCTCCGAAACCTCGCCTGCCGAGCATGCGAGGCCGGCCGGTCGGCAGGTCGAGGTCTCTTTTGCCAGCGAGCCCTCCGAGGCGGTCGTCTGGGTCGATGACCGCCAGATCGGCGAGACGCCCGTGAGCGAGACCTTCGAGCGCGGCGAGAGCGTCGCGGTGCGTTTCGAAAAGACCAACTACGAGACGATCGAGCGGGAGATCGAGGTCGACGAGTGGGCCGGTCGCACGCTTCAGGTCGAGCTCGAGGACAAGGAGACCGGCTGTTTGAATTTCTTTGCGGTCCATCCACAGTACAACGAACTGGCGATCGACGGCGAGTGGTTGGACGAGCGTCGCCAGAAGCTGCAACACTACGAGCTGCCGGCCGGCGAGCATACGATCCGGGTGCGAAATCCGGACGCCGGCCGCGACGAGACCTTCGAGTTCAATGTCGAACCGGGCGAGGACTGTACGTCGCTGACGGTCTGGGATCCGGACGACGGATGATGACTGATACCCTCGAGAGAGCCGATGAGTGAATCGACCCGTACCGTGTATCTCGACGATGGGGAAGAGAAACTCGAGCTTCAGCAATACCGGCTGACCGTCGTCGATGGCCCCGACGAGGGGACGAGTCTCGAGTGCGACGGCCGCCGGATGCGCATCGGCAGCTCCCCCGAAAACGATCTCGTCCTGGAGGATCCTTCGGTCAGCCGCCTGCACGCCGTCATCGAGGTCGGCGAGGAGGGGTATGTGCTCGAGGATCGCGACTCGAAAAACGGCACCTACGTCGACGGATACCGCCTGCGCGAGATCTACCTGCAGGACGCCACCAGCTTCCGGGTCGGCAAGACGCACCTGCGCTTCGATACGAC
The DNA here is from genome assembly GCA_964600555.1 of uncultured Bradymonadales bacterium. Classification (GTDB taxonomy): domain Bacteria; phylum Myxococcota_A; class Bradymonadia; order Bradymonadales; family Bradymonadaceae; genus CAJXPB01. The sequence continues at coordinate 18,461 of CAZRLK010000093.1, forward strand.
CGGCGAAGAGGTCGAGGTGCACTTTTCGGGGCGGGAGCGCTACGGGGAGCTTCTGGGCAAGAGCCTGGCGATGCGCGAGATCTTTTCGCTGCTCGAGCGGGTGGCTCCGACGGATGCGACGGTTCTGGTGGAGGGAGAATCGGGGACGGGCAAGGAACTGGTGGCCCGGGCCCTGCACGAGCACCATCCGGACCGTTCGGACGGGCCGTTTACGGTCGTCGACTGCTCGGCGATCCCGCCGGATCTGATCGAATCGGAGCTTTTCGGCCACGTCGAGGGGGCTTTTACCGGCGCCAGCGGCACCCGCGAGGGGGCGTTTCAGGCGGCCGAGGGCGGGACGCTGTTTTTGGACGAGCTCGGCGAGCTGTCGCCCGACCTGCAGCCAAAGTTGCTGAGGGCCCTGGAAAACGAGCAGGTCAAGCCGGTCGGCAGCAACGAGACCGTCCCGACCGACGTGCGCATCGTCGCCGCCACCAACCGCAACCTCCAGCACGAGGTCGCCGAGGGGAACTTCCGCGAGGACCTGTACTACCGATTCGCCGTCGTCAAGGTCACCCTGCCGCCGCTGAGGGAGCGCCCCGAGGACATCCCGCTCCTGGTCGAGCACTTCCTCAAGGAGGCCAACGAGATGGCCGGCCGCGAGGAGGTCGAGGTCTCGTACAAGACGATGGAAAAACTCAAGCGCCACCGCTGGCCGGGCAACGTCCGCGAGCTGAAAAACTTCGTCGAGCGCGCCGTGTTGCTGACCCAGGGCGACAAGATCGAGACGCGCTTTCTGGACGTCGACGAGCCGGCCCCCTCGGAGCCGGAGGTCGCCCAGCAGTCGGCCTCGTCGATGGCCGATCTGGCGATCAACGAAAACCTGCCGTTCAAGGACGCCAAAAACCGGCTGATCGAGCAATTCGAGCGCACCTACTGGAGTGAACTTCTGCGCCGCACGGACGGCAACGTCTCCGAGGCGGCCCGCATCGCCGGCGTCCACCGCAAGAGCGTCGAATACATTCTCAAAAAACACGATATCTCGC